>MHBI01000001.1 GCA_001804815.1 Lentisphaerae bacterium GWF2_50_93
GTATTATACCACATGTGGCATAATAAGGGAAAATAATTATGTCTGTGGCATAACTCCTGAAAAAGGGGGTAAAAGCCACACCCGGGAAGTTCTGAAGTTCTAAAGTTCTAAATTGCTGGAGTGCTGGAGTTCGTTCGGCTCCTTAGGGAACCACGCCGTGACAGGTTACGAGCTTGATCCTCCTTCGCCAAATGAGCTACGGAGGACAGGCTACGAACGAGTTGCCGGCGGGACGCCAGCGCTCCGGAAGACACAGGCGAGACGCCTGTGATACATTAAGGGGGGAGTATGGCTGAAATTATAGATCTCTACAGGTTTGGGGAGTTTGCTGTCAAAAACAGATATGTCGATGAAGGGAAGGTGAAATACTGGCTGTACTGGGTGAAGCGATATTCTGCGATGGTCATGCCGCCGGGTATAGAGAAGCTTTCCGACAGGTTGAACTACTTCCTCAACAATCTCAGGTGCGAGCCTGGATTGGAAGATTGGCGCGTCAGGCAGGCAGAGGAGGCGGTCAGGATTTTCGAGACGGTGTATAAGCCGGCGTTGAAGAAGCAGGAATCAGGAGTAAATGCGGAAGTACCTGCTCGCGGGTTGGAAAACCCGCGCTCCGTTGATAAGGCAAAAGGCATAGTACCACATTCTTTATTGCCGGCCGGAGGTTTACCTGCCTGTGGCAGCGCCGTAGGCGACCAGGGGCAGCGCTCTGAAATCACCCCGAGCGCGCAGTGCCTCGGGGTGCTACATTCCTTATTGCCGGCGGGAGGCCATGGTACGCACGAAAGCCAAGGCGCAGGGATGAAGAACAGCTCTCACGAGCTTAACTACGAACGTAATGCAAATCGAAAACCAGGAGAGTCCTGTACTGAGCAAGGCCGATGTGGGATTGTCGAAGCAGGCCAGCGCTCCGTTGAAGAGGGAAAAAACACGGAATCGGCGAGCGCGTCCATCAATTCTGGAGCGGAGGGAAGGGATTCGATTGAGCGCAGGATGCGGGAGATACTGAGGGTAAGGAATTATTCATATCATACTGAACAGTCATATCTTGATCGGGTAAAATCCTATTTCACTTATGCCGAGAGGAACAGCCTGGGTATTGACGATCCGGAGACCGTACGCAGGTATATCAGCTGGCTTGCATTATCCCGTAATGTTGCGGCATCTACGCAGAATCTGGCATTCAATGCCATAAATTTCCTATTCAAGGAAGTCCTTAAGAAGGACATGGGGGACCAGTCCGACAATCTCCGGGCGAGATCCGGATCAAAGCTGCCTTCGGTTTTGACGGTGGACGAGGTCAGGGCAATTTTCGCCCAGCTTGAAGGTACGGAGCGTCTCATGCTTGAAATTATATATGGGGGCGGGCTCAGGATTTCAGAGCTGATGAGGCTGCGGGTGCAGGACATTGATTGGGAGGGATGCCAGCTTTTCGTGAGAGGCGGGAAAGGGGACAAGGATAGGACTACGCTTTTGGGCAGGAAGCTTGTGGAGCCGTTGCGGAAACATCTTGAGACGGTCAGGAAGATTCATGAGGAGGATCTGGCTGCAGGAGTCGGGGAGGTCTATCTTCCGAACGGGCTTGATCGGAAATATCCGGATGCTGGAAAAACCTGGGGGTGGATGTATGTCTTTCCTTCAGAAACGATATCAAAAGATCCGCGGTCCGGCAAGATGCGGAGGCATCATGTGTCGGACATGACCATACAACGGGCGATGAAGGAGGGGATGCGGAAGTCGGGCATTGCGAAATACGGATCGGTGCATACGCTCCGGCATTCCTTCGCGACCCATCTGCTCATGAAAGGCGTGAACATAAGGGAGGTGCAGGATCTCCTTGGCCACAATAGCGTGGAGACGACGATGATCTACACGCATGTAATACGGACGCTGGGCAACAGACCGGAGTCGCCGCTGGATATGATGTGAATGGGGAATATTCCTCGCACGGAGGGAAGAATCTTCTTGTATTAGATAAAACTAATTCTTGCTTTGTGGCTCCGTGTCTCTGTGCGAGGCAATATTAAGGCTGGCGGTGGTGGAAAGCCCGTTGGATAGATTAAATGCATGAACATCGAACATTCAGCATCGAACAATCGAACAATCGAACATTCGAATTGCGAAGTGAAAAAATATGGGGAAAGCAATTGCCGTGATATTGGCTTTTTGTCAAAGACAATCTCCCGGCAAGATATTGTTAGTGAAGGATAAGTGAAGATTAGTGGTTGGAAAACTCTTCGGCGCTCCCGGTTGCAAGCTCGGTTATCTGTTGAATTTCGGGGAGAACCTGATGAAAGACGGGATAACAAGACTCATCAATGGTCAGATTCAATTCATGTCTCAGTGACTTTGTGCCTTTGTACGAGAAAATATCCGGGGTCAACAAGCACGGGACGTGTCATTCGTTTCGTCATGCTTACGCGACCCATCTGCTTGAGAACGGGACGGATGTCAAGGTTATACAGGAACTGCTGGGGCATTCGAGCATAGAGACGACGATGATCTACACGCATGTGGCGCAGAAGAAGCTGGCGGTCGTAGAAAGCCCGCTGGATAGATTGGGGAGTGAGAAGTCGTCGGTCGATGGTCGTCAGTACTTGCCGGCATCGGTGTAGAAGTGGAAAAGAAGAAGAAAAGACTGCCGGCAGGGGTGCCGGCGGTCCGCTAGGAAGGAAAATTTGAACATTCAATCCGCCGCGGCGGAAACATCCAATGTCGAATGGGGAAGTAAGATGAGTGAGCTGGACAGCCGGATAAGAGACGGAAAGATATTCCTCGCACGGAGGCACAGAGACACAAAGGGGGAATTGAAGAGAGTGGTACAGGCGTCCCGCCTGTGTATCACATTCTTAAGACAATTGCCCTGAGGCAATTCCAAAATTGCCTCATTTGAGCTGATTTCTAAAGTTGGAGTGCGCGGCTTTAGCGTGTATAACCTGTTTAATACCAAGACACGCTGAAGCTGTGAACTCCAACAAGCGTTTTTCCCACAACAACCGTTTTTTTGTATTTTTGAAATCAGCTCGCCCTGAGTGCAAAGTACCTCGAGCGCTCTCCAAAGTGCAGTGTTAATCTTGTTTTATTTCAAGTCCGCCTGTAAGCTATTCTATTATGCAAGAGATGGACTGCAAATGTCCCAAATGGCTTTGGGACGGATGAATGGATGGGTGGATTGATGGATGAATGGGCTTTAGGGAACCTCTAAAAATTGGCATATGTCGCGAGACAGGAGATTATGGAGAATCGGCAAGGAGCAAACGCCAGGAGCAACCCCGTAGCGGGTTGTGACTGGATTTGCAACGCGGACGAAATCCATAAGAATCTGTCTCCCTTTGGGTTGCGGATCTTTTTGGCTCAAAGAAGAATATTCTTCTGTCGGCGTATCTACTCGATACGCCTCCGTTCAGAAATTCTTTTTGAGCTTTCAAAAATCTTCCGCAACGCGTCAAATGCGAATTTTTAGAGGTTCCCTTTAATAAATCAGAGATTGTGATGGATCATATAGCAAGATCTAGAATTTTGAAGCGGCTCCGGTTCGTGTACGGGGAGGATTCACCACGGCTCTTCGAGGATCTTGAAAAGCTCCTCATGTCGTATCGCGGACGGATTCCTGCGACGAAGACCGGCTGGAGCGAGAAGGACTCGTTCCTGATAACATACGGCGATTCGATAACCGGCGGGAAGAATCCCCTGTCGACACTCCATGGATTCCTGAAGAAGAATTTCAAGGAAGAGATATCCTTCGTGCATCTCCTGCCTTTTTATCCGTACTCCTCCGACGACGGATTTTCCGTGATAGACTACCGCGAGGTCAGGAAGGACCTTGGTGGCTGGAAGGATGTCCAGTCGATGGGCGGGGATTTCAAGCTGGTCTTTGACGGCGTCATCAACCATGTCTCGAGCCAGAGCCGTTATTTGAAGGAATATCTGGCGGGGAATCCGGAATATGCCGATTATTTCATTTCGCTTCCGCCTGATACCGACACATCGTCTGTGCTGCGGACCAGGAACCTGCCGTTGCTGCACGACTACGATTCCGCAGACGGTAAGAAATGGCTCTGGACGACTTTCAGCCGCGACCAGGTTGATTTCAATTTTTCCAATCCTAAGGTCCTGCTGGAGATCGTGGATATTCTTCTCTTCTACGCGGAGCATGGCGCGACGATGATACGGCTTGACGCCATTCCGTACATGTGGAAGAAGCTTGGGACAAGCTGCGCGCATCTTCCGGAGACCCATGAACTCATCAAGCTGTTCAGGGACATATTCGATGTCGCGGCGCCGCACGTGATCCTGCTGACGGAGACGAACGTGCCGCACAAGGAGAACATCGTCTATTTTGGAAATGCCGGGGACGAAGCGCAGATCATCTACAATTTCAGCCTGGCTCCGCTGATCCTCTGGTCGGTATACAAACAGGACGCGACCGTCCTGTCAGACTGGGCTTCAGGCGTGAAAAAGGTTTCGGACAATACGACCTTCCTCAATATTACTGCGACGCACGATGGGATAGGGGTCAGGCCGACGGAGGGGATTCTGTCGGTGGATGAGCGGATGGAACTGTGCGAACTTGCGCGGAGGCATGGCGGGGACATCACCGGGAAGCGGAATTCCGACGGTTCGATAAGCCCATATGAACTCAACATAAATTATTTTGATGCGATAAACGGTCCGAATGCTGATGAAAGCATTGATCTGCAGATAAGGCGTTTCATGCTTTCTCAGACGATTCCGATGTCGTTCATCGGCATCCCCGGGATCTACATCCACAGTCTTCTTGGTTCGCGCAACTGGACTGAAGGGGTGAAGCAGACAGGACGCGCGAGGACGATCAACCGCGAGACACTGAATGCCGATAGGCTTGAAGCGGAGCTGGGGAACAAGGAGTCCATCCGTGCGAAAGTCGCAGGTGAATACAGGCGTCTCCTGGTGATCCGTTCAAAATGCCGTGCGTTCCATCCTGGCGCCCCGCAGGAGGTCCTTAAGCTGCATCCGAAGCTTTTCTGCCTGCGCAGGTGGACCGAGGATGGCAGTGAGGAACTTTTCGCGCTGCATAATATCACTTCGGGGGAAGCGAGATGCCAGTTGCCGGATTCCGGCAGGGAAGGTTTCCGCGACCTTATCGGCGGAAAGCATTTCAGTACTGGTGAAATTGCCGTTCCTGCCTGGACTGCCTTGTGGCTTGTTCCTGCATCATGATTATTATTTTCGAGTTTTTCCATCACTGCCTATTGCTATTTAATGCTTTATTAAATATACTATATATAGTGAAGTGAAGGTGGATTTTAATTTTCAGCAGCAGGACGGAAGATGAAATACAGACATCAAATTGCTGATGCTGGTTCCAGGATGCATGATGCTGGATATGGAAATCCAGTATCCGGAATAGAATCTCGAACAGTCATCGGTCGTCGGTCGTCAGTGGTCAGTATTAATAATCCGGCAACCAGCATCCGGCAACCAGTATCGGTTTTCACACTTATCGAATTACTCGCTGTGCCAGGCGTAGCCCCCCGGGCGAAGCGCTGAGCTTCTGGTCGTCATCGCGATCATCGCAATCCTTGCGGCGATGCTGCTTCCCGCCCTAAAGCAGGCAAAGGAGAAGGCCCGGGTGATCAGCTGCATGAGCAACCAGAAGCAGCTGGGGCTCGCACTTGGGTCATATGGTTCAGACTTCACGGAATATCCCACGAACTATTCAGATGGCACAGCTCTATATCCTGGCAACTGGGGCGATGAGTCTTGCGGCAAATGGTTTGGAGCCCCTCAGGCGCCAACTGAAACCAACGGAAATCCAAACGATACTGACGAAGATCCAGGAATCAACAATACGAACGGAGCTTGGTATCGTCTTGCCGGAGCAGGCTACGTACCATACAAGCGGACTGCAAGCAATTGGATTCCAACCGGCATTAACGTCTGTGCAGGAAACCTAGACACAGGATGGACCTACAGGGGCGGCTCCGTCGGATATACGTTTGGACTTTATACTTATAACGGTCCTCATGCCTTCAACACTGGGAACAATGGATCCCTGAACGGCATGCATCGCCTTGGAAGGCATAAACAGGGGGTAAGCCATGGAGTCCGTCTTATCGGGAACTGTCCGAAGGGGTTCAACTGGTCGCAGATCGCATTCCTGGGATGTCCCACGGTATACCATGGCAGCGGAATTATGAAGGAGCCACATGGTTTCCAGTCGTTCAGCGCCTACTGCCAGTACGATGCCGGGTTCACAGGTTCCTACCCGCTTGCAAACTACCATTACGACCGGAACTACCTGTACGGCGACCTGCATGGCGAATATATACATGCGACCACCCGCGAGTACATTCCGTGATTGCATAAGCTTGGGCGATTTCAAAACTGCTATTTTGAAGGAACACCGACCTCCAGGTCGGCTTAAAAGAGCCGGCCTGGAGACCGGCGCTCCTTCTGGAAAACAAAGAACGCGCAAACATGCGCTACTACGAACAAATTCAGCCATTCCTGAGCTCGTTTGCAAGTCCGACGTCCTCCTGAGGAGTACCGTGTACGGAAATTTGAAGTCATCCCGGCCTGGCAGAAAATTCAATAATCATGCCTTCCGGGATTTGACATTTCCAATTGCCGCGTGTAATGTTATCGTAATAACATGTAATAACGATAACAGTTATGGGGGGGCAAGGAAGATGGACCGCAGATTAATGCTCATCAAGCTGCCTGATGCGAGTTTCCTGACTGCCAATTGCCGATTGCCAATTGCCGATTTGAAATTGAAAACTAAAATCGGAAATACGTTCACCCTCATCGAACTGCTCGTCGTCATTGCGATCGTCGCAATTCTTGCGGCATTGCTTCTTCCCGCCCTCAACCGTGCCAAGGAAAAGGCGCGGGTGCTTTGCTGCATGAGCAACCAGAAGCAGATGGGGCTGTCGCTTGCAACATATGCCGCCGACTTTACTGAATATCCCACGAACTATGACAACGACACAACTGAAGTTTCCTGGAACTGGGGAGACGAATGCTCTGGAATATGGTTCGGCGATCCCATGACTGACACATGGCTTCCCGGTAATCCCGTTCATTATTATCCAAACTCAAGCAAGGCTGTTGACGTTACCCACTACGCAAAAGGCGCCTGGGCGCGGCTTGCGGGAGCCGGATACGCGACTTACAGGGCGGGGCCTCTCTGGTCTGGAGGACCTACTGGAATGGTCCCGACAGGTGCCAATCTCTGTACCGGAAATCTGCCTGGCGGGTGGAGATATAATGGCGGCGCCTACATGGGCGACTTGTCAGGGTCGAATGGCGGAGCCCTCTATATGTATAACGGACCTCACCTCTCGCGTGTCTCCGCCGGAAACAATGGCCATATGTCGGGAATGTACTTTATGGGCCGCTTCAATCAGGGAGTCAATTGGGGAATGCGCTTGTTTGGCCATCCTGCCGAGTTCACACCTTCCCAGATTGCATTTCTCGGCTGTCCCTCGGTAGTGACCAGCGACAATTCAGTCATCCGCGAGCCGCACGGCTTTCAATCCGCCCGTGGCAGCTACAGCAACGGCCAGTATGATGTCGGCTGGGGACCGTCCCCTGAAAACTACCATTACGACCGCAACTATCTTTTTGGCGACATCCATGCGGAATATCTGCATTCAGCCAGCCGTGCTGGAATTCCATGAATTGCACCGCAGGGAGGTGGGAGCATGCAATGTCAGGAGGATGTTGATTATCGGATGGAAACTTGATATAATGAAAACTGCTGGATTTGCACCGAGGGAAAAGTCATATGAAAAAGGGTTTTACGCTCATCGAACTTCTGGTGGTGATTGCGATTATCGCAATTCTAGCGGCAATGCTCCTGCCTGCCCTTTCCAATGCAAAGGAACAGGCGAGGCTTACCTTAGAGCGGGGAAACATGAAACAGGTCGGAATAGCAGTCAACCTGTATGCAGGCGATTTCAATTTCAGCCTTCCAGGGGCATGCGATGGACGTCAGCATGATACTGGAACTGTCAGAGGACGCTTGTCACCCGACTACATCAAGATCGTAGAAAATTCCACCAGCATCTGGGGATGTCCCATCGTCTCCACCCTGCCTTGGGACTCCTATTATACATCCAGACAGGGATATATGCTTTCGTGGCTGTGGAACGTCGGCTGGAACTGCGGGCTTGATGTTGACGGGAATTCTGCGCCTACGACCCAGATGATTGCCGGAAACTGGGGTGCCGACGGATATGGCGCGTATATTGACGGACGTGGCTGGCAAACCAAGAGAGGGCCTGACGACATAGTCCTGATAACTGACAGCGGCGGCGGATATTGGTCGAGTCCAAAGGGATGGGCGAACCACGCGCCCCGGAACTATCCCCTGGCGAGGCCAAAAGGCAGTAATTCCCTTTGTCTTAGCGGCAGGGTGCTCTGGCGCACATCCGACAGCTTGAACAGATACTGGAACGGAGGGGAGGACTGCTGGCGCTGAACCGAAACAGGATTTTTGAAAAGCACGGAAATATGGGCTGGCGACTTGACAGATGATGGAATGGATATTATGATTCCATCGCCTGATGCGGATGATGCGATAACGTTTTCGGGGGGCCATGAACTGCAAATTCACATTGAGCGATCTGTTTGACGTGAGTTCCCTGACTGCCAATTTGGGAACTAATCCAAATGATGCAGGATTCAAGATGCATGATCCAAGATGCAAAAAACCAGCATCCGGAACAGAATCTCGAACAGTCGTCGGTCGTCGGTCGCAAGCGGCCAGTATTAAGAATCCAGCAACCATTGTCAGGCATCCAGTATCCTTGTTCACCCTGATTGAATTACTCGTCGTCATAGCGATCATCGCAATTCTCGCGTCAATGCTGCTGCCGGCGCTGCAGAATGCCAAGGAGACCGCCCGCAGGATCGTATGCACGTCGAACCTGAAGCAGATAGGCACGATGAACCTGTGCTATGACTCCGACTATAACGGCTGGTTCCCCCCTTTCAACCAGAATGGAAACTGGCTGACCGGCAACACTGTAGATGGTAAATATATCCATGGGCTTGGCATGCTGTCCCGGCCACGCTCCTGCGATGGATTGGGCCCTCTCCCCAAGGCCGTCATTGCCAGCGACTCCCCCACCTATACTACCAATACACAGGTTTTCTACTGCCCCAATTTGAACAATGGCAATGCCCCGAACTTCAATCTGGATTCCAGATTCGACGTCTGGCATGACCTTGGAGGTGCAGGATATCTCTATGTCGGAGATCCATGGCAGACTAACGATTGGTTTGATTTGATCTATACCGGCCTTCTGACTTCAGGAATGACCAATTTGAACTTCCAATGTGGATTCATATATGGGTCGGGAAGACAGGAAATAAAGGGTACTTCTTCTGACCGAATTCCCTTGACCTGCGAATTAATGCAGGAGAAAGGAGGGACTAACTTCATGCGGATGCATCCGCCGGGGAAAGCTTATCCCCGCAACGGAGGCAATGTACTCTTCGGAGATGGACATGTGAACTTCCTTGCCGGCGAGAGCTGGGCCATAGCCTGGGGCGCCAATGAATTCTGCAGGCCGTACAACGGATTCTGAAAGTTGCTGCTATACTGTTTGCTTTCCAACGATATAGTAATTTCATTAATAGTATGTCGGGTTTTAACCCGACGATTAATTGGCGGGTTCATTCGACAGGCTCATGACAAGTAAAACCCGCCTTATTCTTTGATTGAAATTTGATATTGAATAAACAGAGGAAATTATAAAATGAAAATCAAACAGGTTGTGATTACAGGACAGGAGAAAGCCGAGTTGCAGGATTTGGAGATTGAAGGGAAGCTTGGACCGGAGGAGATACTTGTCAGGACGGAATGCTCGTTCATAAGCGCGGGAACTGAACTCTCCATTTTTACTGCCAAGGAATCCGCTGTGTTCCAGAAGAACTCATGGTGCGCATACCCTTGGAAGTCGGGATACGCAAATGTCGGTACAGTCGAAGCCGTTGGAGCCGCGGTCACAAGAGCGGTGAAAGGCCAGAGGGTATTCACCTTCGGCCCCCATGCCTCGCATTACATATATTCACAGGAAGCATTGGTCATGGAAGTTCCCAGGGAAATAGATCCGGGAATTGCATCCGCTTCCAGGATGGCGGGTGTCGCCACGGCGGCGATGGCGATGGCGGACCGCTCGCTCCACCGTCCGAATGTCGCAGTGTTCGGACTGGGCATGGTCGGCAACCTCGCCGCGCAGTCGTTCAGGATACTGGGCGCGAACGTCATCGGCATCGATCCTATTCCGTCGCGGAGGAAACTTGCCGAGGCCTGCGGAATCCGCAATACGCTTGCGGGAGGTGAACTTAAATCACTTGAGGAAGGTCTGACAAAGCTTACAGGAAATTCGAAGGTGGACATCTGCATCGATGCGGTCGGACACACTTCCGTCGTGCTGCAGGCCCTTGCCCTGACGGCGAATGTCGGACAGCTGATCCTCCTGGGCACGCCGCGCGCGCCTGTCGAAGGCAACCTGACAACAGCATTCAACGAGATACATCTACGGAACATCTGTGTGAGGGGCGCATTGGAATGGTGCCTTCCCGTATATCCGCCTATCGGGATGTTCGGATACAAGACGCTCCCGCTCCTGTCGCTCTGGGACAAGCAGAAGATGATATTCGAATGGATAAAGGAAGGACAGCTCACCGTCGAACCGATGATCTCGCACAGGCTCCCGCCGGCGAAGATCGAGGAAGCCTACCAGGGACTCCTGAAGAGCCCTGAGAAATTCACCGGCGTCGTGATCGACTGGTGATAAATTTTCACAGAAGTGAAAATTTATACTACTTCGCAGGTTTCCCGTAGGCTTCCACCTCGGTCGTGAATGCGAATTTACAGCGGTTCCCTTTATAGACAACATTGAAATTCAATATATGTTATGGTATTGTAAATAGCAAATAATGCAATAACAATGAACTAGATTCATCATCAACGAGGATATTTATGGCTGGGAACAAGAAGCGGAAAAACACAGGTCCATATGCCGTTCCTCCTGCGGAGCAGGGCATGAGACGCGCTAAAAGGGGGCGTTCGGACGACAGGTTCCAGGAAATAGCGGCGGAGCTCAAGAAGAATATCATCAGCGGGAAATGGGAGCCGGAGATGCGCGTCCCCACCCGGCGCCAGCTATGCGCCAGATACGGTGCAAGTCCAATCACCATCCAGAATATCATCGACCAGTTCGAGGGGGATGGATTCCTGAGATCCGACGGACGCAACGGAACATTTGTCGTGAAGACTCCCCCGCATCTGGTCAACGTGGCCATGGTATTTCCGGAGGAGGCGAGGAACAGCCGTTTCTGGCAGGCGCTTTCTGCAGTAGCCAGGACGCCGCGGTCCGATGGGCTCAGAATCATCCAGAGATTCAATATAAGAAATAATGGATGGACCGACAATACTGATCAGGTCAGTCTCCTCAACGATGTCCTGAGGAAGAGGCTGATGGGAATCTTCTTCACCTCTCCGCCTTTCCTGGTTGACAGGACGCCGATTGTGACAGAACCGGGAATTCCTAGATGCGCCTTGATGACTCCGCTGGGCTATCCCGAAATCACCCAGATTTCAACGGACGATGTCAGTTTCCAGGCAAAAGCTCTTGACTACCTCATGGCAAAGGGCAGAAAACGCATTGCCGTCATCGGACATCCTGATATTTCCAATCTTAACTGGCTCGAGAAAATGTCGGAATATGGCTTCGTCTCCGGTCCGCACTGGATCCAGGGGATGAGTCTCGGCGACACTCTGCCGGGATGCAATCTTGCACGGCTCCTGTTCAATGGCGGCAAGGACAAGCGACCTGACGGACTTATCATCACCGACGACAACATCGTCGAATCTGTTACAAAAGGTGTTGCCGAATCCGGAGTCAAGTTTCCTCAGGAACTGGATGTGATAGCACATTGCAACTTCCCGTGCATACCTCCAAGCTCGGTACCAGTTGCCAGTCTTGGATATGATGCCAGGGAGGTTCTCGAGCAGGCGCTACGCTTCCTGCGCGCCATGAAGGATGGGGCTCCGCCGGTAAAAGCGACTGTCAAGGCGGTCTTCGCGGATGAATTGAAATGATGATGAAGCATCTGCTCAAAGTAAGTTCCATGTTCTCCGACCACATGGTCATCCAGAGGAACAAGCCTGTCCACGTCCGGGGCGTTTCATCTCCCGGCAAAACCATAAGCGTTTCGCTGCAGGATAAAAAGAAGAACGTCATTGCGGGTTCCAATGGTGAATGGTTTGCTGCTTTTCCAGCTCTTCCGGCAGGCGGGCCTTTTTCAATAACGGTTTCTGACGGTGAAAGCACAATCGTTCTCAAGGATATCCTGGCAGGCGATGTCTGGGTGTGTTCCGGCCAGTCGAACATGGAAATGCCGCTTAAGGATTCAAAGGATGCAGAGAAGGAAATCTCACAAGCGGAATTCCCATTGATCAGGCATTGCAGGATTCCGCAGCTTGCGTCTGATGTCCCAGTTCCTGAGATTGAATGCAAATGGGAAACATGCACGCCGGAGACGTCGGGACAGTTCACTGCAGTCGGTTATTTCTTTGCCAGGCATGTCCATTTGGAAGCTGGAATACCAATAGGCCTGCTCAACAGCAGCTGGGGCGGATCTGAAATCGAACCATGGATTCCGTCTGATGTTTTCAAGGACAGGCGTTTCAAAATTCTTCTGGACAGGCAGAATGATGCGCTTGCCAAGAATAATCTCAAGAGGCATGCACTGTCGACCCACTGCAATGCGATGGTACACGCCCTGGCTTCATTTCCGATAAAAGGGTTCCTCTGGTACCAGGGCGAGAGCAACGCCTGCTGGGCCGAGTCGTACGCGAAGCTTTTTCCTGCAATGATCAAATCGTGGCGCCATGCATGGCATGACGGGAAACTGCCATTCTATTTCGTCCAGCTTGCAGGTTTTGGAACAGAGAAGAACATTCAGGAGAATATAAGCTGGCCGGAACTGCGTGAGGCGCAGGCGGAAACATTGAGATTGAAGAATACCGGCATGGCGGTTGCCATAGACGTAGGCGAGGCAGACAACATCCATCCACGCAACAAACAGGAGGTCGGCAGACGACTCGCTCTGCTGGCGCTGTCTAATACTTATAATGCCGAGTTGCATTCAAAGAGTAAGGAGGTTTTTAAACAGCCAATTGATCGTCGGGTTAAAACCCGACATACTTTTAATAAAATTACAATATCGATGATAGCTAAACAGTATAAGGTGAAATGCCCGTGCATGAGCCCGTCCTATGCCAGGCACAGGATTGCGAAATCCGCAGTGGAAATATTTTTCAAGGACGTGGGAAAAGGGCTTTGCGGCGGCAATGGTGGAAAAGCCAGTGGATTTTCAATAGCCGGAAAAGACCGGGTGTTTGTGGATGCTGAAGCGCGAATCGAAAAGAAAAACGTTGTAAGGGTAAGTTCTTCTCTAGTTCCTAAGCCTTTCGCCGTACGCTACGCCTGGACAGGATGTCCAGACTGCAATCTCATGAACAGTGCCGGTCTTCCTGCAGTTCCTTTCCGCACCGACCGCTGGCCCTTGGCTACTAAAGGAAGAATGTGGCCGGACTGATGGAGCGCATGTTTGCGCGTTAAGTAGGTACGTGCTTTAGCATGTACCATCTTAATCTAAGAATGGGACAGGCTTCCGCCGTGTAAGCGTTAAGCTGGGCACGTCAGCCTCATTTACGCAATCAAGTATGGCTCTTTCGCCGAAAGAGCCTCGTGCCGGTTTCGGCGAAACCGGCATACTTTAACAAAACATGCCTAATTGCCTACGCTAAAAGGCATCTTAACGCTTACTTCGCCGTAGCCAAAGAACAGCTATTGCGGGCACGTAAAGCCAGTCCCTACTTTAACTCAATCTATCTGAACACGATGCCCTTGGTGTGTCCGCTGACTTCAACCGAAGGGGAATCCTTCCTGGTGATCTTGCCGTGGCGGACTACATTTTCAAAGGTTACATTTTCCACAGTGTGTTCCGGATCCGGGCCGTGGAGCTTGATCTTTCCGTAATTCCCCAGGAAAGTCCCGTTCAGGGATATGTTCCTGAACGTGCAGTTCCTTATTCGTCCCAATGTCTTTTTCTCGGCCCACTGTGTCATCTTGGGCATGATCTCGAAGACCCATTCCTGTCCTTCATGGTTGATCCGTATATCCTCGAAAAGGATGTCCTCCAGAGGCATGTCTTCGGCTGGCTGCAGGGAAACACATGTGGGAAGATCATCGCAGTTCCAGTAGTTTGTCACATAATGAAGGACATCGATGTCCCTGAAAGTGATGTTGCGCATGGCTTCAGTCCTGCATTCGCACCCGATGCGCCAGACATGCGCGCGGTCGTTCCACAAAGATGTGCGCCGCACAAGGACATTGTCGACCACCTGCCTGTCGGCGAAACCAAAACCCTTGATCGCGATGCAGTCGTCCTCGCTCCGGATGAAACTGTCCTCGATGAGCACATCCCGGGTGTTGCAGATGTCTATCCCGTCGTTGTTCATGCAGTGCAGTGCAACCAGCTTGAAGTTCCTGACCGTCACATTCCTGCATCCCCGCATGTTCAGGTTCCAGCCCCAGCCGTCCTTGACAACGATGCCGTCAATCATGACATCCTCGCAGTGGTCCAGATCGATTATTGTGTTGGTAGGGCCCTGGAACCATGGAAATTTCAGTCCGTCAATAATACCGCGTCCGAGAATCTTTATATTCCTACCTTTTGCATGGACGCCTCCCCTGACTACTGCTCCGCCTGCGATGTAGAGAGTTTCATTGTCGGTGAGTTCTATTGCGCCGGCCTGATGGAGCCCAGGTCCGAAATACTTTACGCCTACATCAGTTGGTGCTGGAGCAGAAGTCTCAAGTGCATTCGCGAAGAGGAGCAGTGGACCATGTTTTGCATCGGGTTCGATTGAGAGGTATGAAGGCGCTTCGGTGAGATTGAACTTCATGTTGCCGCGATACACATGTGTCGGACTTACACCTTTTGATTCAGGCCGTATTACGACATCCCGCAGCCATTGCTTTGTGGATTCTACCTCGACTTCGACGGTTCCGGAAAAATCAAAGTACGCGAATGAGTATGGTCCTCCGAACGGTGGCGACATCGTCTGATCATATATTTCCCCGCGATACACATCAACCGGCGTTCCGTTGACTTTTATCCTGTAGTCATCAGAAAGTTTCGCTCCTTCGGGAGCCGGATAGGCTTTCAGGTTTCCGTCAGGCATTTGAGTACTCTCTATATAAAGTGTCAAAAAATTAACATCGAACATTCAATCCGCCGCGGCGGAAACTTCCAACTTCGAATGAATTCAAATTCGACGTTCAATGTTCGATGTTGGATGTTGGACGTTCAGTTTGTGTTGAGTTTTGCCTTCCCATCAGATACCGCAGCGTGGCCAGGTTCCAGCCGATGAGGGTCAGGACGACGCACCATTCGAGTATGGCTATGTCCCATATCGCCGGGCGCTTGAACGCCTGCGGGTTCTTGATATTGAAGCAGGTGTCGGCGGACATGTGGAGTGCGTTGAAGACGACGGCGAGGAACAGGCAGCATGCGAGCATCGCAAGTATTCCGGCGATTACGAGCGCAGGGGATTCACGGAAGGAAAACCTGCGGCAGAACGCGATGGTGAATAAGATGACGGAGAACAGCCATCCCCAGAAGAACATCATAGCCAGGATTATGTGCGGTATCAGCAGATCCATGGGGGCGAATCCGACGCCTACTGCGCCTGCCAGGGCGCAGGTGCCAAGGACTGTGGCGGCATAGCTGAGTTTCGTCCCTATATGCATGCCCAGCGAGCACATGAGCGGGTATACCATCAGGCTGGATATGATCATCGTCCAATTGAAAATCTGGCCCATCGCGGAATTCCTGGGCGCGCCGAGTTCCGACACGAAATTGTTCAGGAATGAGAAGCCGCCCCTTTCACTGCTGAAGATCGCTATCGCAGTTCCGATTCCGATGATCTGGACAGCCATTCCGCAGAGCGCCAGCCAGATTGGGATTTTTTTAGATTTCATGTAAGTCTCTTGGATGAATGGATTGCTGGATTAATGGATTGTTGGGTATCAAAGGCATAAGACCAAAAACAGTCTGGATAAATTATCCGAAATGCCTTTTCAGTAATTCTCATGTACATCTATGGTTTCTGTGTTATCTTGAACTCAAATCCAATCATCCACCCATCCAATTTTCTTCACTGCAGTTCGTTCCATGGCTGCAGGATGTTGTTTGATCCGCTGAGGAATTTCCAGTTTCCTTCACCGTAAGGCAGCCAGCTGACATGCCCGTCGGCATAAAGCACGTTGCTTCCTCCTTTTTCCGGGACTCCGCCCCTGGGATGGTTGTTCCTAACGAAACTTTCATCTCCATAGTAATTGTCGGTGACCAGCACGGCCTTGCTTGGCAGCGCCTCTTTCCTGGAGCCATTCAAAACCCTGTTCAAAGTGTAGGCGATGCAATTGTTTGGCCTGGTGTTCATTGCGCCGGGATTCTGATCATCCCTCAGTTCACCAGGTTCATACCAGGAGGGCCATGTATCAGAGTCATATGCCTTGCAGGGGTTGCCCCAGTACACGTATCCGACCATTCCCTGGTGGGACTTGTGGTAGTAATAGGCGGACCGGTCCGCCATGGATGGGTACGGAGAAAACAGGTATACGGAATTTGGGCAGAAGAAGACTCCCTCGTTCTTGACATATTCAGTCCCCCTGTTGAGGGTTACCTGTTCGTTGGGATATAGATTGCCCAGGCCGAATGCCATTATTCCGTTACCGGCGACGTTCTCCCATGAGAGTCCGCTCTTCCAGAAATAGTTCGGGTTCATGACCTGCGGAGGGAAATAATTGTCGATCGTGTCCGTCGCATAGAGCAGGCATCCGACGCCAAGCTGTTTCTGGTTGCTTGCGCATAAGACCCTTCTGGATATTTCCTTTGCGTTCTTCAGCGCGGGAAGCAGGAGCGCCATCAGGATTGAGACGATCGCGATTACCACGAGCAATTCGATCAGCGTAAACGATCCTGGACTTGCCTTCCGGCAATTGTCAGGTATTGATTTCATTTTTCCCCCTTTGACAGGCTGAGTTGCCTGTTTGCTTCCTGCCCGTCCTGTTTCTGCAATGTGTCGTATGCGAATTTCGCAAGCAGATGGTTTCCATGGGGCGTAAGATGTATGCCGTCGAAGAAGAAAAGGTCGCCGTCAGTGAACCCTCCGGATTTCACATTCTTGAATCCATGGGCTGTAGGATTCTCGAGGATCTCCCCCAGGCGTTTCGCCACGTCGAGCTTGATCAGGTTGAGTCCCGGATTCGCCTTCTTCAGCCTGTCGATGGCGGCATCCATCTCCTTGTTGAAGGCCAGGGATGAGTCTGACAGCGCCTTGAGGCCTGAACCTCCTGCCAGCTTCTGCGAAACTATGCCAGGAAATTTCGAGGGGTCGGGGAGGTTGAGCCACAGGATATTCTTTACGCCTGCGGTTGCAAGGGCCTGGATCTGTCCTTCGACGCTCCTGGCCACTTCTACGGACATCTGGTCAAGTCCGCTCCATTTCTCCTTGATCTGTTTCTTGTCGTTATATGCAAGTACCAGGTCGTTCAGCCCTGTCCATACCGTATGGAGGGCCTCCGGTCCGGTCTTTGCGCCGTCCTTGTTGAACGGACCAAGGTAGCGGTCGCTGATCTGGTCGGTAAGATTGCGTTTCAGGATGAATTTGTTGTCGCCCCAGGTCCACCCTTTGTCAGAAGTATATTTTGTGGATGTGCCGCTGTATGCATAGTCTGAGCCGACAGCGAAGGTGCCGTTGCCCGAGGCTTTGAATGTGGCGATCTTGTACATTGTAGCGAGCTGCTTGACCCATGCCTGCAACGGATACGCGCTGGGGTATGGGATTTTGTCCGGGATTGAAAAACTGTTGCCGACATCGCTTGTGCTGTCCCCGAAGGCGACGATCTCGGTGTATTGTCCGGCTCCTGCATGGAAGCAGATTAGGAAACATGCGGCAATCAAAATAAACGTTCTTGAAATCATGCTGCACCTGGTGTTTATTAATGCTTTAATATATATAATCTAGATAGTAAAGTGAAAGAGTCAAGCCGGAAAATCCAACTATTTGCAGGATTTCTTTCAGTGTCATCCCACAGGATGACGGATTAATGGATTTTTGGATTACTGGATTATTGGGTTTGAGTTCAAGAAAAATTATAGATGATGTTTTTTGCATATCTCTTTGATTTGCAACA
This sequence comes from Lentisphaerae bacterium GWF2_50_93, assembly GCA_001804815.1. GTDB lineage: Bacteria > Verrucomicrobiota > Lentisphaeria > Victivallales > GWF2-50-93 > GWF2-50-93. The sequence continues at coordinate 18,267 of MHBI01000001.1, forward strand.
ATCCATTAATCCAGCAATCCAATAATCCATGGGACGGCAGTGAATTTACTTTGCACTTGTTCCAGCCTGGTTGATTTAGACTGACGGCAGTATAGGTTAAGCGCCTGTTATGGAATCCTGTAAGTGATTGACATTAAAAAAATACAAGGGAGTTGATATGAATCTCAAGGAGCAGAGAGCCCATTTCGAGAAGACAAAGAAGATCTATGAGAAAGCAACACTGGCTTTCCACGGAGTCAAAGGGTACGACGTGTATAATTCGTCGATTCCGTTCACATGGAAGGGCAGGGACTATATCTTCGGACGCGTCGAACGCCGTTACGAGTGGGCGCGGTCCTGGGTGCGGCTCTTCGAGAAGACTGGCAAGGACGATTGGACGCTCGTGAAGGATTCGATGATCTACCAGCTTGAAGATCCCTATGTCTGCAAGATCGGCAGTGAGCTTGTCCTGGGCGGCACGCACGTCCGCTACAAGTCGTCGGAAGTCGATACCTACTACGGCTATTTCTTCAGGGGCGCCGACATAAGCGACATGTACTATTTCACGACCGGACCCGACTACATGAAGGACATCCGCCTGGTCCAGCTGAAGGACGGACGCATCGGCGTCTTCTCCCGTCCGCGCAACAAGGAGATCATGAAGAAGTTTGGCTGCGAATCCCAGATCGGCTTCACGGTCATCAAGAAGCTTGAAGACCTTACCGGTGATGTCATCGAGAACGCTCCATATATTCCGGGCCTGTTCGACAAGCTGGAGTGGGGCGGCTGCAACCAGGCATATCTGCTGGACAGCGGAAAGATCGGCGTCATAGGGCACAAGTGCTACAACGAGGTCAACGCCAAAGGTGTGAAAATACAGACATACATGAACATAGCCATCGTCTTCGATCCCAAAAAACACAGGGCTATCGACGTGAAGATCATTGGAACGCGCCCATGCTATCCCAAGGGGCCGGCGAAGAAACCCGAGCTTGTCGACTGCGCATTTACCTCAGGCATTGTCATGCGCAAGGATGGAAAAGCGGATCTGTACAGCGGCATCGGCGACGCCGAAGTCGGCCGGATCACAATCGACTATCCTTTTGCAGGACACGGGAAGATAGTCTCGAAATAATTCCCTAATGTATTTACGTCAGGCGCTTTGGCCTGACCTTGGAGGGCTGAAGCTTGCTTCAGCCTTGTTCAGAGGAGCTTGCTCCTCGTATAACTGACAAGCGAGCTTGTCAGGGGAAAGGCGGTACCAAGGTACGCGCACTCCAAAGATTCGCTTCGCTCATCAAACATTTAATTCATATTTCTATAATGTAGGGTTGTCCGTCACGGACAAGAGAATTTAGATTCTTCGCCGAGACGGCGAACACTACATCAATACATTTCCAGCAGGGTGTTTATCCGCCGTAGGTGGCGCCATAGGCGACCAGGGCTGGCGTTCCATCTTACTTCGGCATTCGAATGTTCGTCTGTTCGATATTCGGTTGTTCATTCGCTTATCTTCTTTAGCGCCTTCTTCGCCTCGCAGCTGGTGCACCATTCCTCGTCGCCTACGGCCTTCTGGAGGATCGGCAGGCTTTCCGGAGACGCGAGCTGTCCGAGCGCCTTGCATGCTGCTGCCCTTACGCCGTAGTCGCATTTCTGGTCGGTCGCATAGCGGTGCAGCATCTCAAGGACTGCCGGAGAAGTAGCTCCAATGCCTCCCAGCGCCAGGCAGACCGCCTGTATGAGGCGTCCGCGCCGGCGCCAGGCCTCCTTGGTATGTTCAGTGGTGCCTTCAGGAAAGATCACCGTGAACGGGATGTTCGATCCGGCATGTGCTCCGCCTTCCAGGGCGGGCTGCGAGAAGAGGGGTTCCTGGTTCTCCTTTTTCAAGGCCTTGAGCAGCGCATCAACGGATTTTGGATCCCTGCGGTCGCCAAGGGCGATTGCCGCCGCATATCTGACACGCCAGTTCTGATCACAGAGGCATGAGATTATCTTGTCAAGCGACCTTTCATCCTGGCTGCTGGAATGCTCTACGCAGAACTCCATTTTGTCGAAAACCGAGTTCATTATACTATCTCCATGATGTCGTGTTCAACTTTAAAATCCTTGCCGCCGGCACGGATGCCTACGGCTCCGTCTTTGTATTGAGCATATTCAATGCCAGAGACAGGCTCTTCGACGAGAATCAACGGCTTTCCATAGAATCCCCCGCCGCCGTTTCCATCTGGCGCATACTGGCTGTATCCCGTGTCACAGCAAAGTACGACTTCGACATCATTTCCTTGGAGCTGATTCGGTATTGAAATATCAGGTTCCATCAGGTTCATGCGCATCTTGTGGCTGCTGGTATCAATCTCCTTTCCATTGATCCACATGCGCAGGTTCAGCATCTGTTTCGGCAGGCGCAGCCAGCTTGTGGCCGCGGGAATATTGATTGTCCGTCTGAACCACCAGCGGCGGACCACCGGCAGATCGCGTTGCAGATATGGAGGTATTGTCAGGGGGATGCTGATCGGATTCGCACCAAGCAGTTTTATTGCCGCATCAAGCACAAGGTTGCCTGCAGCATCCGGAATCGCCTGCCAGTTCTCGCTGACATCCGCTTCGGTCCGTCTTGTCGCTTCCGGCCATAGGAGCCAGAGCCAGCGGCATTCCTTGCCCTGCTGGGTGAAATCGACCATTATTGATTCTCCGTCAAGCCTGTCGGGATATCCTTTTATCGGTGTGGATGTCATCTTGTCAGGTCCGAGCAGGGGGATCAGGGAAAGCCGCACGCCTTCTGCGGTTTCGATCTTGATTCCGCATTCCGATCCGATCACGTTTGGACGCAGGAAGAATCTGGAGGTGACCTTGTGCTCATTTGCGAACACCGCAAGATCCTCGATCAGCCAGAACCGTTCGCAGCATAGCCTTGAACGGCGCCGGACGGCCTTTGCGTCGGGGAACTTCTCGCGATATATCGGTGTGACATCGGATGTGACGGATTTTTCCTTCTCGGAGAACGCGGTCATTGTCGCCTGGCGGTATTCGGTGAAGGCGCGCATCCCTTCCCAGTTATCAACAAGGATGACGGAATGTGCTCCGCCGCATCCGGCGCCGAAATTGAATTTGCGGCTTGAGCCGATGTCCATGTAGCTGACCTCGCGCCATGTGTCTTCGAACTTGAACGCCGTGCATTCCTTGTCGGGGACGCCGTCGATGGTGAGCGGACTTCCATAGGCGGACAGTATGAGCGAGTTTGGATTGACATGTGCGCGGGTCGGGTAGACAGGAGTGGACTCGTCCCACATCTGCATCAGGTAGAGCTGTGCATCGTCTGACACGAGTGCGGCGCCGACTTCGGGTTCGCTCCAGGATGCGAATTTCGCACGTTCCTGTTTTTTATTCTCCGGCCACCAGATCAGAGACCAGACGAGATCATCATATCCCCAGCCGATCGACTGATCGTATGACCAGTTCGCCTGGCGCTCCAGAAGTTCACCGTAGAACGGATCACTGCTGCGGTGTGCGGCATAGGCGATGCAGGAGCGCACTGGAAGCGTATAACCGTAGTGGTCCCATGGAAGCAGGAGGCCGCTGGACATCCATTCGTTTGCGATCATCCTGCACACTTTGTCTGCGCTGCCGCCATGCGGCGGAAGAGATTTGTCGAACCAGCTTTCGCCGCTGCTTCTTTCGAGAAGTTCCACGATGAACGGTATGGACGGACCGACTACGCAGTCCATGTAGGTGCTGCCTTCCCCTGAATAGCCGGAAGTCGGGATCCCCCCGATCAGCGAGGGCAGGCGGCGGATACCGTCGACGTACATGCGTTTCGCCATCGCGCTTTCGCTGAACAGATGCCCAAGGAGCGCATTGCTGAAGCAGAGCGACATCGTCTGGTTGTCGACGCATTCGGGTTCCGGCTTGGTGCGCATGCCGTAGAAGAAGTTTATATATTGGAATGTGAGAAGCTCCTCCTTCAGCTTTTTTTCCTCAGCTGCATCCCATGCTCCAATCTCGCAGAGCCAGTGGAAGTACAGCGACCACCGCGCATGCGGAAAGGCAAAGCACCAGAAATGGAACTGCAGCCCCATTCCGAACGTCTGCGGGTCAAGCGTGGCGACATAGTTGCGGATGGCATCCTTTGCGTTCTCGATGTCCTTCTGCTCGCAGGTTATGAGCGCGACAAAAGGCGTGAACCACGGGAACTGTGCCGGCGCATTGCGTGAACGGCGGATTACCGAATCCCACACGCGCCCCATCAATGTCCCATCGCGTTTCGCGCGGAAAAGCTTCTCCCTGAGGACATCGATGTCATCGATATAAAACGGCTTGTGCATTTATCTCCTTTAAAGTAGGTACGCCCTTCAGGGTGTACCATTCTTCAATTCATGGGACAGGCTAAAGCCCGTCCCTATTTACTCGAAACTGAATTCGCCCCAGGTCTCCGGGAACAGCCAGCTTTCCTGCGGTTCGTCGTTCACCAGGTTTGTGTGCTTGTTCGACCAATAGGTGCGCGCCGTGTTTATCATGCCGTTCGCATCCGACGAGATGAATCCGACATCGCCGCGGATCTTCATCCCCGGCTTCGGTTCAAGCCCGATCGACTTCAAGGGCAGGGCGGCTTCCACTACGTATCTGCTGCCTTCCGCCTTGATCTTCACGTTTGCGTCTGCGATCGCCTCGACACGGTCGAAGATTTTCGTGCCAACCGGTGAAGTGTAGTTCTTTTTCGCCTCAGGAGCTGCCTTCTTGTCCACTGGCGCCATCAGGACTGCGACCGGTTTGTTCTGGAGCTGTGCAAACACAACCCTTATGTCGCCTGCCTCGGGCTGGGCATGCTTCTTCGCATTTGCATTCACGCTCAGCTGGAGATCGACAGAATCACCTGTCTTGAAAAGACGCGCGATGTCCTTCCCCTCATTTTTCCATGGGGTGCTGTCATTCACCTCGTAGCTTATGTAAAGGTTGTTCGCATCATATGCCATCTTCACTTTCGCCCTGTCAGGCAGGCCTTCCCTGGTGACGTCAATCGCGGGAATATCATTCCAGTCCTTGAGCGTGCCATCGAGGTTCGGAGCTTTCGGCATCGGCTTGATGGCATACACACACGCCTCAGCTTTCTTAGAGGTCCGTGCGATGTTCTCCTGATCTGCCTTCACGATGGTCGGCATGTCGACGGAAACCTCTGTTCCTGAAAATTTCCTTATGGAATCAAGTCCGTTGATCAGAAGGATCATTGCCGCCTGGCGCGGCCATCCGGTCGTCAGACGTATCTTTCCATCGCTCTGTCCGCCGAACCAGCCGTTGAAAGGTTCGCCGCCTTCCGTGAAATTGTCCAGAGGCATTCCCTTGAGCATACTCTCCTTGTCGGGCAGTGTGTCGCAGGGCAGACGTCCGTCCTGGAACATGGCGCCGACGTATAGCCCGTCAGTGGTGAAGATGAAATCCTGTCCGAGGTTTCCACGCAGCAGGAATACGTTGCCTGCCTGTTCTCCGGCGTTGGCTACGCCGCAGATCTTGAGCGGTCCGATCACGAGTCCGGGTTTTGGCATCGTTGCATTGTGCGAGCCGTGCACACCAGGATAAGGATTCGGATATGCCCAGTCAACTGTATTTTTGGCGAGATCGATTCCAAGCATGCCGGATGTCGGACCCGCATATCCCTTGAAGCTTAGGCAGAGCAGGCGGTTCTCCTCGGGGACTGGAACCAGATCGCCGTTTTCAGCAATTGGAAGCTTTACAAACGCCTTGGATGCGTACACCGGCGCACCGTCGGCTTTTATTTCAACAGGCTTGATTGCTGTCAGGCCGTCAACGTATATCGTGAGGGTTTTCGTGTCGATACGTCCACCCCAGCCGTTGCCGGTGCGGAAAGCGGATTCACCGCCCTTTTTCTCGTCTCCAGGTCTTTTTGCAGGAATTACTTCGCATTCAGCGCGCTGGATTTTTCCGTCTCCATTACCATCGTTCCATATGATCATGTCGTATGCGTTGAGTCCGGCAAGTTCGCCGCCGGGCTGTTTCACAACCTGTCCTGCATGGGCGAGATCGCCGAGTGCCTGGCCTGCGTTGCAGATTGCCGATACGGGCTTCCATCCGGCTTCAGTCTCCATGAAGAGGACTTGTCCGACCCCTTCGCTGCCCGGATCGTGGAGGTAAAGGTATTCGCGGTTCTTTCCTGCGATGTTCGCAGTGAACCGCTGCGGGCCGACATGCGAACCTGTGGATACAGTGAAGCATTCACCGTTCTCCCTGTCTGGAACCCAGAGGATCTTGTTCAGCTTCCATGTCCCGGCTTTCTTGTCGAGCTTGAATTCAAGAGGACCGCAGTATCCGAGTGTCGGATCCTGGTCGTGCAGGAAGCATCCGGTTCCGGCGTAACCTGTATTGCCGAGGTAGTCGCGGATCAATTTTCCATCCTTGCCCCACACGGACACGCGGCGCGGAAAGCTCCAGCTTTCAACAGCCCATATCTGGCCTTTGGCGTCAACAGCTATCGAGCTCATCTTCACCATGCCCTGTTCATCATAAATCCCACGAAGCGCGCGTCCGCCTTTCTTCCCGCATGTGTAAACCAGTTTTCCATCCGTGGAAAAAGCCTTGACCTGGCTGTCGGGCCCGACATCGGCGACCAGGATGTTGCCGTCGTTGTCCACTGCAAGTCCGGAGATTTTCCCGGCACCGGATATCGCAATCGGTGCTGCCGCTCCTGAAGTCGTGTCAATCGCACTCACTTTACCGTCAACGATTCCATATAGCTTTCCGTCGCGTGAGAAGGCAAGGTCTCCGGGATTCGTAGCATTGAACTTCTGCAGCACTGCGGCAGACGCGGCGTCAAGAATGAAAATCTTTCCTGAATCTACTGCGACTGCGAGTTTTCCGCCTTGAGCAGAAATGCCTGTCAGCTTCCCAGGATTCTCCTCACCGAGAATTTCCTTCAGGGTAAGATCGTATGTGCGTTCTTTTCCATCCTTGACGAAGGCCGCAGTCTTGCCTGTCTTCAGATCGTAGCGGCAGATTGTCTCCTTCGTGTACCAGTGCGTAACATAAGCGTAGGCATACTTGTCGTCGCCGGCAAGCTTGAGCGTCCCACGCCGGTCACCCCATCTTTTCTGCCCGGTAGGATCTATCCCGATCACTCCGCTTCCGCCTTCGGGAACTTCGAAGCCGAGCATCGTCCAGTCTCCGGCGGCCGCAATTCCAACTGGTGCGCTATGGTCGGCGCCCCAGGCTCCTCTGCCGTCCTTTGTGTCCCATGGCGGTGTTCCGGGATTGTAGAAGCACATCTCGTATTCGGCGGAAATACCCTTTTGTGTCAGGCCGCGCACCTTGAAAGTGCCGGGTTCGACCAGTTTTCCGAAATCATTCAGGCAGTCCCATTTGACTTCGACCGTCTGCATTCCATCCTTGTCGGCGCCCTTGACTGCATAATCTGCCGGATCACGGTCGGCTGCCAGAGTACGTATGCGTTTGCCGTCCTTGTCGTCGATGACCATGGTGAAACGGGCGACATCCTTTGGAATAGTTGCCCGCACTGGAACCGTACCTGCGATCTTGTCGGTCTCAACCACATATTCGCGCAGAGGAATATTCCCCTTTTCGGACAGAGTGAGGTTTCCCCAGGAATTGACTGCCGACCAGTAGAATTCCCGTGAAGTCTTTCCCGGCTGCATGTTGTCGGCATAGCGATGGATAGGCCAGGTGCGCCCAGTTGAATCGCCCCAGAGGAATTCACAGCCCAGGCGCATGACGTTGCCAGCTTTTATTTCCGGAACTGTGCGGTAGATCAGTTTCCAGGGTATGCGTATTTCCTGGGAGAATCCCTTGTTGTCTGCATCCATCTTGTATGCCATCTGGGCGTCTTCACCAAGATCCGCTGAGCCTTCAGGGCTTACCAGCATCTTTACGTCGGTACCGTCCCTCTCGCTCTTGTCGTTCTTCCAATAGGCGAAATGCATTACGGATTGTTTCTTGGTCGAGAACTGCCAGACAGTGATCCATAGGTTGCGGTCGGAATGGATGCGCATCTGCCAGGAGTCGGCCTTCCATCCCTCGTCAGGATTGATCGCGGGATCTATGGTGCTGTTCAACGGCATCGGATCCTTCCACCTGGCACCGAGATAGAGGTAGTCCTTGTCCCACATTGCCGCTGCATCCACGGAGTAGCGGTTGCGCATGGAGTATTCGGCGAACACGCTGATGCGGCCTGACCAGTCCCACTCTGAAAGATCACCGTCGACTGTGACTTTACCCGGCGCTGGAACTGCGGTTATTCCTTCGTTCTGGCTCTGCCTGCCGATGGTGTTCTCCCCTGCACATGCTGCGAAGTTCGCACCGAACATGGCTGCGGTCAGGGCGATCATTATCCCTTTCATGCAATTTCTCATTGGACAATCTCCTCTGTTGATATTTTTAAATTAATTATTCCTTTATAGGAGCGCCACCGTCTCGGTGGCAATTGCCGGCGGGACGCCGGCGTTCCCTTATTATTTCTTCTTCTCGCTTGATCCGGAAATTACGAAGGCGGCGATCTCGGCCATCTTCCTATATCCGCTGTCATTCGGGTGTATCCAGTCGCTCTGGTATTCGCTTTTCATCTTTGTCGGAGTTGCAGGATCAAAGAGGGCCATGTCGAAATCGATCACCTTGTCGGCTCCGCTCGATGTGCGTATCCATTTGTTGATCTCCTGGCGCAGCTTGTCATGTTCAGGGTTGTCATCGAATTTCTTGAATCCGCCTGCCGGCGGCAATGTGCCGATATACACCTTTAAATTCTGCTTCTTCAAATTTTCGATCACCGGCTTCACCTTCGCAGTGTAATCCGAAAGCTGCTTTACTGTGCCCGTGACAATATCATTTATCCCCATGAGGAAAACCACTGTGTCCACTCCTTTGAGAGAACTTATGAGCCTTGGAGCACCGCCTGCCCACTGGACCATGTCGCCGTTGACGCCCATGTTCAGCACCGGACGGTCAAGAAGCTTTGCCAGCTGGTCAGGATAGCGCTGGCCGCTGTTCGGAGTTGAGCTGAAACCGTGCGTTATCGAATCGCCATAACAGACGATGGTCGGCCTCTTGTCGGTCGTGAACACATCGATGCGGGCCAGTATCCCGACCCTTGAACCTTTGGTCTGCCCTGATAAAACCTCCTTGTCATCGCTTCCCTTCACATCGCAGGTGCCGATGTCGACATCATAGGCGTATGGCATTTTCTGGGAGAAATAGGAATCCTGGACATACCAGGTGCCTTTCCTGATCGGTATCTCCGCCTCGTCGGACCACTTCTTCGTGCCGGTGGTGAACGATACTGCCGCTTTCCCGTCGAAGAGAATCGGATATTTCGGACCGGTGATCTTGCCATTGTCATCGGCGCCACGGACAAGGAAGAGATTTTCAAGTTCCACTACGGTATCGTGGCAGCCGGAGACTTCAACCTTGACGCGGGTTCCGTCAAACGGCATTGGCGTGCGTGAACGGATGACCGATCCTGATCCCTTGAGCCAGCCGTCCTGGAACGCCCCGCAGAAACCGCGTTTTACATAAGCCGTCTTCCACTGGCCTTCCGCGGGTTCTTCGGCTGACACTGCACAGATGCCCGAAAGCGATGCCGCAGCGAGTAATATTAACTTGCGAATAGAAATCTTGTTTTGTTTCATTATTTTCTTTCCTCAGTATGTCGGGTTTTGCTTTTAAGTAACTCGGGCTTTCCAGCCCGAGATTCAAATTAACCCCGGACAAGAATGTCCGAGTTACTTTATAAAATTCAGAAATTTCATAACTCCGGACGCGGCAAGCGCGTCCCTCCATTTATACGCCAGTTTCTGGTGTGGAGGGTGGGGCTTGCCCGAGCCGATTCTTAATTATCTCCAATTATTTATTATGCCAATGAATCTAGATTACGCCTTCCTTGTCTCAAGACAAACTTTTCCGGGATTGCACTCTCGTTCCTCGAAAATCATGAGTTCGTTAACTTCCTGCAGCCAGGCCCTTGGAACGTGGTAATATCTCTGGGTCGCTTCGCCTACCGGACCAAGCGACAATCCTTCAAGTTCGCGGTTCTGCCAGGGTTCGTCGGCTCCGTAGCCTTTCCCTTCGACAAGCCAGTGACGGCCCAGCGCATGTCCGTTGATGAAGAGCATCCCTTTGCCCAGTCCTTCGGCATCAAGACGGAAGTCAGATTTAAGGACGCGCTTAGGAATTATGAACGTTGACCGGTACCAGACACATGACTGGCTACGGATTTTATTCGCATTGTGCCAACTGACAGATTTTGTAAAAGCCGGCAAATTCAACTTTTCTCCGGCAAGGAAAGGTCTCATCTCCCAGCTTTTGATTGGACGTTTGTCACATATTGCTTTTCCCCAGATGCCCTTGCATTCGGTATTCATCGAAGCGCCAAGCATCCAGTCGCCCTTGACCATGCCGGTCGAGGACGCCAGTATGTCAAGACGCTTCTTTCCTTTGGAGGATGCGAACGTGAACGACTGCTTGTAATGTCCGACTGCGGACTCGAGGGCGTTCACTTTATTGTTTTCAGTCTTGATCGCCGGGGTTGTCGAGGTAGGCCCGCGGTTTTCCAGGAATGGAGGCTGCGAGAATCCCACTGGCTTGCCGTCGATGAAGATGGACATGACATCGGCGCAGTGACTGAGTTCCAAAACGTGATCACCGTTCTTCTCCAGTTTTATTTCCGCGCTGTACCAGCAGTAGTCGCTTTTGTCATGGGTGAGGGAAAGCTGTTCAAGCGGTACCGGCGATGAGATGGCATCGTCAGTTCTTTCGCTTGGCCGAGGTTCAGCCCATGCCTGCCAATCCAAAGGAGCTGGAAGTTCTTTCCATTTTGGGGGACGATGGGATGCGTGAACTGCAGAATATATTTTTTCAGTATCAAAGAGCACTGAGCCTTTTTCATCTTTCACGACTGCATGGAAAGGCGATTTGCTACATGAAATGATGATAGATCTGCCGGCATGCCGCCATGTTGCGGTGCTGACTCCCTTTGCATCATTGCGGACTTCGCATTCTCCGTCGAGGATTGTTGCGGAATTATTTATCAGCAGGTTGTGCAGTCTGGCAAGATACCGGCCTTTGAGGGTAGGGGCGCCATACTCGTCGAGGAGTGCGTCGAACTCATAGCTGGTGGTCTGGAGGTACATGCTTGTCCGACCGAAATTCGTGCCGCCATGGAACATGTAGTAGTTGAATCCTGAGCCGCCGTTGGAGATGAATGACAGGATATGGCTGGCGATGTTGCGGGGATCGCGGTAGTGCCGCTGGAACCCCCAGGTGTCGTACCACGAAGGCCACAGTTCCGTCCAGATCGCAGGCATGCCAGGATGCGCCTTGCGGAACTGCTGCATCCTTTCCTGTGAAATTGAAAAGCCGTTGACAGTTTCAATTGCGCCTTCAGCTCCGCCTTCGCACATTATTACCGGAACATCGACACCGAGCTTCTTAGCCAGATCACCCATCCATGCGATATAGCGCTGTCCATCGTCGCCATATCTCTTTGCGACATTCGCATATTCGTTCTCGACTTGGACGAGGATTATCGGACCTCCGTTGCTTGCGAGATAAGGGCGGAATTCGGTCACAAGATGTGAAAAGTATTTTTCAACCCTGCTCATGTACGGCTCGTTCCATGTGCGGATCACGATGCCTGGCTCATCGCGCAGATAGGGCGGATATCCGCCGTAGTTCCATTCGGCGCAGCAGTATGGGCCGGCACGGAGGATGACATCAAGATCCCTTTCCGCGCAGAGGGAGAGGAAATGTCCAAGATCGCGGACCCCTGAGAAATCGTAGACGTCCCGTTCAGGCTCGTGCCAGTTCCAGAAGACGTACGACGCAATGCAGTTCAACCCCAGCTCCTTCGCGTTGTCCAGAAGGACAGGCCACAGTTCCCTCGGCGACCGTGCATAATGAATTTCCCCGCTGACGAGAAGTTTCCGCTGCCCGTCCACAAGGAACGCACGCTCGTCGAAAGTGATTGTCCTTGAGCCAATATTATTTGATGACATAAGATTCCTTTTGTAGAACATCAATACCTGTCTTTATCTTCTGCGAATTGCGAAATTCGCACGTGGAGTGCGGCAATTTATTGCCGCTTTTAATGACGGAATTTATTCCGTCCCATATAAGTGCCGCGAAATAAATTTCGCGAAACAAGGCGGTAACAAGTTCCCGCACTCCAAGTGATTCGCTTCGTTCATCAATAAATATCAATATCTGATATGTTTGAATGTTGGACGTTCATTTTTCCTTACTTTGTTCTAAACTCCCATTCGCCCCAGAGATTCGGACTGAGGGCGGCCTCGCTCGGGACATCCGATGTGATGCCCGTGGCCTTGTTTGACCAATATACGCGCTGGAGTGTCTGGAATCCATCGCCGCGGAGCACTCCGAGATCAGCCTTGACGCGCTTTAATCCGACTGGGTTCAATCCAAGGACTGAGAGCGGAACTGAAATTTCGAAGCTGCCTTCAATGCCAGCCAGCTGGACTTTGTCGCTCACATCTTCGACCTTGTCGAAATTGATCGTGCGCCACGGTGAAGAGAACGGTACGCGGTCCTTTTCGGGAGTGCCTGGTACGACGGCGCGGTACAATACTGCTATGGGTTTTTCCTTGATCTTTGTGACCAGGAGACGCAGGTCGCCGGCAACGGGATCGGCTCTTTTAGGATTGGCTGCAGGATTGGTCGAGAGCATCAGGTCGAGGCATCCGCCGGTCTTGAATATCGCATTGATTTTCTCGCCGGTATTCCGGAGGAGATCCTTGTCGCCGGTGCGATATGCCACATAAAGCCTGTCTCCGGAGATCATTGCCGCCGCCTGGACATCGTAGGGTTTGCTGTTGCTGTTGAAATTGGCTGCAGTACCGCGCTTGTCGATAGATGCCCAGTCGCTCTCCTTCCAGTCGTCCAGCTTCCCGTCCACGACCGGAGCAGCCTTCGAGATCGAGACCAGCAGGCTCTTGCGGCCCTGCGCTGCCTGGCGCAAGGCTTCCTGGACGGTGAAATATTCCTGGGCCTTCTTAAGATCCGCCTCGGTCACCTTGACTTCGGAATCCGGCAGGCGCTGTATCATCTCAAGTCCGTCCACGCGGACAAGGCTTGTCCGTCCACCGTCCACGATATAGACCTTGCCATCTTTTGTCTGCGTGATCGAAGGCCAGAAATTTTCATCGTGCGGAGTGATGTCGTTCATCCTCATGCCACGCTGTGCGACAGGCATCGACCATGAGGTGCCCTGCCTGACATCCTTGAACAATGTCGACACGAACAGTCCGTCGACAGTCATGAGGAACATCGGCCCCATGTTTCCGTTCACGCACCAGAGCGGTCCGGCGTTGCTGTTGCGAGGTGTCACGAAATCACCGAGCAGGCGTGTCGTGCCGATCAGCATTCCCGGCCTGTCGGGGCACTGCGCCTCATGCGATGCATGCAGCCCCGGCCAGGGATCCGGATAGGACCACTTCGCTTCGCCCTTGAACACACCCGCCACCGACAGCTGCGAATAGGGTTTGGGGACTGCTGTGAAAATTGTCCATCCGTCCGGATGTGCAAGCGCCTGGTCACCGCCTGAACTTGCCGGACCCTGTACGTCCTTTGCAAGAACTTCAGCTGAATCAAGACTATAAATAGGAGCTCCGCCAGCTGTGAATTTCGCAGCTGGGAAACGCATCGCTTTTTCATCGAGCCTCGAGACGACTGCTGAAAGATCAGACATGATCACAACTCCGCCGGGACTTGCCTTGGTGATTTTAACTTCTTCCTGCTGGAATTGTCCGTCGTCGTTCAAATCTGTCCAGATGCAGAAAGCCTGGTTCTTCCAGTAGTCGCCCTTGAAATCAATGCCCGCAGGCCAGCAGCTTGAATACTTGTCGGTCTTGAGAAGTCCCCAGTCGTTAGCGCGTCCAATCATCGCGGCAAGCCTGGCGAGTCCGTCCTTCTCGATCCAAACTGTCACGAGAGATGCGCCGTTGGTTGGATTGCTGTTATAGCAGTTCGTGAAGTATTTCCTGCCGTTTGCGTATATCGCAGTCTGCGGAAAACCTCCGACCCCGAATCCTTCAGGAAGCATGTTCGTGCCATCAGGACGCCAGTAGATATTTGTAAGCTTGTCAACGCCTTTCTCCCAGTCCAGCTTGAACTCCATACCCTTGTAGTAGAAGAGGGTCTTGTCCTGCGGATCGAGGTTGCCGCCGCCGCCGTATTCGGCTGGACCATAGAACGCCTTTTCAAGAGTTCCATCGTACTGCCAGACGCTTACGCGCTTGGGCTGTTCATCCTGCTCGGTGACCCATACCCGGCCCTTGTTGTCGACTGTGAGTCCTGCTGGATTGTTCATGTGCATGGGATCATATGGGCCGGCCTTTGGGATTCCGGCTTTTCCAAGACTGCGCATCTGTTTGCCTTCAGCTGTGAATATTTTCACCTGATGGCTTGCACCCCTGTCGGAAATGAACATTGCGTCTGTATTGTCTACGGCTATCTGCACCGGCTGATCCAGTCCCTTCGAAACCATGATGTCGGGTTTCGGCAGTTCCTTCGGAGGAGGATTTGTCATCGTGTAGCGCAGCACTTTCTTCTCGGATATCACGAGGAGACTGCCCTTCGAGTCAAAGGCGATTCCAAGTGGTTCGGTGATGTTTGTTTCACCGGACTGCTTGCCGTTTGCGGCATCGATGTATATCAGCTTGTTGCTTTTTGGCAGACTGCAGACAAGCATCCCGTCACGCACCGCCATTCCTGCGATATCATACTTGTTCCCATCTTCCTTCTTTCCAATCTTGAATACTGGTTTCTCGCCTGAACGGGTCATTGCCGTCAGCCTGAGCTCGCCTTCGAAATTCGAACCGACGAATAGTATTGTGTTCTTGTCGGCTTTGGCGCCGGAATCAAGGGCCAGCATCTGCGCCCCTGTCCAATGTCCGCCGACCCAGTTGATTCCGCCGACCTTCCTGCCTTCGAGATCGACCCAGGCAAGACCATGCGTTCCTTCTGAGACATGGCTTCCGATATAGATCAGATCCTTGTCGTAGTGGTTACGGCTGGCCGGGACGAACAACGTGCAGCATGGAGGCGTATGGTTGCTGAGCCAGGCTCCGGTGTTGTCCGCAGTGTTCCATGCCGGAGCTCCTGCCGTGTAGACAGGGAATTCATAGAAAAGATCTATTGACTTGTAGCTGAGCCCTCTGACCTTGTAGGTGCCGGGCGCGACAAATACTCCCGGGACATGATACAGTCCATGGCTTGCAGCCGCAGGATCGCGGCCGACATCGTCCATTCCGTCCCACCACGCCACATTGTCGCCTGCCGGGAACGGAGTCTCGCTCACCAGGTTGCGGATGCGTTTCCCATTTGCGTCTTCAATCACAATCGTCGCATATCCCGGTTCCTTGAGCTTGAAATTTACGGGTATCGGAGGATGTACTTTCACTTCTTCAACCTTTTTAGGAAGCGCAGCTGTCAGAGGATCTGCGCCGAGTTGACGGAGCACGATCAGTTCGTCAAGCCATACGCGGAGTCCGTTCTTTGCATTTCCATTCAGGTGGGGATGGCTTTCAGGTGCGACTTTTGTCATGCGGATGCGGATCGCCTTTGTCGTTACAGTTGTGCCGAAGTCCATCATCTGCAACGGAAGCTGGAGCGGATACCAGCTTTGAAGATCTTTAAATGCCTTGACCAGTTTCCAGTCTGAATCAACAGCTTCTGCGGGATTCTTGTCCTTGGAACCGGCAAAAGTCTGCACTTCAGCTGCGCCGAAACCGCCGAACAATGCGGCGAGACCGCTGATTGCCACGGGTTCAGGCCATGTCAGCATAACCCATGGCGCCTGTTCGGAGATGGGTTTTGGAGGAATGCTGTCGTTCCAGTTGTCCCATGCACTCCAGCAGTCGCTCCATTCATTTGCAATTACGCCGGTCTTGTTTTCATTCACGGACGCCATGATCCTCGCCTGCGGTGCGAGATTCGCAAAACGTCCTGAAAGCAGATAGACTCCTCCGAGGCTGCCGGCATATGATCGATCCGTCGCCTTTGGCTCGTGTGTGAACCGGATGGCCTGAGTCTGCGTGTTCGGAGGAAGAACCCACGTTAGGAATCCTGATCCTTCCTTTGAAATTTTATCGCCGGCGATCCTTTCGGCTGGCAACCACTGCGAGGCGTCTGCGATGTCGCCGGGATATTTGGCATCAGGCTTGAGAACGCCTACGCGGCAGTTCCCTGCAGTGATCACGGTGCCAACCTGTACCGGCTTCGTGAAACCGATGCGGAGATGGCGCGGGCCAAGGGTCTTTCCATCCGCGAAAGAAGATACGCCGTTCCATTCCGGACGTGAGTTGCGGGTCCAGATGACCCGTGAAGGTTCCGCTTCCCTGCCTTCATTAAACACCTTGTCTTCCTTGCCGTCCAGCCATTGCGTGAACGCGGACCTGTCAAGATCCTCGCGGGTTACGGGAGAATCGAAGAGAGAAGCTGCTGGCAGCTTGGCATCCTGTCCAAAGAGGGAATTGCAGAGGAGCAGAGCGGTGAGGGATACGGCAAACAGTCTCGGAATTCCAGATTTCATCTTGCAACTCCTTATGGTTTCAAAATCATGGAGAATTCAACCACAGAACACACAGACTACTCAGAATGGAATCATTTAATGTAACACGTCAGTTTCTATTGCATGCGATGAATTCAGGTAGGGCGCTCTCGCCGAGAGCGCCGCGGACGCCTTCCCGATGCCTTACAGGATCGGGATAAACTTTAAGGCGTCCCTACCTTTAGAAATAAAAACTGACGCATTGCCATTTAATTGATAGTTCTTTTTTTAACAATCAACATTTTTCTGTGTTTTCTGTATATTCAGTGGTCTATAATGTATTTATCTTTTTGATCCTACTCGAATTTCAGTTCACCCCACAGGGACGGAGTCAGTATTGCCTCGTCAGGAACGTCGTTGGTGTTGTTCGTGGTCTTGTTGCTCCAGTAGTTCCTCGACGTGCATTCCTGTCCGGCGCTGTCAGAGCCCAGGACGCCGAAATCACCGCTCAGGATCTTTCCCTTGAGAGTATCAACTCCAAGCAGGTTCAAAGGTATCGCAGCTGTCATGGCATATCCGCCCTGGACGGCTTTCATGGTGATCGGGAAGTCGACGACGCGGACACGGTCCATCTTGATACTCCGCCATGGAGAACTGAATGAACCATTCTGTTCCTTAGGTGCTCCTGGTGCGACCGGCTCGTAGAGGACGGCAAGCGGCTTATTGTCCTTGAAGGTCATCAGCAGCCTCATGTCGCCCTTTGCGCAATCCTGGCTTTTTGCGGCCGGATCAGCACGGAGCATCAGGTCGATGCAGTCGCCTGTGATGAACATGAGCTGCTCGTTCTGTCCGGAATTCTTCAGCGGTGAAGCATCGTTAACCTGGTATGCAAGATAGAGGTTCTTGTCGTCGTAGGAGGCCTTGATCGTCGCGATCTTGTTGTTGCCGGACTGGATTTCTATGCTGTTCTTCGAGATATCCCAGGCTTCGAGATTGCCGTCCGTAGGCAGTACAGTTTTCGTCTCCTTGATGGAATAGGATTTCCTGCTGGCGACTTTTGCCGCACGCTTGACCTTCAGCTCCTGCGCGGCCACTATGTCGGTTGGTTTGACGGTCACAGTCTGGCCGAAACGTTTCAACGAATCAAGACCGGTGATCTCTGAGACTATCGCTGCGGTTCCACCTCCCAGCGAGTAGAATTTACCATCGTCGGACTTGCAGAAGAATCCACCGAAACTCTCGCCGCCAGCAGTCATCGCATCGGTCGGCATTCCGGGAACGGCCTGCAGCGGTACATCAAACCATCCACGGCAGTCATTGTATAGGCTCTGCACCCAGAGACCGTCTTCAGTGAAGATGAAATTCTGTCCGAGATTTCCATTGAGATAGAACACCTCGCCGATTTCATCGTTTATCTTGGCGCGGCCATAGAAGCTGGAAGGCCCGATAAGAAGTCCGGGTGTCGATGCAGGCGCGTTATGCGAGCCATGCACTGAAACATAATGGCTGGGATAGGTCCATAGGATTTTTCCGTCGGTACCCATCGCCTGGAGAGGATTCTGGTTGAGATAGATACGGTTGTCGCGTCCGATGGCCAGCATTCCTTCGCCGCCCATCTCTCCCTGCGGAGTTATCCTGACCATCGAATCAAAACTGTAGTTCGGCGTGCCGCCTGCTGTGAATCCCTGCGGCTTGAAAGACAGGAACTCCTTTGATGGGTTGCCCATCGGAATCACGACGTTGAGGTCGTCGCCCATCGCCTGGCCCCAGTAGTAGCGCCCGAGGTTGAAGTCCCTCGTCTGGATCTCTTCACGCTGTGCAATGCCGTCGTCGTTCTTGTCCACCCACAGGAATGCCTTGCCGAACAGCCCTTCCCAGAGCGGTTTGTTGAACTTCTGGTTCCAGTCCTTGTGGTAGGCCTCGTCCATTGTCTTTCCAAGCCCGACATTCCCCCATTCCGCCGCATGGCGCCAGCTGCCGTCCTTCTGGCGCAGGTATATTTTTACCATTGAAGCATCGCGCGCGGTGCTTCTGATCTGGATGTATTCGCGGCCGTCCACCTTCGAATACTGCGTTACCCAGTCGCTTCCCGTGCCGAGAGCATCTGTGAGCGTGTAGAGCGGACGGAATTTCTGTTTTGCAAAATCAAGCTTGTACTCGACCAGCTCGCTGAATCCGCGTGTGTGGTCAAAGGGATTTATGCTGCCGCCTGCCGCATACGCAGTCGTGCCGATCAAGTCGAAGGCGAGGGTGGCATCGGCGTTCCAGATGCTTGTGCGCTTCGGCTGCTTGTCTTCCTCGGCGACCCACAGGCGGCCTTTGCTGTCAACGGCGATCTGGGTAGGATTGAGCATGCCTGTCTCATCGAAGAAACCGAATGCCGGACGTCCCCCAGCCTTGCCGATGGCGCCTGTCTTCCTGCCCTTTGCATCGAAGATTTCGACGTTCATCTTCCTGCCGCGCTGGCTGATGAAGATCCTGCCGTCCTTGTCGAATGCGATCCCGCGCGGATCATCAAGTCCGTCCATCACCTTCACGGCTTTGCCTGAGTCCTTATCAATACTATATAAGGAAGGACCTGCGACAAGAAAAAGCGTACCGTTCGGTGCGTATCCGCAGGCCGCCATATTTTCCGGCATGTCCTTAAGCTCTTTTTCTACATTTCCTTTGTCGGCATTCAAGATCAGGATCTTCTTGTCGGCGGCCATGATGACTGCGAGCTTTCCGTCCTTCAGCGCGATGGTGCGGCACTGGGCGCCACCGTCCGTGTCGCACAGCTGCAGGTCAAGGACATCCTTGCCGTCCTTGTCCTTGAGGTTCCAGGCCGCGTATGCGCCGGTCTTGAGATCGCAGCGCCAGATGAAGAAACGGCCCTTGCCCTCGCTCGAGGCGATCCACAATATTTTGCCGTCTGTTGCGAGTGATACGCGGTCGCTTACGCCGAACATCCGGTTGGCGAGACCCCACTGCCTCTGTCCGTTCATGTCGATGCCGATGAGATGCTGGCCCGCTTCGCCCATCGGACAGGCGAGGGCGAGATAATCGGTTCCTGCGGCAACCGCCTGTGGTGCCGTGTGATCTCCGTAGTAGGCGCCTCGGCCGTCGGACGTCTGCCAGCCGGGATTTCCGGGACTTGCAAAACTTCCGACATATTTGAGATGGAGTCCGTCATGGTAGATCGCCTTAACAGTGTAGTTTCCAGGAGGCACGATGTTTCCGTTGTCGTCGAGGCAGTCCCACAGATCGGTGTTCGCGCCCTTCTTGCGTTCGGCTGACGGGAGCAGGTTGCGGATCCTTTTGCCCGTCGAGTCGTCGACGGCGAGGGTCACGCGGCTGTCTTTCGGAAGTTCGTAGGAGATTGCGACAGGGCCTTCCATCTTTTCCGAGCCCGGCGGGTTGTCCCATGGCTGCGGAGGAAGAGTGAGCTTGCCTTTGCTTTCCAAGGTGACCACGCCCCAGCTGTCTTTCGCCGTCCAGAAGAATTCGCGGCTCGTCGTGCCGTCGGCAAGATTGTCGGCATAACGGTGCACCGGCCAGTCGGCCTCTCCCCAGAGCAGTTCGATGCCGCAGCGGAAAATGTCGCCTGCGACATATTTCTTGTCAATCGTCATGAGCTTCCATGGGAGCTTGATTTCCTGTACATAACCTTTGCCGTCATCATCCTTCAGGAACGCCATCTCTGCTCCGTCGTCAAGCTTCCAGCCGTCCTTGCGGAAAAGATTCTTGCTTCCTCCGCCGAATGGCTCGTTGAGGTCTTTCCCATAGTCAAGATTGATGAACGGTTCGTTCTTGCCTGCGAAATACCAGGCGGTCGCATGTGTTATCCTGTCGGTCTTGATCCTGAGCTGGACACAGTCTCCGGCCCATCCTTTTCCTGCCTGGAACTGCGGATCATGAGAGTTGCCCATCGGAATAGGATCCTTCCAGTGGATTGAAACGTAGAGATTGTCGGCATCATACATCATGGCGATGCGGCCGGAGTAGATGTCCTTCAGGGAAAGCACGTCATAGCACATTAATATCTGCCCGGAAAGATCCCAGTCGTCGAGCTTGCCGTCGATGACGGTTTTGCCAGGCGCAGGTACGGCATGGATGCCGTGGTTGTCGGTCTGGAGGGCGCCTGCGTTCTGGGTGGTGAATATTGCGGACATCGCAACGAGGAGCAGCAGTTTCAATATCGCCAAGTTCCGTTTCATCCGGTGATCCTTTCGAATATTGCAGCATTAATGTTATCGTAATGATTTATAATAAAGATAACATTATGTTCGGGCATTTTATTTTCAAGACCGCAAGCAAATATTATGCCTATTTTTGCGCGGCCTTCGTCTTGGCCGGAACCGACGATACTTCAGTATCGCCTTGTTCCATCCAAGCCAAATCCGCATCAAAAATTGACATAATTTTATTCGGCGTATTTGCGATACATGACACTAGAACCACGGTTCCAGTCCACGCGCGACTCCGCCGGTGAGCATGTAATATCCGTAGGAGAGTGACAGGTTTCCGCTGCTGTCGCAGTGCGGCCAGATGGAGTTTGAAGGCACGACGTAGTCCCCCCCGAGATTGCTTCCGTTGGCGACGTATTGCTGCTGTGCCTTGTCATGTATGCCATTCCCTGGCCTGTATGAGTACCAGGAGGCTGAACCGTCCGAGGAACCTACGTTGCCACCCTTCGGTGGAGCCTTGTTGACGTCATGGTTGGTCTCTGCGAACCCTCCTGTCTGTACGCCGGCATATTCCACCCTGTTGCACCTGTCCGCCCAGAGCGCAGGCACCTTCTCCGACACCATTGCCGCCGCTGCGGTATTGAGTCTCCCGATCTTGAATTTGCGGTCATAGGACGAGCCTCCGCACATCATGTAGGGGATGCGCCCGTTGTCCTTCCTTCGGTTGGAAGGACAGACGAAAACTTCCGCGAGCGCGAAGCGGACGCTGAGCAGGGGAGATGACTGCGCATTGAGATTGCCCTTCATGTAGTCGGAATAGAAGGAGTAGAAGGCTCCGCTGACTTCATTGTTGACCTGCCCCCTGGACATCTGTCCGTATTTTCCCATCGGCATGAGCACGTCATCGTAATCAATAACATATGTCAGCGAGCCAATGGTAAGCTGCTTCACGTTCGAACAGCAGGCTATCCTGTTCGCCTGCTCCTTCGCATTCCTGAGCGCAGGCAGCAGCAGCGCCGCGAGTATTGCGATGATCGCAATTACGACCAGCAATTCGATCAATGTAAATCTACGTTTCATTCTTCTTTCTTCTGTAATGTTATCGTAAAGTATTAATGAAACGATAACATTATATCAGGTTTCAACTGATTTGTCAAGTTTTAAAACGTGTTTCCTGTGCAGTTTGCGGGAGTTTGTCCTACGCAGTTATAGCCTGCCGGGCCAGCATTAACACAGATCAAGCAGCATCTGTCCAATTCGAAATTTCCTTATCGTATACTTGCCCTCTGAATTCCGGTTGTTCTTCAAGTATTTCTCCCAGGCGGGGGCGGCATATTGCATTTCGGATTTCGCCAGGCCAGGACCGATCTCGGTCAATGCGAGGCTCAGATAGTAAAAGGGAAAGCGGCGCCAATGGCCATCGCCCATGCGGTTTTTCTTTAATTCCTTCATGCCTTCTGACAAACGTTCCTCGCGCCTGGGAAATTCCGTCACCAGTAAATTCCGCCAGTACGCCGTGGAACATTTGCCGCAGCAATAAGTGCCAATCCCATATCCCCTTTTTTCAGAATCATCGAGCCGGGATGTGAAACCTTCTATTGCTGCGGCCTGTGCGTCATTTATTCCCTTGTCTTTTAAATTCAACATGGACAAGATGCGGCAGGTTTCCTCCCCAAGGATATGCGAGACTGCAGCGCCGCTGGTTATTTTTTCACCTGTGAATACCCGGATGCCATTTTGCATGTCAAGTCTTGTCGGTGCGAACATGTTGGCGTAGGAACCAGGCAGCCCCTGGCGTGAAGCCAGCCATCTTCCGACCGTCACTCGCTCCGGTTTTGAAACTTCATGCGAATGAAAAATGGCTTCGGATATCGAATCGATTGTTCCGGCAAGGCTGCTTTGGCTGATGTATTTCATATGCTTCTCCTTATGTGGAATGCTCTAAAATTTGCTGCGACTGACGCATTTGCTGGCAAAGCCGGGTACGGAGACATGTTGTCGTAGCAACCAACATTTGCCTTAAAAATAGAACATCCTGAGCATGAAAATCAAGTTTTGATATCAAAAGCAAAAGAACATGCCTTACGGCATTAACTACAAACGAATAAAAGCATTAAGAATTTGTTTGTAGTTAAGCTCGCAAGAGCTGTTCTGGTGTTTTTCCCTTGTTTGAACACTGGAATTTATTTGGGATTTGGAATTTGGAACTTGGAATTTATCAAACATGCAGTAAATCTTTGAGCGGTCAACAATTTTAATTCAGGATAATATCATGGAAAAAGTAAGGGTGTCGAAGGACAGATGGAATTTCGAACTGGAAGGATCGGGCAGGTTCATAACTCCGATCGGCGGAAACATGCTGGACGACCAGCATCCCGGCCAAGGCATCCTCTTCCAGGACTTTGATGCGAACGACTGCGACCGCAGATTCGGCATCATGTCCGAGCTCGGGCTCAACTGCCTCCGCCAGGCGATCGGCGTCAACCAGGTATTCGATCCGAAGACAGGACTTAAGGCGGCAGGCATGAAGAACTGGGATGCGTTCATAGCTCTTGCTGAAAAGCACGGGATATATCTGATGCCTGTCGGCGGCTATCTGGGTGGGAACGACTGGTTCGACATGCCGATACTCGCCGATTCAGGAAAGGCGCTCGACAATGACTGCCTGTTCTGGGAGGCTTTTGCCGGCCACTTCAAGGACCATCCGGCGATATGGGCCTGGGATCTGCGCAATGAACTTCTGTACGACAACGAATCGCACATGGTCACTCCTGGTTCCATAAATGCCAACAAGGTCGATCTGATGCTCAAGGACCGCTGGCCGCTATGGCTTGAGAAACGATATGGTTTCGTTGAAACTATGAACCGCGTGCATGGTGCGAAGTTCGCAACGTTCAAGGACGTACCAGGCTCTGTGAAGTTCATCGAGAAGCCGTTCGACGTCTGCGCCTGCGATTTCCGCAATTATCTGAACGACCGCGGATACGACTGGTGCAAGCGGCAGTGCGACGTGATACGGTCTGCCGCTCCAGGACAGATGATCGTTTCAGGCAACAACACCTGGTCATCTCCCGATCAGGACCTATGGCTTGCAAATGGATTCCACAATCGAGCACTGCATGACCTCTTCGATTTCATCTCATTCCATCCATATCCCGCCTGCCAGGCTGTTCCTGACGGACGCGGTGATCCTCTCGACGGCGGAGAGCCATTGAAGTACTGGCTCAGCTCATGCATAGGCAACGCGAGGATGGATCATTATGGCAAGCCTGTCGTAGTACAGGAATTCGGCTGGTATGGCGGCGGCACATCGCGCTTCCTCTGTGAACTTCCGTTCCGGAGCGAAAAGGAGCATGCGGACTACACGCGGATTTTGATGGACACGCTGATTCCACACGTAAATGGCTTCATCAACTGGCCGACATTCGACATGCCGAAGGCGAACGACATTTCCAACCACGGTGGAATCTTCACCCGTGACGGAAAACGCAAGGAGCTGGCGAAGGTCTACGAGGAACTTGTTGCAAAGCTCCAGGGAAAGAGCCAGAGCCGGAAACGTTCGACGACGACGTTGACATTCTCCCTTCTGGGCCTCTACACATGCCGGTCATACCAGGACAGGATGTGGGACGAGGTGCACGAAGTGATCCAGGACGGACAGACCCCCGACTTTAGATTTATCTAGAATGAAACCTGTAATTCGCCGTAGGCGTGGAGGGACATGCTTGCCGTGTCCGTTCTTAAAGTAGGTACGCCCTTTAGGGTGTACCAATCTTGAATTCATGGGACAGCCTAAAGGCCGTCCCTACTTGGAATTTATTATTTATTTCCCATGAAATAATCCACGGTCTTCTTCATGCCCTCGCTGAAGTCCGAGGTCGGCTTGAAGCCGGTCGAAAGGAGTTTTCCTATCGATGCCAGGGAATGTTTTATTTCGCCGGGACGCTCGGGCTTGTATTCGATCCTGGACATAGAGTTTGTCATCTTTATTACCATCTTCACAAGATCGTTTATGGTTATCTTCTTCCCATATGCGACATTGAATAGTCCCGTGTGATCGTTCTGGGACATGAAGACGTTTGCGGCGACCACGTCCTTCACATAAATGAAATCCCTGGTCTGCTCACCGTCGCCGTAGATCGATATAGTCGAGTTGGCGACCGCCCTGGACACGAAGATTGGAATCGCCGCGGCATATGCGCTTTTAGGATCCTGGCGCGGACCGAAGACGTTGAAATATCTCAGACAGGCTGTTTTCAATTTACCTTCACGCGCGAACATGTCGCAGTAGTATTCCCCGTCAAGCTTGGTGATCGCATAAGGACTGAGCGGATCAGGCTTCATCGTCTCGACTTTTGGAGATTCAGGATTTTCGCCGTAGCATGCGGCGGAAGTGCTGAAGCACAGCTTCTTGACGCCTGCGGCCGCAGCCTCTTCAAGGACGATGAGCGTCCCCTCGGTGTTCACCTGCACGTACTCGACAGGTTTTTCCATGGACTCGACTACGCTTATTCCTGCGGCCATGTGAAAAATATAATCCACTCCCTTTACCGCTTCCTTCACAGCTTTCCTGTCAAGAATGCTGCCCTCAATAAGCTTGTGATCGAAATTCTTGAGATTCTGTTTCTTGCCGGAACGGAAATTGTCGAGTATCACAATCTCGGCCTTGCCCTGGAAATGTTCCACGATATGGCTGCCGATGAACCCCGCCCCGCCTGTGACTAATATCTTCATGATAATATGCCTTTCAATAATTCAGTGTCATCTGTGTTTTCTGTGGTTAAATATTCTTAATCAGTTCCTGCATTTCATCCTCCTGCGCCTCGATGGACTCCACCAGCTTGAACTGGGTGCGGCATCGGTCGAGGTTGTGTCCTTCGCGGTGGATCTTGAAATACGTGTCGCCTGAAAGGTAGTCGGTCAGGAACCTGAGCCCGATCTCGAAGGTTATGAGCTTGCCGCTGAAAGGCAGGTATTCGACCTCAGTCTTTGTCAGGAATTCCCCGGAGGCGTCCAGGTATCCCCTGGCAAGAGCCTCGAACATGTGCATCTGCATCTGTACCTGCGAAAGATCTTTCTCGTCTTCGGCCGCCGGACTGGTGCTTGTCCGGACGAGATCACCGAAGTCATAGAGCGCAAGCCCGGGCATGACAGTATCGAGATCGATCACGCACACGGCTTCACCAGTCTTTTCGTCGAGCAGGACATTGTTCAGCTTCGTGTCGTTATGGGTGATTCTCTCAGGGATCTTTCCTTCGCCGCACAGCCTGAGCAGTGTGGCAGCCATTTCCTTCTTCCTGATGGCGAACTTGATTTCCTTTTCTGCGGATTTCGCACGGCTGCAGATGTCCGCGGCCAGTGCCTTTTCAAACGCCTCGAACCGCTTGGGGGTGTTGTGGAAATCCGGGATGGTCTCATTCAGCCTGCCGCCGGGGAGATCTACAAGGTGCTTCTGGAAGTCGCCGAACGCCTTGGCGGCCTGGAACGCCTGTTCAATGGTTTCAATGATGTTATAGCTCTTCGTGTGCTCGACAAAAATATATGTCCGCCAGAAGTTCCCTGCCGGATCCTTTGCGTATGATTTTCCGTCGGCCGCCCTGATCAGGGAAAGTGTCCTGCGGGTGGCTTCGCCGGATGCGGAAAGTTTCTTCTGGATATGCGTTGTCACGCGATCCACATTTTCCATCAATGCCGCCGGGTTCTTGAATATGTTGTGGTTGATCCTCTGGAGGATGTAGCGAACTTTCAAGCCACCCTGGTTGATGATCACCTCGAACGTGTCGTTTATGTGCCCTGAACCATACGGTGCGGCGCTGATATAGTCCCCGCTTATCTGGAAGTTCCGGCATATCGATTTGATGTCATGGCCCTTGTTTGAACTCATCAATTTCTCCCAATTTGTTTTACAGTTTCCCGGGATATGCTCCCGAACTGATCAGTTTCCTGACGTTTTCAACTACTATAGGCTTGTCCTCCTTGTATGTCACACCGAACCACTGGTCCCTGCTCGGAAGAACCTTCACCCTGGCCTGTTTAGAGTTTATCAGCGTGCTGACAACTGTAGGTATGAAGAATTCGGACTTCAAGTTGCCGATATTGTTTTTAAGGAATTCCGAGAACTGCTCGTCGAGATACCCGAAAAGCGAAGGGGTGAACCCCCACATGTTCATTGAGGCGATTTCGTTCCCGGCGAGTTTTGTCACTGCACCTTTTTCATCCGTGAACTTTGCGCCGTCTGCCGTCTTCTCTATTTTGGTTCGTTCCACGACTTCCACGAGATGTCCTGTTGAGTCGCTTCTACATACTCCGCGGGCCACATGCCCGTGTTCGGAAAGTGTTTTCATCAGCTCGAAGCCGACCATGAAATATTCCTCGGGGTTACCGCTTTTTGCCTTTGAAAGCTCGCTCCCGAGAAGTTCGTAGCCGCAGCGTCCGTAGAAGTCGTCGGCGTTGATCACGGCGAAAGGTTCCCTGACTGCGTCCTTCGCAACAAGGACGGCGTGCCCGGTCCCCCATGGCTTCTGGCGTCCTTCCGGAACCTTGTATCCGGAGGGCAGGGCATCGAGCTCCTGGAAGACGTACTCTGTCTTTATTTTCGATTCAAAACGGCTGCCGATGCACTCGCGGAAAGTCTGCTCGATGTCCTTGCGGATCACGAACACAACTTTCCCGAATCCGGCGCGTATCGCATCGTATATCGAATAGTCGATTATTATCTGGCCGGATGGTCCGACCGGATCAATCTGCTTGAGTCCGCCGTAGCGGCTGCCTATCCCTGCTGCAAGAACTAAAAGTGTTGGTTTCATCAATCATTCTCCATTTTAAATTTTTGTTTCACAAAAATTTATTCACGAAAATTTATTAATCCTCGACTTGACGTCTCCCTTGAACCTCTCAATTGCATCGACCGTGAAATCCGCGACGGAAAGCTTTGTGTTCCTTATGAGAGGTGTCAGGTCCATCGCGAAAATAAGCGAGTCGCATTCATCGGTCTCGTGCGAAGCGAAGAATGTCGCGTTTGCCAGCCTTCGGCCTATCGCTGCAAGGTCGTATCTCTTGCCGCCGGTGATCTGCGAGTCGAAGACACCCAGCGTTGCAGATGCGATATTCTTGAATTCAGATGCAGGCAGGACGACTTTCTCATCGTCGCACAGCCAGTCGAGGTTCCTCCATACTTCGCATCCATAGACCTTTGCGGGCCTGTCATTTTCCGGAAGCATCCTCAATGCCTCGATGGCCCGGAGGACGCAGGCGACATGGGTATCATGCTTGTCAGCGGGATTGTGCAGGTAGACGACCTGCGGCCTGCTTTCCGCGAGTATCGCAGAAATATCCTCTACAACTTCCTTGCCGGACGGGTTTTTCACCACAGAACTCGGATAGGCGAGCTGTATCTGGACCGAATAATCGCCAATGGACGCGGCCTTCCTCTGCTCGGAGATCCTGATTTCCTTCATCTGTTCGTCCGTGTAGTCCTTGTAGATGCCGGAACGCGGGCTGCCGGCGCCGTCAGTGACTATCACGCTTGAGAACCATTTGTCGCTCCTGCCAAAACATTCGGCAATGCCGTTGTAGGCGAATATCTCCGTGTCGTCCTGGTGCGCCGCTATGCTCAGGTGCGTGGTGCGCTTGAGCGCCTCAGGCACGGTTGAACCGTTCGGAACGAAAACATCTGCTTTTTTGCTTTTCAATTTCATGTTATTTCATCCCCAGTTTTGAAAAATACCTCTCAATATCGGGCTTGAGCTTCGGAATGTCAAAAGGCTTTCCTCCGGATCTTATTGATTCCGCGCCCATGCAGCCGGTGGCCACGCTGTATCTCGATGCTATCGGGGAAGTGTATGGAGTCCTGCCCTTTCGGATATAATCAATGAATCCGCCTACGATCTTCTCGTCGGCTCCGCCATGCCCTCCCATGTCCCTGCCGAAAACGTAGCTCTTGTCGCCCTTCAGCCTGGAACCGTCGCATCTGCTGTTCCAGACTTCTATTGAGCAATGGTCTCCGAAGTCGCCATAGTTTTCAATGCGGCCTTTGGTGCCGATGATCGTGTAGTTCCTGCAGGAGTCAGGAGTGAAGAAGCACTGCAGGTATGTCGCCTGGACGCCGTTGTCGAGCTGCATGAGGATCATGTTCTGATCCTCGACATCGATCTTAGGGCTGAACCCAGTCTGCTTCAACGGCGGCCAGTGCTTTGCGTTGAAGGATGCGCATCCTTTCTCAGAAGCCTTCCGCCTTTTGCATTTGTCGTAGACTGAAAGGTTGCCGAATCCTGTAACTCTCTTGGTGTATGCACCGGCAAGCCAGTGGATCACGTCGATGTCGTGCGCGCCCTTCTGGAGCAGCAGGCTGGTCGTATATTTCCTTTCCGAATGCCAGTCCCTGAAATACGCGTCGCCGCCGTAGGAGACGAAATGCCTGCACCATATCGCCTTCACTTCGCCAATCGTGCCGCTGTCGATTATCTCCTTCATCTTATGGACAAACCGCATGTAGCGCATGTTGTGCCCTAGGAAAAGCTTCGTCCTGTTTTTTCTGGCGGCATCAAGTATCCTGTCGCACCCCTTTATCGTTATCGCCATTGGCTTTTCAAGATACACCGGGATCTTCAGGTTCAACGCCGCAATCGCCTGCTCCTCATGGCAGAAGTCCGGAGACGTAACGAAGACCGCATCGAGTTTTTCCGCCTGGAGCATTTTCCTGTAGTCCTTGTAGACGGCGACCTCCGGGCCGATCCTTCCCTTGAACCTTTCAAGCGCAGTGTCCGAGATGTCGGCTCCTGCGACGATTCTTATCCCCTCTGCAGGCCTGTGAGCCGAAAATGCGAGCTGGCCTCTTCCCCATGCGCCTATCAAACCAATCTTGAATTCTTTCATTATAAAAATCCTTTCAGTATTTTTATTATCCAGTAAATCCTGTTATCCTGTCTAGTCTTTTATCTTGGGCAAACTGGCGGCCGCGACCGCCTGTCCATGCCTTTTCATCTTTTCGTCCGGTGTCCTGAAATTTATTTTCCCCGCAAGTTCGGGGAATTCGGCTTTCAAGACTTCCTGCGCCTTGGAAATTATTATCTCCCCGCCTGCGCCTGAACTGACCCTCCCCAGGAAAAGAAGATTCTTAATTTCATAGAACTGGGCGTACTGGGCGACGGCATATCCGAAGCATGTGCCAATAGTATTATAAATCTTCCTGGCACGAGGATCATCGGCCTTCATAAGACGTTGGACTTCGATAAGCTGTTCGGCAAAAGGTGTGCTTGAAGGAAAATTTATCCCCGCAGGGGAAGCGAGCCTCGCAACGGCCTGCTGCGAGAAGTACTGCACGCCGCATCCCCTGTCCCCGGACCATTCGTCAACAGGCGCACCTCCGCTGTAGTCGATCGGCGCGAACGCCAGCTCGTTCAGCCAGTCGGTTATGTTTCCAGCAGGGGTGACATATCCGGCGGCCAGGCTGGTGCCCATGGAAATACCCAGCACGGAATTGTCATTGAGGGACATCGCGCCAGCAAGGGCCGTGACTTCCCCGTCGTTAACAACTATGAACGGGACATTCCATTCCTTCTGCAGGTCGATGAACATGCTCCTTACTCCGCTCTTGAAATCCTCCTTTGAAACACCGCGGAAAAGCGATGCGACCCGAACCTGGTTGTCGACATACACGCCTGCGGAGCTTCCGCCTATCGCGTCCACCCTGGGAAGATGCGCCGCGGCTTTCTTGAGGGTTTCGTTTATGCCCGCCTTATGCCAGGAAGGGTCTTTCTGGAAATACGGATCCCAGGGTATTTCCTCGGTGAACACGACGTTGCCGTCGATGACTGCCGCGCACTTCCTGTCGGATCCGCCAAGATCAAATCCGATCCTGCAGCCGTCAAGATTGCCTCCGAGCGATACGGCCGTTTCCCTTTCCGCAGGCGCATTGCGCAGTTCGCAGGATGCGACCAGCATTTCCTTGCCGTAGATTTTTTCGCCCATGATCTCGTTGTCGAACTTCCTGTCGCCGCCCTTTGAATATATCCCGCTGATTTCACCGGCGAGTTTCGGACTCCCGGCGATGGTGATCTTCCATCCGCCCTTCATCCACAGGAGATACTTGACCAGCCTTTCCACATACATCAGGTTCAGCTTGGAATAATTTGGTTCATCAGGAAGCACTTTCGTCCTGAACACGGAAACTGAGCCGTTGGTCCTCTCAAGGCATATCGCGATATCCACGCCCCTGCCGGACTTTTCGACGATACTGCCGTATTCCCTGTTCCACAGTACTGCCGGCGTAAAACCGGGATCCAGCACCGGTGTGACTTTTGGTTTCACTTTGATCTTATCATTCATTTTCTTTTGCTCCGCAATATATTATTTTCGTATAGTTCGTGTATTTCGTGGTAAAAAATATTTTTCTGATTTGATTTCCTACGCCGAATCCCTGACGATCAGTTCGCAGTCGACCGACTCACCGGAGATAATCTTTTCACCGTCCATTATCCTTTTTAGAAGATCAACGGATTTCTCGCCGAGTTCATCAAGATGGAGCCTGACCGTTGTCAGGGCAGGGGAGAAATACCTTGCGATCCTTATGTCGTCAAAGCCTATTACAGCTACGTCTTCCGGCACTTTATAGCCCTTGGACAATGCGGCCTTAATGAATCCTATCGCCAGGATGTCGTTGGCGCAGAGGACGCAGTCGGTGCCTGGCGCGGCTTTGAGCACGCGTTCAAAGGACGAGTAGCCGTCGTGGAAGGTGCTGCCCCCCTCGTCGAAATGGAGTCTTGATGAAATTGGTCCAAGTCCGGTACTGAAGCCCTCGCGTTTGCGCCTGTCGAAAATTCCGCCTACATATGCCGGATTCTTCCTGCCGGTATCGCGGAAGTATTTTCCCGCAAGCATCGCCCCTCGGGAGTTGTCAAAGGTTACGGCGCGCTGTTTTTCCTCCGACATATGGCCTATCACCACATATGGCAGGCCTGCGTTTTTCGCGGTTTTCACAAGTTCGGAAGACTCCGGCGTCCCGGCTGTCACTATTATGCCTGAGATGCTCCCATTGAGGATGATGTCCTTGCAGAATTCCATTGACCCCGGATATATCGGATGGATCTGGAGCGGGTTGCTTCTGGAGGAGGTGGAACTGTTCACACCGAACATGATTTCGGTGATGAAATAGTCGGGTTCGCCCTTGATGAGCGGGGGGTAGAAGAAGGCGACTGTGTGGGATTTCCTGCCGATGAGGTTCCTGGCATGGTAGTTCGCCCGGTATCCGAGCGTTTCCGCCTTGGCGATGATCATCCGCCTCGTCTTTTCGCTGATGCGCCCCTTCGTGCTGAATGCGCGCGACACCGTGGCCGTGGAGATTCCCAGCCTCGACGCGAATTCCTTGATGTTCAACCTGCGGGTTTCCATTTGCCTGCCATTATGCGTAATCGTTTACGCATAATTAAGCGCTGCTAACAGCATATTCAAGCAATGATGGATAAAAAATATAATTATGAGATAAAGGAAAACAATTACGCATCTGTCCGGACTCCTTGCGTCGAGTATTGCCAGGGCCAGGACAGCCAGCCGGTTGCAAAAGGCGATCTGTTAGGATATAATACAAACCACGGAGGGTATAAAATGTCGGATGACGCCGTAGATGAAAAATTTATTAGCGACATGACCCAGGTCATGCCTAAGTTGTCCCATGATGAGATAAAGACAATTCCTATCGTCTGCCCATGGTGCAACAAGATATACAAGGTCACCAAATGGCAGGTCTCCAGGGACAAGCGCACCGGCGTTTCGCATGGCATCTGCCCGCAGTGCTACCAAAAGATGAAGAAAAACGGTAGGCTGTGATAAATTCAATCAATGACATTTCATAAGGAACTTGACATATGGCTGAGCCAGATAATGCAGAAACGACACAGAGAATCCACAGGGACGCCCTCAACATCAAGGAAATAAAGAAGATCCCAGTGGTCTGCCCCTGGTGCAACCAGGTTTTCACCCTTGCCGGCTGCGAGGTCGGCAAAGGGGAGAAAACCGAGGTCTCTCACAAGATCTGCCCGAAATGCCTCAGGAAGGTCAAAAATTCCGGGGAACCTGATTCTTCTAAGTAGGTACGGGCTTCAGCCTGTCCCATTCTTAGATTAAGATGCTACATGCCCCCTTCGACAAGCTCAGGACAGGAAAGCACGTACCTGCTTAACGCGCAAACATGCGCTACTGCTACAAACAAAATACGCACGTCATTACCTAGGTCTGAGAAACTTCTGCTGGGGTTAAACTTCCCTGCTAGGAGGATGAAAAACACCTCGTGCCGGTTTCGGTCCCGATGTTCATCTGGATGAACATCCACCGGCATACTTGCTTGCCATATTTCATAGGTTCCCTGATTGCCGGGTTTAAAACTGTGGAAAACCGCCTATTTTATCCCATGACAAAGGGAGTTGCAGGAAATGAGGCGGATCACATCGTTCTACAAGGATTTCAGGAGGCGTTTCTATGACGGCCCCGACTGGATCGAGCTGCCGTCGTATGTGAGGAATTCCTCCTACCGGTCGCCGACGCTCCTCCTTGTCGCCTGGGCCTACGCATTCTACACTTTGTTCCTGACCGTGCCTGGACGTATCATCATCGCCATAAGCTTCCTCATAGTCTCATACAGCCTTACGCTCCTCCAGAACCCGATCAGGATTCTCGCCTTCTCGCTTCTTGCGATATTCGCAACCGACTTCATAATAGGATTCCTCCTGAAGCCCCGTTTGAGGATACGCCGCGAAATTCCTGTCAGGGTGAGGGCAGGATGTCCTGTCAGGGTGGATTATTATGTGAAGAACCTCAGGTCGATTCCGACGTGGAATATCAATCTCGACAACCATACGCCGAGTTCTTCGATAAAGCATTCCGACAATCCTGCGACCGCGGAATATATCGCGGCCGGCGCCGAGGTCAACCTCAGCACGTTCCTGATATCTGAAAGGCGCGGCGTCTACAATCTTCCTGCGACTATCGCGGATTCCACATTCCCTTTCGGGGTCTTCAGATGGACATCGCACGGGCATGACATACAGCGGCTCCTCATCTATCCCGACTACAGGAGCCTGAATTCCGTTGGGCTGCCTGTCGGACAGAGATACCAGAGGAACGCGATCGCGAGGATATCGAAGGTAGGCGAGTCAATGGAGTTCCTAGGCTGCCGCGAATTCCGCACTGGCGACAATCCAAGGCACATACACTGGCCGAGCACGGCCCGTACGGGCGCACTTGTCGTACGCGAATTCCAGGAGGAATATCTTTCCAGGATGGCGCTGATTGTCGACACGTCCGCCAGAGTTCCTAGTGCCCTAAGACGTTTCTTTACTATGAAGGAACATGCCCATACTGATCTTGAGGCTGCTCTTTCGCTGTCTGCTGCGGTTTCGGAGCATCTTCTGAAAGGGGATTTCGTCGTCGATATTTTCGCTGCGGGTCCGGAAGTCTACCATCTGAAGACCGGACGGAGCCTGGCTCAGTTTGAAAACATCCTCGACATACTTGCGTGCATAGATCCGTGTTCCGGGGAATGTTTCGGGGCGCTCAGGCCCGAAGTCCTCAACGAGATCGCGAGCATAGGCAGCGTGATCCTCATACTCCTGAAATGGGATGGGACGAGGGAGCGGCTGGTCAGCCAGCTGGCCGAATCCGGAACCGTGGTCAAGACGATCATCGTATACGACAAGGTTGCCCCGCAGAATGCGCCGCATGATGCAGTAATCATCAACTGTGCGGACATACTGGCTGGGAATGTGAAGGATATATAAAATCCAGGACTGGATTTTATAAACTATGAATAATATGGAATATTTTAAACAAAGTATGGAAAAGAACATGCCTTGCGGCATTGACTACAAACAATTTTCAATTCGTTCGTAGTTAAGCCCGCAAGGGCTGTTCTTGGATTTGTTTTTCTTTGAAAAATGGAAACGTGAACATGTTTGAAACACAAAATGGTCATGGGAAAAAAGTCCTGAAGAAGGACAGGCTGTTCGTCTTCCTGGCGGCTGGCATGGTGCTGCCTGCGGCTTTCCTGCTTTCGGCCACGCTGAACCTGCCGCATGTCCTGATAATATGTATTGTAGGGCTTGTGATCTCCTTGATCTTCGGACGTGCCCTGAAGTTCACCGACCGTTCCGTGATATACAGCATCGTGCTTTCGCTGGTGATGGCGGTCATCCTGGATCTTGCGTTTCCAGTCGACAAGAACAGGTTCATCCTCCTGGGCGACATTTTCTCCACGAACATCACGGCCCCGTTCCTTCTTTACATGGCCGTGCTCATCACATTCTTCGAGTTCAACGCATACAGCACGGGGGTGGCCGCGTCATTTTCCATATTCTCGATCATGCTGGGCAGCGATGTGACTCTCAACACCCAGCAGAGCGAAGGGCTTCTCTTCTTCGCCTCATACACGAGGAATTTCAACCATATCTTCGCAGTGACGATAATCATCGAAATCATATTCATACTCCTGGCCCTGCAGCCCAGGCGGCTCCTTTTCACAAGCGCATCCGGAAGATGGGAGAAGAGGTTCGTACTGGTCTTTGCACTCGTATTCGCCGTTTTCCTCGGAATAAGCGGATACATGCTTTTCAGGACATACGAGGAGGATTTCAGGAGGCTGGAGAATATTTTCCTGAGGGCGGGAATGAGGCGCTACGCCCAGTCGCATTACTTTGTATTCAACAGGGAGGTCAACCTGAACCGGCTCCTGAGCCCCCAGCTGGAAGCCAACAGGAATGTGGTCGTGCTGCGCGCGGAATCGAGGTTTGCGCCCGGATACCTCAGAGGCAGGGCGTATACCAGATACCGTGACGGCAAATGGACCAATCCCGAACAGACGTTCCAGAAAATGTCGTTCACCCAGTATGAAGGAGTCGTAGCCATCAAGAGCTTCTTCTACAAGGGCGGCGAGAACCCCTCCAACAACAATGTCACCATCTATCCGACAAGGCGTTTCTCGAGCGATGTGCTGCTGGTGCCAGGAAATGCAAACCGCTTCGATCTGGTCGCCGACCGCCTCAATTTCTCCTCTGATGGAGTGCTGATACCTGAAGAATGGCAGAAGGACGGCGGGTATACCGCCTTCTGTCCTAAGGCCGGGCAGGACAGCGCATATCAGGAACCGGCGGATGCGGACGATACGACCCTTCTCAATGTCCCGAAAGATATTTCCAAGGACGTCTCAGGGATATTGTCCGGCATAATTCCCGATGAGGAACTTTCCGCTTCCGATGCACTTCAGAAGATCATGAAATATTTTTCGGACAATTACAGCTACACAACCGATATCAAGGAGCCTCCCGCCGGCGTGGATCCGGTCGTGGATTTCATGATGAACACCAGGAACGGGCACTGCGAACTTTTCGCCACCGCCGTCACCATGCTCCTAAGGAAACAGGGGATTCCGGCAAGATACGTGACAGGATTCATCTGCGAGGAGCTCCATCCGTCAAAGCGCTATTATGTCGCCAGGCTTGGCAACGCCCACGCCTGGGTCGAAGCATATCTCAAGGAAGTGAATTCATGGGTTCTCGTCGAGGTCACCCCGCCTTCCGGGATACCGGGCAGCGCCGAGTCCAAGATGGGGTTCTGGGAGAACTGGACCGACAGGTTCAAGGAGATGCTCCAGTCCGCATTGTCCGATCTGCGCAGGGGTAATTTCGCAAAGGCGGTGGTGGACATATTCTCCGCGCTGGGCATTGCGATAAAGGATTTCCTGTGGGATCCTGTCAGGGGACCGGCATTTGTCCTCCTGACAGTTGCGGTAGTCATTTTCTATATGCGCAGGCGGAACAGGATACTGATCCTCAGGGCGGAAGTGGATCCGAAGACCGCAGTGATCCGGAACGAATACCTGAGGCTTGAAAGATTCATGAAGCGGAGGTACGGGATTTCGAGGAAATCCGGCATGACGATAAACGAATGGATAGGGAGTTTTCCAGTTCCCGACGGGAATCTTGCGAAATTCGCAGAGGTGGCGAGGAAATACATGGACATGAGATTCCGCCAGACCCGCCCGTCCGACACTGAAATTTCAGAATTTCTTAAAATATCCAGGGAATTCAAAAAGAACAGCAGGAGAACATGAGACAGGACGACAAGGATCCATTCCAGAAGGCGTATGAAACGTCAGGCAGGCTTCTTTCGAGGAGGCCTCATTCCGTGCATGAGCTTACCGCAAAACTCAGACAGCGCGAATTTCCAAGGGAAGTGATCGATGAGACCATTTCGAAGCTGAAGTCATGCGGGTTCCTTGACGACGCCAGGTTCGCCGGAGCTTATTTCGAGGAGCTCAAGGCGAAGGGATTCGGCGTCAGGCGGATCAGGCTTGCGATGAAAAAGCGCGGAATAGGCGATGAGCTTCTGTCGGAACTGCTCAGCGAGCGGGTTTCCGAAGACGAGGAGCTTGAAGGTGCAGTGGCCCTGCTGCTGAAACGCAAACTGCATTTCGCCAGGGAGTCCGACAGGCTGAAAAGAAGGATGAAAATGTTCAGGTACCTTGCATCGAGGGGGTTCCAGTCGTCTGTTATAAGCAGGGCGGTCGGGAAATACAATGAATCGGAGAACCGGTGAGTTGTTGGAATTAAGTATGGCGGTTTCGCCGAAACCGCCTCCGAGCCAGTTTCGGCGAAACTGGCATACTGGCTTCGCCGTGGCAAGCAGACGTGTAAAGTGACAAATTTAAATTAGGACCTGCAGTTGAAGTTCGATGTTCAGTAATTTAAAAATAATGAAAAACCTACACATATCGAAACTGCATTCGGGCGGGCTGATAACTAATTATTTCTGCTCGTCGAAGTGCAGGCACTGTCTTTACGGGTGCGGTCCCGAATGGGAGAAAAGGTACATCGAGCAGGCACAAGTGGAGAAGAATCTTTTAAAGGTAAAGTCTCTCGGCTGCACTTCCGTGCATATCGGCGGCGGCGAACCTTTCCTTCGGCCGGAAGCGCTGAGCGAGGTGCTGAGAGTCGCGCGCAAGGTTGGAGTTTCGGTTGAATATGTCGAGACCAACTCCTCCTGGTACAAGGACGAGAATGAAGCCTGCGGGCTGCTGGACAAGCTTAAGAGCGAAGGGCTGGATACAATTCTGGTCTCAGTCAGTCCCTTCCATAATGAATTCATACCGTTCAAGAAGATAAAGGGCGTGATAAACGCTTGCCGCATCACGGGCGTGAACATTTTTCCATGGCTCAAGTCATTCGTGCCGGAGACCGGTTCCTTCGATGAGAACAAGACCCATTCGCTGGATGAGTACGAGAAGAGGTTCGGTGACAAATATGTGATAGAGCTGATTTCGAGATACGGTCTGACGATGCGTGGGCGCGCGCTCAAGACTTATGCGGGAAAGCTCAACAGGCGTTCGGTCGAGGAGATACTGAAGGCGAACGATTCAGGCTGCTATGAGCTTGCGGACATATCGCATTTCCATGTGGATCTTTTCGGGAACTACATTCCGGGCCTGTGCACAGGGCTTTCGATCGCCGTGGATGATCTTGGAAGCCAGCTCGAAATGCGGGAATATCCGATCTTGAACATGCTGTATGACAGGGGGATAAACGCCTTCCTTGAATTTGCCGTCTCAAACTATGGATTCCAGCCTGCGGACGAATATCTTTCCAAATGCGAACTGTGTTTTGAAATAAGGAGGCATCTTGTGCTCAAGCGCAGGATAAGCTCCAAGGAACTCCAGCCGGTGGAATTCTATTCCAACGTGTGAATAAATTGTATTTCCTTGGGAAAAGAAGTATTTTATCACAAATGACAAATAAAATTTCATATTAAGAGGTTTTCCATGAGAATTCTTGTGATAGGAAGCGGCGGAAGGGAGCATGCGCTCTGCTGGAAGCTCGCCCAGAGCCCGAAGGCCGAGAAGGTCTACTGCGCGCCGGGCAACGTCGGAATTGCGAAAGTCGCAGAATGCCTCGACATAAATATAAATGAGACTGACAGGCTTCTGCAGTTCGCAAAGGAAAACCATATAAATCTTACAGTTGTAGGCCCCGAGGCCCCTCTCTGTGACGGGCTGGTGGACGCCTTCAGGAAGGAGGGGCTGATAATTTTCGGACCCGACAAGTCGTCAGCCAGGCTCGAAGGCAGCAAGTCCTTTGCGAAGATGTTCATGATGAAACATGGAATTCCTACGGCCTCATCAATGGCATTTACAGAAGCGGAGCCGGCCACGCATTACCTGAAGGACAAGTTTTCTGTGCCTTGCCCTGGGATTGTCATCAAGGCGGACGGGCTTGCGGCAGGCAAAGGCGTAATCCTGGCCTATAATCTCAAGGATGCGCTCAATGCCCTGGACCAGTGTTTCGGTGGATCTTTCGGCGATGCCGGCAGGAAAGTGCTGATAGAGGAACTTCTCATAGGCGAAGAGGCATCGATACTCGCGCTCACTGATGGAAACACGATAATCCCGCTCGCAACGTCGCAGGATCACAAGAGGGCTGGCGAAAGGGATACCGGTCCGAACACCGGAGGCATGGGCGCTTATTCTCCCGCGCCGGTTGTCACACCGGACCTGTTCAAGGAGATCGACGAGAAGGTGCTGAAAAGATTCCTGAAGGGGATACAGACCGACAAGCTTTATTACCGCGGAATCATATATGCCGGAGTGATGGTTACGGCAGCCGGTCCCAAAGTGCTCGAGTTCAATGTCAGATTCGGCGATCCTGAGACCCAGGCTGTCCTGATGCGGATGAAATCGGATCTTGCCGATGTCATGATCAAGACTGCGATGGGCAGGCTCAGCGAGGTCATTCTCGAATGGACCGACGAGCCTGCAGTCTGTGTTGTCATGGCTTCAGGCGGTTATCCCGAAGCCTACAAGAAGGGATTCCCGATAAGCGGCCTGGAAGATGCCGAGGATGAAGGTGCGGTCGTCTTCCATGCAGGCACTGCGCTCAAGGACGGGAAAGTCGTGAACAACGGCGGACGCGTGCTGGGAGTGACCGCCAAAGGCGCGGATATCAAGGCCGCGATAGACAACGCATACAAGGCCGTGAAGGAGATATACTGGCTGGACTGCTTCTTCAGAAATGACATCGGACGCAGGGCGCTTGAAAGGAAATAATTTTTCAAACGGATACGTTCGAAAAATTATATTTCGATCTGCAGGCCGAGCTCTATCACGCGGCCGGGGGGGATCTTGTAGAACTTGCTGGCGTCGAATGAATTCTTGGACATGAAGGAGAATATCCTTTTCTGGAGGCTGGACAAATATGCTCCGGGTGTGACAATGAGGGTTTCCCTGCCGAGGAAGAAGGTGGTCTTCATCGGGTCGAAGTTGATATTGTGATGGCTTAAGTTCTTCAATGCTTCCGGTATGTTCGGATCTTCGCTGAATCCATATTTCAAGACGATGCGGTAGAGGCCGCAGCCCAGTTCGGTCATTTCGGACCTCTTGTCGTTTGGAACAAACGGGATGTCCTCATTTATCACCGACATCAGGACTGTTGTGTCGTGAAGGATCTTGTTATGTTTGAAATTGTGGAGCAGGGTCCTTGGTATGCCCGATGAATTGCCGCTGAGGAAGACGGCCGTTCCCGAGACCCTGAGCGGCTTGCTCGCCTGGATGTCCGTGATGAATATGTCGACCGGCAGCGACTGCGACTCCATCCTCTTGCGAAGGACCGCCCTGTTGTGCTTCCATGTCATCATCAGCAGGTAGACGACCGCCGCGATGAGCACCGGTATCCATCCGCCGTATTTGATCTTCAGGATGCACGACAGGAAAAATGCGAAATTCGCAAGGATGAAGAATGTTGCGACGGGCACTAATATCCCGAGATGCACCTGCCAGATCTTCCTGGCGATGAAGAGGGCGAGTATGGTTGTCAGCAGCATTGTTCCTGAAACCGCTACGCCGTATGCGCCTGCGAGGTTGCCCGAGTTCTTGAAGCCCAGTATCAGCGCCGAGGTGCCCAGGAAAAGCGCGACGTTGACGGCGGGAAGATAGACTTGTCCGATCTCAAGCGATGATGTGTGGATTATGTGCAGGCGCGGGCTGAATCCAAGCTGGATCGCCTGCCTTGTGAGGGAGAAGGCGCCTGAAATGACGGCCTGCGACGCGATGATGGTTGCGATTGTCGCCAGCACGACCATCGGATAGAGGAGGAGTTCGGGTACGATCCTGTAAAACAGGTTTTCCGACATCGTAGGATTGTCCAGCAGATATGCGCCCTGTCCGAAGTAGTTCAGAAGAAGGCATGGCAGGACGACCAAAAACCAGCCCTGTCTGATAGGTTTTTTCCCGAAATGTCCCATGTCGGCGTAAAGGACTTCACCGCCGGTGATGGCCAGCACGACAGTTCCAAGGACTACGAATCCCTGATAATGGTTGTCCAGGAAGATATTGACTGCGTGGACGGGGTTGATTGCTCCGATGATGCCGGGTCTCCTCAAGATTGCCGCAATACCGAGGAGGCCGATTACCGCGAACCATACAAGGAGGACGGGGCCGAAGATGGAGCCTATCTTGGAAGTCCCTTTCCGCTGCACCAGGAAAAGGCCTGTGAGTATCGCAAGGGAAATGTAGATGATGTAGGGCTGGAAGCGGTCTGTCGCCACGTTGAGACCTTCCACGGCGCTGAGGACTGAGATTGAAGGGGTGATGATTCCGTCTCCGTAGAGCAGGGCGGCCCCGATTATCCCGATTATGGTCAGGACTATCGTCCAGTTCTTGCCATAGTTCTTCTCTCGCTGGACCAATGCCATCAATGCGAGTATTCCGCCTTCGCCTTTGTTGTCGGCGTTCAGGAGGAACATCAGGTATTTCACGGAGATTATGAGTATGAGGGACCAGAATATGAGTGAAAGGATCCCAAGGATGTTATCCGGGGATGCGGGCACGCCGTGGGTTCCCGCGAAACATTCCCTGAATGCATAAAGGGGGCTGGTTCCGATATCCCCGTAGACGATACCGATTGCGCTCAGGGCGAGCAGATATACATTCCGCTTCACGCTGTCAGTCCCAGTTTTTCCAGTATCGGCCATTGAACCCCCGTAATTATCCAAGTGCAAAAGGTATAATTTAGATGATGATTGGTGGAAATCAATAGG
Source organism: Lentisphaerae bacterium GWF2_50_93 (assembly GCA_001804815.1). Classification (GTDB taxonomy): domain Bacteria; phylum Verrucomicrobiota; class Lentisphaeria; order Victivallales; family GWF2-50-93; genus GWF2-50-93. Next base: position 59,997 of record MHBI01000001.1, read on the forward strand.
AGTGTAGATGATGAAACAGAGCTTCCATGGATTGAAGAAATCAAAGGGCGCGGTAGATTAGGGGGTTTTTTCAATCGTAAATTTAAACTCTTAAATAATTGACGGGAGGTCTGTCGTGATCAAGAAACGCAATCTGGTATTTCTCGGAGCCCCAGGAGCTGGAAAAGGAACACTTGCCCAGGAGCTGTGCAAGGAAAAGAAACTCGCCCATATTTCCACAGGCGACATCCTCAGGAGCGAGATCAAGAAAGGCTCCGAACTCGGAAAGAAGGCCAACTCATATGTCACGTCCGGCGGACTCGTCCCCGACGACCTCGTAGCGGACATGGTCGCAAAGAGGCTTCTCGATAACGACTGCCAGAACGGTTTCGTGCTTGACGGCTTTCCCAGGACTGTGAACCAGGCCGACCTCCTTGAAAAGGCCCTGACGAAGATTGGCAGGAAGCTTGACGGGGTCGTTTATTTCGAGGCTGCTGAAGATCTTCTCATCAAGAGGCTTACAGCCCGTCTTGTATGCAAGCAGTGCAACACCATCTACAATACCATTTTCAGCGCGCCTGCGAAAAAGGGCATATGCGACAAGTGCGGCATCGAGCTTTACCAGAGGCCTGATGATTCGCTCGAGACGGCAAAGGACCGCCTCCTGATCTACAATGAACAGACAGCCCCTCTTGTTCCCTACTATAAGAATAAGAAGATGCTCGCCACGATCAATGCGGCCCTGTCCAAGGACAAGTCGTATCCCGAGCTCATAAAGGTGCTTTCATAATAATAAATTGAATATCCAATAATGAACAAGGAATAACCAATGACGAAGTAAAAGACTGGGAACCCAGGATTGTATTTCGTTGGAAATTGGAAATTCCTTGTTGGAAATTGGATATTTCTGAAGGATTGGCTTGATGTCTGACAAAAAGGACTATGTAATATACCAGGGAGAGGATATCTGCGGAATTCGCAGGGCCTCGGAAGCCGCCGCCCGTGTCCGGGACCAGCTTCCTGCCATGGTCAGGCCCGGAATGAGCACGAAGGAGATCGACAACATCGCCGCCGCCCTCATTCATTCTATCGGCGGTGTCAGCGCCTTTCTCGGCTACAGGGGATATCCCGGGCAGATCTGCATTTCCGTGAACGACGAGGTCGTCCATGGGATAGGCAGGCCCGACAGGTTCGTGAACAACGGGGATCTCGTCAGCCTCGACATAGGTGTGAACATAGGCGGATACATCGGCGACACGGCAGTAAGTTTTGTCCTTGGGGGAACGAATGATCCCGACACCCTGCGTCTTTTGAACAACACCAGGAGAGCCCTGGAAGAGGGGATGAAGGCGGCTGTGGCGGGCAATTATGTCAAGAATATCAGTGCGGCTGTAGAAAAAGTCGCGAAATCCGCAAAACTGGGGATTGTCAGGGAATACTGCGGACATGGCTGCGGCAAGACCCTTCATGATCCGCCGGAAATACCTAACTACGTGTCGTTTAACAGGGGGCCGCAGCTGCGTCCCGGGATGGTGCTGGCGATAGAACCAATGCTCAATCTTGGAACTTCCAAGGTAATAACTGAGTCCGACGGCTGGACAGTTCGCACAAGTGATGGTAAATTGTCAGCCCATTTCGAGCATATGGTATTGATAACAGAATCCAAACCGGAGATTTTAACTTGGCTAAAGTAGATTTAATTACAGTTGAAGGTGTTGTGAAGGAACTGCTGCCCAACACGATGTTCAAGGTGCAGATTGAGGGCGGTCACATAGTTCTTGCGCACATCAGCGGAAAGATGCGCCTTAATTTCATCCGCATACTTCCGGGGGACCAGGTGACGATGGAGATGTCCCCATACGACCTTTCCAAAGGAAGAATAACTTTCAGGAAGAAATAAATATAACCTACAGGTTAGATTTATGAGCAAGCTCTACCGTTTCGGAGTTTCCCTTGAAAAACCCCTGATAGACGCTTTCGACAGGCATATCAAGAGGCAGAACTACAAGAACAGATCCGAGGCGATCCGCGATCTGATCCGCAGCGAACTGGTGAAGAAGCAGTGGAAGGAAGGCGGTATCGTGGCAGGCGTGATCGTCATGAACTACAACCACCACAAGCGCGAGCTTGTCAGCAAGATGCTCGACATCCAGCACGACTTCCAGGAACTTATAATTTCCACGCAGCATATCCATCTCACGCACCACGAATGCCTCGAAATCATCGCCGCCAAGGGGAAGGCCGATGAGATCGAGCAGCTTTCCAACAGCCTCCAGTCCCTTGTCGGCGTCAAGCACGTCAGCCTCAGCATCTCCGCCGTAGGAGATGGCACGTTTTAAGCTTTAGTGCTACTTCATGCATCCGCCCAGATGATTTTCATGGAAAAGCACAGGGGCTGGTGGCACGAATTTGTAAAACATGCTATTCTATGCGATTAAAGGAGAATAAAAGATGCACATGTCCGACGCATTGCTTTCACCCGCGGTAGGCGGGGCGTTCTGGCTCGCAGCAGGCGGGCTGGTCGCATATTCCGCACGGAAGATATCCGCCGAAAACGACAATTCCAAGACCGCCCTCATGGGTGTCGCCGGCGCCTTCATCTTTGCCGCCCAGATGATCAACTTCACAATCCCGGGAACAGGATCGAGCGGCCACCTCGGTGGAGGCCTGATACTGGCTGCCCTTCTCGGTCCATACCGGGCGTTCATAACACTTGCTTCAGTGCTTGTCATACAATGCCTGTTCTTTGCCGACGGCGGTCTGCTCGCCCTCGGGTGCAATATCTTCAATCTCGCGTTCTTCCCTGCCTTCATAGCATATCCATATATATATAGGGTGATAGCCGGGGCAGGGGACGGCAGATCCAGGCTCGCCGCCGGATGCATGGCAGGCGCAGTTGCCGGACTCCTCATGGGAGCGTTCTCCGTGGTTGTCCAAACTACTATGTCCGGCATTTCAGACCTCAGTTTCACCTCCTTTCTCCTGTTCATGCTTCCGATCCACCTGGCGATAGGCATTGTCGAGGGCGTGGTGTCATTTCTTGTGATCTCGTTCGTAATGCAGGCCCAGCCTGATATTCTACCTTCCAGCCCGGAAAGACTTCATCCTTCAAGGCATGTCCTTGCGGTTTTCGCAATAGCGGCGCTCATCACCGGCGGCGTCATCTCCAGTTTCGCATCGTCAAATCCAGACGGCCTTGAATGGTCGATAACCAAGGTGACCGGCAAGGAGGAGCTTGAAGGTCCGGGGAACAGTTTCGAAGGCTTTCTCGCGTCCGTGCAGGACAAGCTTGCCTTCCTGCCTGACTATGCGTTCAAAAGCTCCTCCGTGGGCGATGAGGGCAGGGCATCCTTCATCCCGGCGAACATCGGGACTTCGGTGGCGGGAGTGGTCGGCGGGCTCATGGTCTTCTCGCTTGCCGGCCTTGCCGGCGCCACACTGCGGAACCGCTGGAGGAGGAGGCCCGTCGATGCTTGAACAGAAGGTACAGGTGCTGGAGGATATCCGCAGGCAGGCGCTGCTTGAGGACAGCAGTCCATCGTCGCTTCCCGTCTTTGACGGCAGGGCGCTTCTTGTCGTATGGTTCGTTTTCGTCGTGTTCATGGTGTCTGTTCCGAAATTCGCCGTCGGCACCGCGATTGCATTCGCCGCGTTCCCGTTTTTCATAATCATGGCATGCCATCTGCCCGCACTGAAAATCCTCAGGAGGGTGCTCATGCTTTCACCTTTCATCCTCCTTGTCGCCGCCGCAAACCCTTTCATCGACACGCGTCCGGTCTGCGAGATATTCGGACTGCCTGTGAATGCAGGCATGATCTCGGCTTCCGTAATAATTCTCAAGGGGCTGGTTTCAGTGGCGGCCGTCCTGACGCTTGTCGAACTGATTTCCTTCAACAGCATCTGCGAATCGCTTCTCAGGATAGGCGTGCCGGAAGTGTTTACGACCCAGCTCATGCTTGTCTACCGATATGCCTTCCTGCTCTCCGACGAGGCCCAGTGCCTCAACAAGGCCCGCGAACTCCGCAGTTTCGGCAGGAAGGGCAGGGAATTGTCCGTTGTATCGAGGATCATAGGTTCGCTCCTGCTCCGTTCAGTGTCGCGTTCTGAAAGAGTCTATAAGGCAATGCTCGCCAGAGGGTTCCGCGGAACCTTCACATATAGGGAAGCCAGAAGCTTCGGTATCTCTGATGCGCTCCTGGTGATTTCCTCCTGTATCGCCTTTGTGATCGTACGGATTTCAATTTAAGGGAAACGAACATCCAATCCTCCTCCGGAGGAAACATCCAACGTCGAATGTGGGGAGAGAAAACAGAGGACAGACAGAAAACAGGTAGGAGTTCACAACTTTAGTTGTGTCTTGATTAAGATTTAGCGTTCGCAGTTTAGGCGAAGGAAATAGTATGAGCCTCTGTCTTGTGTAAACCCAAGTTCGAGGCAATGTATAAACCTCAAATTATCAAGCAGAGAAAAGAAAGAACAGCCCTTACGGGCTTGACTACCAACGAATTCCAGATCGATTTTATTCGTTCGTAGTTAATGCCGTAAGGCATGTTCTTTACAGTAAAAAAAGACTTTGACAGGTATGAATATGGTCAAATTTGAAAATCTTTCGTTCACATATCCTGACGGCACTCAGGCTCTTCAGGAAGTGTCATTGGATATACCGGCTGGAGCCTCCGTCGGGATCATAGGTGCCAACGGCGCCGGCAAGTCGACCCTGATAAACCATCTCAATGCGTTCCATCTTCCCCAGTCGGGCAGGGTGATTGTAAACGGTATCGAATCCTCGAAGGAGAACGCTGAGAAACTCAGGAGGGAAGTCGGGCTTGTCTTCCAGAATTCCGAGGACCAGCTTTTCATGCCACGTGTAATCGACGACGTGCTTTTCGGACCGATGAACCTCGGAATCGACAAGGATGCCGCCATGCGTGATGCGGAACAGGTGATGCGCGAACTTGACATCTGGAGCCTCCGGCTGAAGCCGCCCTTCAATCTTTCCCAGGGACAGAAGCGCTTTGCGGCATTCGCAACGATCCTCGCCATGAAGCCTTCCGTCATCGTCGTCGACGAACCGACCTCCGATCTTGATCCCAGGAACCGCCGGAAGCTGATCCATCTGATCAATAGTCTCAAGGCTACCTGCATAACCGTGTCCCACGACTTGGATTTCATATGGGACACATGCGGTCGCGTGATCGTCATATCAGCTGGAAAGGTGGCGGCGGATGGCAGGACCGAGGAGATACTGCGCGACAGGACGCTGCTTGAGAGCAACGGCCTCGAACTTCCGATACGGCTCCAGTGTCATCTCACAGGATGACGGATTAATGGATTTTTGGATTACTGGATTATTGGGTGAGGCAATTTCAAAATCGCCTCATTTGAGCTGATTTCTAAAGTTGGAGTGCGCTGCTTTAGCGTGTGTAACCTGTTGAATACCAAGGCACGCTGAAGCCGTGAACTCCAACAAGCGTTTTTCCCACAACAACCGTTTTTCGTATTTTTGAAATCAGCTCGGGTTTGAGTCCAAGAATAACCATAGATGATATTTTTTGCATATCTCTTTGATTTGCAACAATCCATTAATCCAGCAATCCATTATTCCAATAATCCAGCGCGGGATACCGTCGTTGATGGAGGCTGTATGCATGCTATATTAACCGCTTATGAAAATAATATTAAAGACTTTTTGTTTGTCATTGGTGTTTACCGTCTCTACGGCACTTTTCTCGCAGGATGCAGGTTCCGAAAAGAAGAAAATGCATGTGGCCCGTATCCATTCCGGGACAGTTCTCGCCGCGGAAATAATTCTGGACGGAGCCGATGTCCCAGTCATCAAGAACGTTGATCCCCTGGAGCCCGCTTCAAGGATTACGTCGGACGTCGCGTATGCCGCCATAACAATCAAGGCTGATCCTGGCAGAAGCCTCAGCGTCTACGACTATGTCCTGTTGAACAGGAGGAAGGACGAGTTCAAGTGCATTGGAATCCGCGAAGGCGACGGCGACTACGACTACCAGAAATGGGAGTATGATTCCACCAAGCCGGACAAGCTCTACACATTGCTCTTCAAGGTGCAGCTTCCGGCATTCAACGAGAAACTCGCCTACAGCCTCGCATATATGCTCAACAAGGTCAAGGCCGAGGAAGTGAACATTCCCTTCGTGAAACCTGGAAACTCCTTCACACCGCCCTCGAAAATACCTCCTGAAGGAATGCTGGGCGTCGAACCCGGGAAAGCTGAAGCCGTTGCCGCAAAACCCGAAGAGGATAAGAAGCCCGACGGGCCGGCCGTTGCCGCCGACAAGCCTGTCCAGGAAGCTGCGGTCAAATCTCCGGGGATGAAAACCGCCAAGCCTGAAAAATGGTGCACTCTCACCATGCCCGATAAAACCAGCATCGGCCAGGCATTCGAAGTCAAAGCCAGTATTTCGGAAAGAATCAAGGAGCCAACCCAGGTCGGCGCCAATCTCTACTGCCGCACAAATGGAAGAGTTTCCGCCGGTCTCTACGCTTCTGCTCCTGCGCAGCCTGCAAAGGCCGACGGCGATTTCATTTTCAAGTTTGACATGCCCGACAAGGACAACCTCGAGTCTGTCCAGGTCATGGTCTTTATTTCCCCTACAGGAAACATCGACGACATGAAGGCGTCTGCCACGGGTCCGGACATCCAGGTTTCCGGAGCTACGCAGAAGGCCGAAGCCCCGCCGCCGCCTCCTCAGGCCGCTGTGAAGCAGGAAACAAAGCCGGAACAGAAAGGTCCTGAGAAGGATTTGCTGGTCGACAAGTCAGTTGACAATTACGGATGGACATTTGACAACGGCCAGGAATTTCCTGGAGCAACTGGCAAGATCAGCATTGACAAGCAGGAGAGGAACAGCCTGAAGCTGGAGGGCAACTTCTCCAACGGCGGAGCCTATGTCCAGGCGCTCCACCAGCTGAAGAATGTAGATATAAGTGAAATTAAAGCGGAGTTGAAATATCCCGGCTCCACGAACCTATGCATGAGGGTTGGGGACACCAGCGGGCAGTGCCACCAGATCAATCTCAAGCTCAAGGATTCTTCCGACTGGCAGAAGGTCAATTTCCAGATTGGCGCATATCTGGCCGACAGGAATTCGCCGGCGGCGCAGGCCGTCTCGAAATATGAGAGCTGGGGCGGTGCGGCCGACGGCAAATGGCATGGGCCTGCGACTTTCGTCTCAATTCTGGTAGGAGCTCTTCCAAGCAAGGCCGACAAGATCACTCTTTTATGGATAAGCAGTTTCAAGCTTGTCACAAAATAGTGGAATCCTGGATGCTGCATACTTTCTTTGGCTTCAGGCCAAAATGTCGCTAAGATAAGAGAAGAACAAACTAAAGTTCACCCGCCTCTGGAGCCTGTCGGACTTAGAAATGAGTTCGGAAATGGCTGAATTTGTTCGTAGTAGCGCATGTTTGCGCGTACTTCAGTATTTTAAGATTCCGTTAAGAACGCGCAAACATGCGCTACTACAAGCGAATAACCTCAAGTCCGTCAGGCTCCTCTGGCGGCGCCGAAGGCGACCAGGGTTTGAACACCAACGGGCTAATCTTGCCAACAAGCGTTTTATGTAGTTTTGAAATCAACTCGTCCAACAATCCATCCGTCATCCTGTCGGTTTCAGAATTCCAGCAGCGCGGCGAATGCAGTGAACCCGGCGCCGAACGACAGCAGGATTCCTTTCTGACCTGATTCTGGACGGCCATCCTCAAGGATTTTTTCCAGTACGAAAAGAACTGACGGCGAAGACATGTTGCCGAAGTTTTCAAAGACATCATACGAGAATGCCAGGTCTTTCCTGTCGAGTTTCATCTTCTTTCCGATCTGCGCCAGTACCTGGGAGCCTCCGGGATGCACCGCCCACCAGGCAATATCATTTTTGGAAATTTTATTTCTGGCAAGCAGCTTGGATACGACTTCGGATCCTGTCTTTGCTCCTATGACAGGCACTCGTCGGCTCAGATAATTGCGGAGTAGACCCTTCTTGTTCCTGTAGCGGAGCTCCTCCCTGTATTCAGGATAATTGCCGGAAGCGAAATCGAGTATCCGGGCGTATCCATTGCGTTTCCCGGTAGAATCAATGACGGCGGCAGCGGCTCCATCTCCGAAAATGCAGTTGCTGACGATCAGTTCAGGTTCGTGGCTCGGGAAAAATGTCGCCGAACATATTTCAACCGCGATGCTCAGCACAGGTCCGGTCCCCGACCTGGATATCATTCCGCAGGCGCATTCAAGGTTCGGGATCGCGGAACCGCAGCCCATCCCCATGATGTCCATAATGCTTATGTTCCGGCTAAGGCGGAGTTCCTGTGAGATATATGATGACAGTCCCGGGCACAGATATCCGGTGCAGGTGTTGACTACGAGGCCCTTTATGTCCTTAGGCTTGACCTTTGCATCGGCCATCGCCTTGCGTGCGGCTTCAACTGCCGTCGACACTCCGTATTTCTGGAAGCGTGCAATGAGTTCCTCAGGATCCGTGCTGACCAATTCGCTTCTCTGTCCGATCCCGACATGTCGGCCCCTGATCAGGCCATTCGTAAGAAGACGCCTGTACAAATCCTCCTCTTCCGGTTTCAAGATGAAATTATTCCTGAAATGCTCCAGCAGCTCCGCCTGTGTTATGTACATCGGCGGGACGGCTGTGCCGATTCCTATGATTGAGAAATTCATTTCAGATCCTTTATATTAACCGTATGGAAATTTATATTTACGGAACGCTGGCAACCTGCCGGCATCTTTCTTCTTTCCATTTAAATACTATGCCACCAGGTTGGTGGCGTTCCTTAAGGAGTCCCGGTGCCCTCTGAATTTTCTTGAGTTTCCTTTATGTTAGCTGATTTTAAAACTCCGGACGCGGCAAGCGCGTCCCTCCATTATTATCCGTCTAGGCGGATGGAGGGTCATGCTTGCCATGACCATTTCTTGTGTTTTGAAATTGGCTCGTGTTTTCAGACCGGACTACTGCATTGACCCGGAAAAACCAGGCACGTCGCACTTTGACCGAGTTGTTTTCATCCTTCAAAAGCAGTCTGCGAAGTTCGCAGACTTTGAATCCGCGCTTCACCGACTGCATCGCATCGTGCCTCACACCGGGATGCGAGAATCGTGTCAGTATGAACGCCCCCAGCCAGGCGAAATGCGATCTCCTTAGATCATTTATCAGGATGCCGCCTTTTACGCTGCCGCGGAGAATTCCGACAAGCCTGAGGATGTCCCCGTCTTTGAAATGGTGGAAACACATTGACGACACCGCGCAGTCGTATGGTTCCGCAGGATGATGTTTGAATACATCCTCCCGCAGTATATCGATCGATCTGATCCCGGCGGATTCAATATTCCGCTTGGCCAGCGCGAGCGCAGGGTCAAAGATCTCCAGGCATGTGAAATGCACGTTGAACCCCTTTGATTCCGCCCAGCGGCAGATGGCGATTGGAATGTCGCAGTTTCCCGAGCCGATGTCGAGCACCCTCAAAGTTGAACCTGGACCGATTTTTTTAATTTCACTCTCGATGAACCGGCGCACGTTGGATATTCCTCCGAAATGGCGGTTCACCTTTTCCATGAAGCGATAGCTTTCGTTTGCAAGCTCGGGGTCGCAGTCCGCGCTGTCGAGATATTCGGGTTCAGTTGAACGTGTTTCAAGCATTCCAGAATTTTCCTTCCGCCAGATTCTTTTCAAGTTCCGAGAAGCGCGACAGGGATTCCCTGCGGAATTCAGGGGAGACGACCACGGCCTTTTCCGCGATCTTCGCACAATATCCGCATTCAGCGCAGTCAAGGGATATGCAGTCCTTGTCCTTGAATGCGTCCAGGAAATTCTCAGGAATCATGCGTGAATCTATCCTGACGGGATTCTCCTTTAGAGGAAAGAGCATTCCCTGCTGGCGGGCGAGATCGAGGAGTGGCTTGAGTTTTGACGGACTTGCCTGAAGGGGCTTGAAGAAATTCCGCAGCGCCCAGAAGCTTTCCTTCTGCTGGGGTTCGCGGAAGCCGTGCGAGAGCAGGAGTTCGGCGAGGTTTTCCACTGAGCGGCCTTCGGAATACGCCTTTGCGCGTTTCAGCAGTTCGGAGGAGGGGATGCCGCGTTCGAGGAGCTTGAACCTGGTGTATCCGATTTCGGCATATGATCCCAGATCTTCAGGACGTATCCATCCGGACTTTATGAAGAGGGACGGATCCTCCAGGCGTTTCCGCGAACATCGCAGGAAGCAGTAGTCTATGAAAAGGGTGCCAGGCTCATCCGATGCGTGGGCGAAACCGTTCTGGTGGTATGGCTGCATAGGACAGTTCGGCAGGCAGAGATGGTTCGCGATCAGCTGGAGTTCGCAGCGGACGGCCTTGCGGATCCCGCGCAGGCGGCGGAAATCCCGGTTGATGGAAAAGCTTTCCAGCGTGATACCGTCGGCTCCGAGCTCCTCCCAGAACCTGGCGCGTTCAGGAGTATCGACCTGCGCATAGATTCCGACCTTCACCTTGAATTCAGGAAATCTTTTTTTGACGAGTTCAAGCAGATATGGAGTGGATATGGTAAGCCGTTTGATTCCCATGCCGCCGAGACTGTCCAGCAGCTTCATCAGGTTCTTCTGCCAGGCGCGTGTCCATTCGCGGTTGCCCATGCAGGAACCGTTCAGCAGGTAGTTGAATGCGATCCCGTGCCTGGAGAGAAGTCCGACATAGTTCCGCAGAGCCTTCCCTGACACCGGGCTGGACATGTAGCGCGGCCTGCCGCCGCTTACTCCGTCGGCTGGAAATTTCCCGTATACCTCCTCGACAGAGCAATGCGCCAGCTCCGGAACAATTTCCGGATCATAGTTCGCTGCGAGCGAGAATTTGATGTCAGGATTTCCCATTTACGTCGTTCTCCATTGTCCAACTATACTTATATTCCCTCCTGAAAACAAGTGGCATCAAGTCCCAGATCGTGTTCGAGTGTTCTTAAAGCAGGGACGGGCTTTAGCCTGTCTACTATAAGCATTTTTGCATATAAGAAACATTCCTGCTGGCTTCAGTCCCGGAGGGACGAAATGGAAATAGGCAGGGGCTTCAGCCCCTGTTTATTGCCGTAGTTGTGTTCGCGTGCCATAGGTACGCGATGTCAATATCTCGGTTTTACGGTTTTCACGGCGTACCTGCGGCACGCCTAATTACATATAATCCATTCAACAGGGGCTGAAGCCCCTGCCTATTTTCATCCTGTCCCGGCCGGGACAGGCAACACACATCAACTTCTGGCATTCCAAAATACGTATAGAAGATAGGGGTTGAACCTGTCCCATTCTTAAGATTAAAGGAACGCCGATCTCCAGGTCGGCAATAAGCTGGTCTGGAGACCGGCGCTCCTCCTTCGGGAAAACAAAGAACGCGCAAACATGCGCTACTACGAACAAATACAGCCATTCTTGAACTCATTTTTAAGTCCGACAGGCTACGCAGGCGACCAGGGCACGTACCTACTTGATGCACAAATCCTCGGAAAGGAGTATCAACTGCACAATTGGTGCTACTCCTCAATCATCCCATGGAAGATTTCGCTGCCGGCGCCCTTGAAGACATGGCGGTCTGAAACAGGAGTCGCCTTTATAACGGCAGGCCAGCGTCCGGGCTGGGGTTTTGATCCTTCGAGCGCCAGCGGTGTGGGGCTTATGTCAGCCATCGTAGGTTTAGCATGGACATCCATCCCCCTGACATTGCAGCTGAATTCTATTGGCATTCCATTCGGATCATACGCGTAGATGGAATGTATGAACCCATGGTCTATGACGTCAGAGGGATTGAATCCGGCGGCATCGAGCTTGTCCTTCAGCTCCCAGAGCTCGTCTTCGGAATCCATGCCGAAGGAGACATGGTCGAAGACGAATGGTCCTCTGACCGGTTCGCCGTGCTCCTTCGGAGACACCGGTTTGATGCCGGACCATTCGAAGAAGGCTATTGTGTCCTTTGGACTTATCTCGAAGAAGTAATGTCGGTATCCCGGCCCGCCCAGGCCTGCAATGAGACGCATTCCGAGAAGATCGCGCCAGAATTTTATTGTCGCATCCATGTCGCCTGTCGCCATTGCAAGATGGTTCACGCCGTTGAATTTCATTGGTAAATGCCTCCTTGTCCTTGTTTGTCAAAAAACAAAATATTTATTGCGTGTTCCTTTTCCGAAATACACAGCCAATAATGGCTTAACTACAAACAATGCGCTCAGTTTCCATAGTTGCTCATTACACCTGTTCCTAAAGATAAATTCCTTCATTGATTGTCTAAAGAGCCTACCGACATCATATTACTTTTCAAACATGGAAGGCCCCGGCAGATGACAAGATCTACTTTCTTACACCTGAGAATACCGTTCTCATATTTCCTCATGCCGGTATTCCTGCTGGCGGCATGCCTGGCCGACAAGGTGGACTGGATGAACTTCACCATTTCCTTCGCCGTAATCCACCTTCTCCTTTATCCCGCAAGCAATGCCTTCAATTCCCTGTATGACAGAGATACGTCAAGCATCGGATGCCTGGAGAACCCGCCGGTGGTCGAGAAGGATCTTCTCATGGTCTCACTGTCTTTCGACGCAGCCGCGGTGATCGCCGGATTCCTCATCTCATGGCAGTTCGCCGCGGCAATGTTCTTCTACGGGGTCTGTTCCAAGCTCTACAGCTTCGACAAGACCAGGTTGAAACGGAGACCTGTGTCCAGCTGGCTCGGGACATCGCTGGTACAGGGAGGATTCATCTTCCTGGCTGCGAATTCCGCAATACAGCCCGGCGGCGGATTCCATGCTCCTCCAGTAAAGCTACTGCTTGCCGCCGGGATTGTCACCATTTTTCTTATGGGGTTTTACCCTACCACCCAGATCTACCAGCATGCCGAGGACAGAAGGCGCGGCGACGTTACCATGAGCATGCTTCTTGGAACGAGGGGCACATTCATTTTTTCAGGACTTGCGCTGCTTGCGGCATCGGTTCTATTCTGCATCTTCTTCGGCAGTTATTACGAGGCGAAAACAGCGACTGCCCTAATCCTCCTGCTGATGCCGTCAGCTGCGTATTTCGCAAAATGGTTCATGTCATGCCTGGAGGACAACGGCAAGGCCGACTACGGCCATGCCATGCGCTTCAATGTGATCAGCGCGACTGGAATGAACCTGTTCTGCCTCCTGTTTTATCTCTCGCAGCGGCATGGATGCTTTTGACAAAGCTGTTGTACCGCCGTATATTCCTCAATCAAGGCAATTGCAAAATTGTCGAATCTAAGGTAGGGACGGTTCTCCGAACCGTCCGTTTTTCAGGCGGCGCTCTCCCCGATGTCTCTGGAATCGGGGTAAACTCAGAGAGTCGCCCTACCTTCGCCAACCATGCAATTGGCGCAATCAAGTAAATTCTCGGGAGTCGGTATGGATTTCACGACATTGTCCAGGATCCAGTTCGGGGTCACGATAGGGTTCCATTATCTCTTCGCCCTGACGACGCTCGGACTGGCATTCTACATCCTGCTGCTGGAGTCGCTATACTACTACAGGAAGGACGATGATTTCAGGAGGTTGTCCGACTTCCTCATAAAACTCCTCGCGGTCGTTTTCGTGTTTGGTGTGACGACTGGGTTCATGATGCCTTTTGCGTTTGGTGCGAACTGGTCGCGCTTCTCGACGTTTGCCGGGCCTGTGTTTGGAATCCACCTTGTCGTTGAAAGCATCAACGCGTTTTCACTCGAGGCTGTATCGATCGGAGTGCTCATATTTGCCAGGAACAAAGTTTCCAGGGAACTGTACTGGTCCTCGGCGCTCATGGTTTTTATCGGGTCGCACCTTTCCGGATTCTGGATCGTATCGGCGAATTCATGGATGCAGACGCCTGCCGGCTACGCGCTTGAGAACGGCAAGGTCGTGCTCACGAGCCTGTTCGACGCCGTCCTCAATCCTACGGCCATCATCAGGTTTGTGCATGTGACCATCGGCGCATGGATAACGGGCAGCGTGCTGGTCGCGGGGATATCGGCGTTCCACCTCCTGGGGAACAGAGACGTGAAACTGTTCCGCAGGCTTCTCAGGCTCAGCATCCCCCTGATGATGGTGTTCACGATCCTGCAGGCCGGACTCGGCCATGTGCACATCATGAAGGTACTTGAACACAATCCAGAGAAGGATGCAGCCTACGAGGGCATATTCCATACTGTCAAAGGCGCGCCGCTCTACGCCTTCGGGATTCCGGACTCCGGGAACGAGAAGATACATTTCGCCATAGGTATTCCGTACATGCTCAGTTTTCTTGAGACAGGCAGCTTCACTGCCGAGGTGAAGGGCCTTGAAGAATACCCGAAGGACACCTGGCCTCCTGTAAATGTGATTTTCACGACGTTCCATCTGATGGTGATGCTTGGAGCCGCCATGATAGCCATAGCCGTTGTCGGAGGATACCTCCAGATGAAGAGGAAGCTGGTCGAGCAGCGGTGGTATTTGCGCGTGCTCATGTTTGCGATCCCTCTGCCATATCTTGCGAACGAGCTTGGCTGGATCGGGACTGAAATGGGAAGGCAGCCATGGATAATCTACGGCCTCCTGAGGACCGACCAGGCGTCCACCACGAGCATCCCTGCGGTACAAGCCGTGGTTTCACTTTCGTTCATCGTCCTGTTGTACTGCCTGCTGAGCTATCTCTTCCTGAAACATTTCACCGCCGCCGTGAAGAAGGGGCCGGCCGGTTCCGGAGGAAAGGAGGTGGCAGATGGATGATATCGCCTTATGGCAGATATCGGCATTCGCCTGCCTGATATTCATGATGTTCATGTACTCCATACTGGACGGCTTCGACCTCGGACTTGGCGTGCTGATCGGATTTGTGACGGAGAACGACGAGGAGAAGAGGGCGCTGCTGGGTCACATTGCGCCGTTCTGGGATGGCAATGAAGTCTGGCTTGTCATCGCTGTTTCCACGCTCTTCGGGGCCTTCCCCCAGGCGTACGCGAGCCTGCTGCCGTCCTTCTATCTGCCATTCCTCTTCATCATAATCCTCTTCGTCTGCAGGGCTATTTCCCTGGAGTTCGCATATTATTCAGGCAAACACGTTTCGAAGACCAGCATCTGGATATTCTCCGGTTGCAGCTTCCTGGCCTCTTTTCTGGGAATTCTTTTCCTCGGTGTCATGATCTCCGGAATTCCAGCAGGCGAAGGAGGAGTGTTCCGGATAGGTGCCGGGGACATAATCCGGCCATTGCCCCTGATATTTGCGACAGCATGGCTCCTGATGATGCTCCTGCACAGCATCTCATATCTGACCCGGAAGAGCGAGGGGGCCTTGAGGGAGCGCCTGATGAAGCTGGCAAAGAGGATGTTCCCGGTCTTCATTGTCCTATACCTGGCAGGAATATTCTTCCTGTATCTGAAAAGTCCGCAAATAGTCGGAAGGCCGATGGTCCTTGCCGGTGCGGCGATGACGGTTGCAGGCGCGCTGTCATGCCGCTTTGCCATAGGTTCGAAATTTGAAAGGCACATGTTCGCCTTTTCAACGCTGGGCATGGGCGGAATATGGGTTGTCATGGCAGGTTCAATCTTCCCCAACATTGCGAATCCTGTCCAGGGTGGGGGTGCCATGATGACGATATATGACAGTTCGGCGCCGCTGAGCACGCTGAGAGTAATTGTACTGTCGGCGCTTTTCGGCATGGTTTCAATACTCTTCTATGTTTTTTCGGTATATGCAATATTCAGCCGGAAAGACAAAAAGGTAAAAAGCGAGGTGCCATTATGAATCTTATGGAATTGATCGTTCCGAATGAACTTGTCGTCTGCAAGGCCTGCGGGTATGTGATGGGGAGGAACTCCCTCAAGGACAAGTGTCCGGCCTGCGGAGTCGCCGCAAAGATGTTTGAGCCTTATGTGGAGAAGATCTCCCGCTACCGCAGGGTAGTCTTCTTTCTCGACATCCATCCGATCCTCGTGCATTTTCCACAGGCGTTCACCTTCACTATGCTTGTGCTTTCAGCACTGTGCCTCCTGATGCCGGACGGACGGGAAGGACTGCTTGTCCCGACGCTGAAGACTCTTTCGTTATGTCTTCCGTTCACCGTGTTCCTCGCGGCTGCGGCCGGGCTGTTCGACGGCAGGACCCGTTTCAGGAAGGTGACAACACCGCTGCTGGTGAAGAAAATCTACATAGGAGGTTTTTTTCTGGTGCTGTCCACGGTAAACGCATACATGGCGGTCACCATGGCAGTTTCCACGAAGACGCTGGCGGGGATGCTGTTCGTCATTTCCGGCTGCTTCGTCTGCACGTTCCTTCTCGGGCTGATAGGGGCGAAGCTCATGAACTCGAAGTTCCAGGGATGATGCTATTTGCCGAAGAATTTCTTCATCAGGGAGGCAATCCTGCCGGACAGGCTTTTATTGATTTTCATTTCCTCCTGGAGGAATTTAGCCAGCTTCTTGTCCTGTACCTTGATGTGGTTCACAAACCAGTTTACCATCAGATAGTTCAGCCTGATTGTAACTTCATCGAAGTGATTGCCTTTGAGCTGCGCCTCAAGCTTCTCGAGTTCAATCCTGAAATACCTGTGGAGGCCCATGTGCTCCCTCAATGACGTGTATTTGTTTTCTGTCATCAGGGATTCCTCCATCCCGAAATGCTCGATTATATAGAAGTTGAGGAAATTGAAGGCTTTGAGCACGAAATCTTTGTTCTTGGAGCCCATGGAATTGTTCAGCAGTGCGTTTACAAGTTTGAAGAACTCCTTGTGCTGGCGATCGATGATTTTTATGCCGGTCTCAAGGTCGGGCTCCCATTTTATTTCTCCACCCATGATGTTTCTCCTGTTTGTTAGGACATAGCATGGTAGTAAGTTATCATACATCCGGTGCATATCAAACAGCCATGGGCGGACGGTTTCCACAGCCTTTCCACTATTTCAACTCCGTTCAGACGCATCTTGTACAACGCCTTTTCCGGCAGCAGCTCAAAACTGCTCCCTCCTCAGATCCTCCCATGCCTCCATAAGATCAATCACTTCGTAGTCATTGACGTCATACCAGTTCTCATATGATGATGCTACGGCGCAGAAGTTGTCAGGTGTCTCTACGGCAACCGCCTGATCGGCGATATGGGACAATTCAATAAGCCTCATAAGGCTTGTAACTGGTGCCGCTGCGATGATCCTTTTCGCCTTCGCCTTCCGGCATAGCATTATTGCAGCTTTCATCGTGGAGCCCATTGCAATTCCGTCATCGACTATGATCACGGTCCTGCCTTTGATTTCTGGCAGTGGCTTGCCGCCTCTCAGGACGTCGACCCTCCTGGCCGTCTCCTTTTTCTGTTCCCTTATTATTTCCCCGACCACTTCCTTCGAGTAGATGTTGTAGGTGTCATCCAGCATGAATATGCTGCCGTCCTCGGCTATGGCGCCAAAGCCTGATTCCGGTTCGTCTACGAATGGAAGCTTCCGTGAGACTATGATCGAGAATTCCGCATTCAATTTCCGGGCCACCTCGAATCCTACTTCAACCCCGCCGCGGGGAATGGCCAGTACGATGGCGTTCCCGTTCCTGTATTCGGAAAGGGCTTCCGCCAGTTTTTTTCCTGCATGCATCCGATCACGGAACATTTCCAGCCTCCATGTTTGCATAAAAGCTTTCTCCGTTATTAGACAGTCTGTTCCAAGAGTTTTCAACAAGGATTCCGGTAGGGTTTTCCCTACCACAAGGTAGGGTTATTACTTATTGAGCATGCGTCCTTCCCGCATTAAAATTAATTAAATCAAAAATAATAGCAACGGAAGGGGCGGCATATGAACACGGATGTGAATCTGTCATCCAGCAAGATTCAGATGAATCTCGATGATGCAAATGGTTTCCATCTGCGTCCGATGGCGAAAGTTGTTCAGATTGCAAGCCAGTTCCAGTCGGAAGTCTTCATCGAATGCAATGACGTGCGGGCAAATGGAAAGAGCATCCTCGAACTGATGATGCTTCAGATAAGTCCGAAAACGGAATTCACCGTGCTCGCATATGGAGATGACTCAACCGATGCTGTCCAGGCGATCCGGGAATTCTTCAGGAATTTCACAGGAGACTGAATATGGAAATTCCAGACTCCAGAAAAAGCAAATCAAGCAAAGAATGAAAAAGAACAGCCCTTGCGTGCTTAACTACGAACGAATTTCAAATTGCTCTTGTTGGTAGTCAATGCCGCAAGGCATGTTCTTGTTTGATTTGATTATTGGAATTTTTTTTGCGATTTGAAATTTGGAGTCTGGATTTTAATATAAGGGGGGTGTTATGAAAGTGATCATCGACAGGGAGGCATGCGTAGGCTGCGGACTTTGCGCGGAGCTGTGTCCGGATTATTTCGAGATGGACAAGGAGAACAAGGCCGTTGTCAACGCGGAGTCGCCTCCTGTGGGTCTCGAAAAACTCTGTCAGGATGCAGCGTCCCAGTGTCCTGTGGACGCGATAAAATGCACGTGACAGGGTTGGGTAAAACTCCGGACAGGTCCAGTTTCGCCTGTTGACCGTCCGCCTCCGCACAACGATGCTTCAGCATCGCCTTAGCGGAGTCGTACAGACTGGACATCCAAAATCCCCCACGTTTTATTTCGGTCTATTTGCGATACATGACACTAGCCTGAATCAAACCACCAGCGCTCCTGTGCGGCAGGAAGCCCCGTGATGCTTGCCAGCCGGATGTCTGCGAGTTCATAACTCAAGGCAGTCGGGACGCCAGCAGCAATTCTCCTGGGAACAGCTCTTTACCGCATCCGTACCAAAGCACTGGGAGTTTCCCTCGGCGGCCTGTATGGCGCGGATGAGTTCGTCCTTCTTTGATGTTTTTGCTGGATCCAAGCCTAGTTCTTTTGCCCGTTTCTTGACTTCGTTGATGGACAGTTTCTTCATGACGCCTCCTTATATTTAATAGATCAAAACATATGTCGTCGGATCAATTCTGCATATGGGGGGAACCTCTACCTTTGCATGGGGGAAAACCCTGCTCCTGTAAATGTCCGCAGCGTGATATTGATTTTAATTCCAATCCACAAGTATTTTGCGGTAGGGTTTATCCCCATGTGGAAGGAACTTGTTTTCAATGGCTTAATCCTTTTCCGATGATATTTTTATTCCGAAAATTAAATAAGGGAGGATGACTATGAAGAAGCTTATGATCCTGATCGCCGCCGTGATGCTGACTGGCCTCTGTCTGAGCGCGGAGGACGCCAAGCCGGCCGCCGCCGCCAAGGACGCCAAGAAGGAGGCGCAGGTCCAGACCAAGTGCCCGATCACCGGAAAAGCAATTGTCGACAAAAAGGCCTTTGTAGATGTCAAGGGCAAGCGAATCTATATGTGCTGCCCGAACTGTGCCGCCACCATCAAGGCCGATCCCGACAAATACATAAAGCAGCTGGAAGACCAGGGAGTCGTCCTTGAGAAGGCCCCGGAAGCGAAGCCTGAGGCGAAACCGGAAGCCAAGTAATGGAATGATGTCGGACAACACATAATAAGGAGTATGGGATGAAAAAGATATTCTCAGTTATCATGGCGGCCGCACTGCTGGCAGTTATTGCAGGATGCAACTGTCCGTTCTTCTGCGGAGGAGCAAAGGCCGAAGCCAAGGTTCCCGAAGGGGTCAAGGCAATAACCACGGCGGAACTCCAGAAGATAGTTGCCGACAAGAGCGCGCTGATATTCGATGCCAGGACAGGAAAATATGACACCGGCGAAAGAGTGCCGGGCGCGAAGACTCTCAGCGCTGCAAATACTGCCGATGAGATTGCAAAGGCCATTCCCGACAAGAATGCCGCAGTCGTGACATACTGCGCAAACACTGCATGTCCTGCGAGCGGCGATCTTGCCGGAACCCTGAAGAAGATGGGATACACCAACATCATGGAATATCCTGAAGGGATCGAAGGCTGGATCAAGGCAGGAAACAAAGTGGACAAGGTGAAGTAGTCATCAGTCGTCAGTGGCTGGAGCACAGAATATCATATGGCGCAGGTGGAACATCCTGCGCCATTTTTCTTATATGGAGTGCGGTACCTTGCCGTGTCGGGCGTAGCCCTGGTCGCAAGGCCTATCTACTATACGCATATTTGTAAGCGTTAAACTGGGCGTATCAGCCATATTTAATGCAATCAAGTATGGCTCTTTCGCCGAAAGAGCCTCGTGCCGGTTTCGGCGAAACCGGCATACTTTAACAAAAGATGCCCAATTCCCCCAGCCAGGACAGGAAACACAGATCAACTTCTAGAATACCAAAATGCGTATAGTAGACAGGTCGCAAGGCTGAGGCGTGTAAATACTTGGCGTTGTCAAATGCTGGTGTATTTCGTTCGTAGCGACCGACTGCGGAGGTCGCAGTTTTATCAATAAGAAACTTTTGCCAATTGAGTAAGGCGGTCATTCCTGGCCGCCATCTTGTCGGGCTGGAAAGCCCAACCTACTTTAAGGCAAGTTTCAAAGGAGTAGCGCATGTTTGCGCGTTCTTAAAGGAACGCCGACCTTGGTCGCACTCGTGCGCCTGTGAGGCGCGTAAACCTATGGCGCGCCGAAGGCGGGTAAAACTCCAGGTCGGCAAGAAGCCGGTCTGGCCTGTCGCGCCGAAGCTTCTTAGCGAAGGAGGAAGACCGGCGCTCCTTTGGAAAAATAAAGAACGCGCAAACATGCGCTACTACAAACAATTTCCTTAAGCGTTGAGTTTGACGGCTTGAGACTAAAATAATTTTTATACGACAAAAGTATGTTGGACTTTAGCCCGACAATGCCTGAATTCTTGGATTGGCGGTTTGAAAACCACCTGGCCTATGAGGCAAGACACCCAGCTTAAAGGTAGTCGATTTCCTTTCCGGCAGCCCAGGTATAGAAGAACTGCGATGCCGAAATCAGCAATGGCACTCCCATGACCACATAAAAATTATACAGCCATTCCTTATTGATCACGTCAAACCTGTTCAACATGATCCCGCCGGAAATCATGAGGCCCATCATGAGGTAGCTCCTCAGGTTGAAAAATGAGAAGGCGCACGGATATGGGATGTTCAAGCCCCGTATCCTCTTGATGTGGCTGCGTGAGATATTTGCAAAAAGCAGGATATAGAAGAGCACGCCAAATATCAATCCACCGGTCAGGCGCCATCCGAAGAACTCACTATGCTGGATCAAGTACTTCAGCCCCCGTCCTGTAAGAATCAGCCCGGCGGCAGTCCAGGCAATGCCTGCAATAAGCAGCAGGTTATGCCTGCTGACCGAGGGCTTGTATCTGCTTAAAATATCCATTGCATTCCCATGGATGGTTGGATTAATGGATTGTTGGATGGCTGATTAAGAAACATACTCCCATCCAAGCAATCATCCAGTCACCCAATCATCCAATCACCCATTTTTCCATGGTAGGGTTTTCCCCCATATGGAAAGATAGCAATGCGCATGTATTAGACACTTCCGTCAGCTAAGTTACCAACGTATGACATGTGTCCGTAAAATGGAACGACATGGTACGCCGGCCCTCCCGACGCACTCCGTGGCCGGGATCTTGAGACCTGCTGGCATCGGCGTGGGAGTGGAAAAGAAAATCTGCCAGCAGAGGTGCTGGCGGTCCGGAAAGAGCATGGTACGCCGGCCCTCCCGACGCACTCCGTGGCCGGGATCTTGAGACTTGCCGGCATCGGCGTGGGAGTGGAAAAGAGAAAGACTGCCGGCAGGGGTGCCGGCGGTCCGGGAAGAGCATGGATCGCCGGCACCCTTGCCGGCATCGGTGGAGAAGTGGGAAAGAAAAATCTGCCGGCAGGGGTGCCGGCGGTCCGGGAAGAGCATGGA
This sequence comes from Lentisphaerae bacterium GWF2_50_93, assembly GCA_001804815.1. GTDB lineage: Bacteria > Verrucomicrobiota > Lentisphaeria > Victivallales > GWF2-50-93 > GWF2-50-93. The sequence continues at coordinate 81,782 of MHBI01000001.1, forward strand.
TCGCCGGCACCCTTGCCGGCATCGGTGGAGAAGTGAGAAAGAAAAATCTGCCGGCAGGGGTGCCGGCGGTCCGGAAAGAGCATGGTACGCCGGCACCCTTGCCGGCATCGGTGGAGAAGTGGGAAAGAGAAAGACTGCCGGCAGGGGTGCCGGCGGTCCGGAAGAAAAATCTGCCGGCAGAGGTGCCGGCGGTCCGGAAAGGGAAGGAATACATGACTCTGGAAAACAGAAGGAAAATTGTAAAGCTGATTTCACTTGTGGTCGGCCTGGCAGGCGTCATGGTCATGATTGGATGGATATTCGACATTGAAATTCTTAAAAGCCTTTCCCCTTCATGGATATCAATGAAATTCGACACGGCCCTGTCATTTTTCCTGAGCGGTTTAACGCTTTATTTCATTGCCAGAGCCCAGGAGGGCGAGTTTGACAGGGCCCAGGTGGTCATCTCCATTACATCACTGGTGATAATCCTGCTGATGGGGATACTGTTCTTCTCGACCGTGTTCGGGGTGATGACCGGGGCAGAACACTTGTTTGTCAGAGAGGAGGCCGGAGGGGTGAAGACGGTGATTCCCGGACTTCCTTCGATTCCAACGATGTTCAGCTTCATCCTGATGGCAATGGCTGGAGTGCTGACGATTCTGCGGATCAGGAGATTGCATGTTTCTCTGATGATTATCGGGTTGATCCTCGCAGCGGTTGGAATCTCGGCAATCACGGGATATGTCATTGATTTTCCGGCCTTGTATTACTATATTGCAACAGTTAATTCCGCAATGGCGTTCCATACAGCTGTGCTGTTAGCTTTATTAGGGATAGGCCTGATATGTCTTTACGAATAAAATTGGCTCTGATGTTTCTCTCGATCGCCATAATTCCGCTGCTGTTCGTCAACGCCATAATATTCCATAACTACAAGGAATCCATCGAGGCCTCGCGCATCAGCGCCCTGCGGGACATTGCCGCATACAAGGCCAGCAAGATTGAGGAGTTTTTTGCGGACATGGAAAAGTTTATGCGGATAGCCCAGGGCGCACACGTAATAATAAAGAATTTTCCTGTCCTGAACCGGCTTGCATCAAATCCTGACGATCCGGATTTTATTGCAGCCAGGGAGATGATTGATCCTCCGATACAGAACATGCAGCTGTCCATTGGCCTTGTCGATATCATGCTGGTCAGGCCTGAAGGCAAGATAGTCTATTCGAGCAATAGCGAACACAAGCACAAGGATTACGGGAAAATCCTGTCAGACTTCAACAATGATGTTTTTCAGAGAGGGCGGGCGAGAATCCATTTTTCGCACATCTTCATAAACAGGATGAATCACGACAGGCCTGGAATGCTGGTTAGCGCCCCTGTCATTGATTCCGGGAATAAATTCATCGGGGCTGTAGTTTTTGAGGTGGACATTGAGCTTATATACAGGATGATCCTGGATCAGACCGGACTTGGGAATACCGGTGAGACCTTGCTGGTGAAGAAAGACAATGGCAATGTCTTGTATCTAACCCCCCTGCGGTTTGAGCCGGATGCGGCATTTAAAAAGAAGCTCAGGATAGGTGATGAAATAGGCATTCCGGCACAGGAATCACTGCAAGGCAAAGCCGGCGCCGGAATATCCACCGACTACAGGGGGGAGAAGATCGTCTCGGCATGGAGGCCGATTCCTGCGATGGGATGGGGGCTTGTTGCCAAGATTGACGCGAAGGAGGCTTTTTCAGATGTGGTGAAGCTGCAGCAGCTGGCGATGACAATCCTGCTCATAGTCGCGCTGCTGTCGGGAATCATGGCTTATTCCGTGGCAAAATCGATTTCAGATCCGATACAGAAGCTCTCTGAAGGCGCGAACATAATTGGATCAGGGAATCTCGACTTCAAGGTGGGGACCGCACATAAGGATGAGATAGGCCAGCTTTCAAGGGCATTCGACAAGATGGTATTTGATTTGAAGACTACTACAGCCTCCCGCGACTTCGAGCGGCGTCGTTTCCATGAGATCCTGGACGCCCTTCCAGCCTACGTTGTGCTTATTGACAAGAACTACTATGTACCCTTCGCCAACCATTATTTCGAGTCGCGCTTCGGCAAGTCCGGCGGGAAGAGGTGCTATGAATACCTGTTCAATAAGAGCGAACCCTGTGAGAACTGCGAGACGTTCACTGTCATGAAGACCAACAAGCCCCACAGATGGGAATGGCTCGGGCCGGACGGGCGCAACTATGATGTCTACGATTTTCCTTTTACAGACTCGGACGGATCTCGCATGCTCCTCGAAATGGGCATCGACATCACGGAAATGAAGATTGCCAGGGCTGAGCTCCAGAAGCACCGCGACCATCTTGAGGAACTCGTCGGGCAGCGCACATCCCAGCTGGAGAGTGCGAATAAGGACGTCCTCAGGAAAGTCGAGGAAATCGGAAATGCAAACAAGGAGCTGGAACGCTTCAATAAAGCGATGGTCGATCGTGAACTCCGCATGGTCGAGCTTAAGAGCCGGATCAATGAATTGTCAGAAAAGCTGGGCGGACCTGCCCCGTATAACGTGTTTGAGAGGAAGGTGTGAGCATGGTACGCCGGCACCCCTGCCGGCATCGGTGGTGGAGTGGGAAAGAGAAAGAAAAATCTGCCGGCAGGGGTGCCGGCGGTCCGGAAAGAGCATGGTACGCCGGCACCCCTGCCGGCATCGGCGTGGGAGTGGAAAAGAAAATCTGCCGGCAGGGGTGCCGGCGGTCCGGGAAGAGCATGGTACGCCGGCACCCTTGCCGGCATCGGCGTGGGAGTGTGAAAGAGAAAGACTGCCGGCAGGGGTGCCGGCGGTCCGGAAGAAAAATCTGCCAGCAGATCGCAGATCCCGGCCACGGAGTGCGTCGGGAGGTGCTGGCGGTCCGGTAGATTGAACACAGCCAATAATGGCTTAACTAACAGAAGCGAAGAAGTACGGGAGTTTATATTTTGCGGGCATGGCAGCGCTGCGGTTGCGAATTTCGCAATTCGCAGGAGAAAAAGTAATTGGAAGGCAGTATGAGTTTCGGAAAAATTAAAATACCTGCATGGATCCCGATTCCAATCTTTGCATTTATCATTTTTGCGTTTGTCATGATCAAGCCTGGTTTCGTATATGATCCGCCGTACCTCCTGCCGGCGCTGACACTGATATTCATGGTCCTCATTTCGCTCCATGTTGCGATCCTCGCAGGGAGGAGCTATCTGGTCGAGCATTCGGCTTCAGTCCTTTTCATAGGATGTGGAACACTGGTGCTGGGGCTTGCAGGGGCATTGGCGGTATTTCCATTCGACATCTCCTCGGCGAACCGCGTAATAACGATCTACAATTCCGGGGCCTGCCTGGCGGCGCTATTCCATCTCCTGGGTGCTATCACTGGCTTTCCGGACAAGAGCAGAATCTTCCGCGGCGGGCTGACTCTGCTTTCATCAATGTATCTTGCGATATTCGCAATCACCGTCCTCCTTGCAGTCGGAACAAGCATGGGGCTGATGCCAGTCTTCTTCGTCGATGGAAAAGGAGCCACTGCCTGGAACGTCGCCGCGCTGTATGCTTCAGCCGGAATGTTCGCCGCCTCGTCGGTCATGATGCATATCAGATGCGCAAGGGGCGGTTCTGATTTTCTCAAGTATTATTCAGTCGGACTGGGATTGATAGCGGTCGGGCTCATAGGGGTTTCCTTCCAGGTCAGGCTTGGCTGCTCGATCAACTGGACAAGCAGGATATCGCAGTATCTGGGATGCATATACCTGATGGTGGCGGTAATTACCACATTCAGGCGTCATGGCGGCTGGAAGATTTCCATCGAGAAGGCCCTGCATGATATGGAAGAGAGATACCATGCCCTGGTCGAAACGTCTCCGGAGGCTATTTTTGTCAACCGTGAAAACATCATCGTCTTTGTAAATCCGGCGGCCGTCAAACTGTTCGGCGCGGAATCAAAGGAACAGCTGCTTGGCAGATCTCCATTTGATCTTTTTGTTCCTGAATATCATCCTTTGATGAGGGAAAGGATCAAGACGGTCCTGGGGGGCGGGCTCATACCCAAGATTGAAACCAATGTCCAGCGTCTTGACGGAAAGAAGATAGATGTTGAAATCATAGCCTCCCTTATAGTGGACAGCGGTGTAAAATCCAGCCAGGTCATGCTCCATGACATAACCGAGAGAAAGCGGACCGAGGAGGCGTTGCGTGCGAGTGAGGCGAAGTACAGGGGTCTCTTTGAGAGCGTCCAGGAGGGATTTTATCTCGCCGAGGCGGTCTTCGATGAGAAGGGGATGCTCTGCGATGCGATATACCGTGAGGTGAATCCTGCATTCCTGCAGCTGATGGGCCGGGAACGTGAACAGGTTGTCGGGAAGCGGATGAAGGAGCTCGTACCAAACATCAGGCCCGGATGGTTTGAGGCCTTTGGCAGCGTGACCCTCACCGGACAGTCCGCAACCCATTCGGAGTATTCGGAAACCTTCGGACGCCATTTCGAAGCGGTCATCTTCCGTCCCGCCAAGGGGTATTTCGGAGTCATTGTCAACGATGTCACTGTGCGCAAGCAGGCGGAGGACGCATTGCGCTCCAGCGAGGAACGACTGCGCATGGTGCTCCAGTCCAGCAGCATGGGGATCTTCGAGGTTGATCTTGTGTCGGGAGAGGAGCGATGGAATGATGTTGAATACGAACTTCTGGGGCTCAAGACTGGCGAGATTCCTCCAGGTCCGGAATCCTTCTTCCGCTTTGTCCATCCTGAAGACATCAAGATGCTTCAGGCGAACTGGGATGAGGCATTGCACTCAGGGAAGCTGGATGCGGAGTTCCGCATAGTGCGCGCCGATGGTGAAGTCCGCTGGCTGGCCGGCAAAGGACAGTTTATCGTTGAGAAAATCAAAGACTCCGCTGGGAACTTTGGTCGGCCCATACGGTTCCTGGGTGTGAATTTCGACATCACCGAGCGGAAGCGTGCGGATGAAGTCCGGTCCTTTCTGGCGCAAACCGGCAGCGGTTCAAAAGGTGAATCTTTCTTCAACGTGCTGGCCAGATACCTGGCCCAGAGCCTGCAGATGGACTTCGTCTGCATTGACCGCCTGGACGTGGACGGTTTGACAGCCCATACCGTGTCCGTATGGTGCGACGGTGATTTCGAGGACAATGTGTCGTATGCGCTGAAAGACACACCCTGTGGCGAAGTGGTGGGTAAGACAGTCTGTTGCTTTCCTGCCAGCGTGTGCCAGTTTTTCCCGCGTGATCAGGTGCTCCGGGATCGGAAGGCGGAGAGCTACGTCGGGGTGACGCTCTGGAATCTCGCTGGCAAGCCGATTGGACTGATCGCCGTCATCGGCCATAAACCGCTTGCAAACCGCGCGCAGGCGGAAGAAACGCTGAAACTGGTGTCCATGAGGGCAGCCAGCGAACTTGAGCGCAACCAGTCTGATGAGGCCCTGCTCAATTCCCGGACTGCCGCAATGAATCTCATGGAGGATGCCGATGAGGCGCGACGGAAAGTCGAACAGAAGAGTCTGGAACTTCGCGAAAGCCAGTCGGACCTGAACCGCGCCCAGGCTGTGGCCCAGATCGGGAGCTGGAGGTTGGACGTCCAGAAGAACGAGCTCATATGGTCGGACGAGAACCACCGCATCTTCAGTATTCCCAAGGGGGCGGAGATGACATATGAGACATTCTTAAGCACAATACATCCTGATGACGTGCTGCACGTCGATCAGGCATGGAAGGATGCGCTCAAGGGTGAGCCATATGATGTCGAGCACCGGATAATCGTAGGAGGTAAGATCAAATGGGTCAGGGAGAGGGCTGAACTGGAATTCGACAGTAAAGGGGACTTGCTGGGGGGATTCGGCACGACGCAGGATGTAACAGAACGCAAAATCAGGGAGGAAGAGCTTCAAAGGCTCAATCGCACCCTCAAGGCGCTGAGCCACAGCAACCAGGTAATGATGCGGGCCACCAGCGAAAGCGAATATATGAACGAAATCTGCAGGATAATCGTCGGGGACTGCGGGCATAAGATGGTCTGGATAGGTTTTGCTGAAAATGACGAGAATAAGACCGTGCGTCCGGTAGCTTCGGCCGGTTTCGAGGAAGGCTATCTTGGGAAGTTGAACATCTCCTGGTCCGATACTGAGCGCGGCCAGGGGCCGACAGGGACTGCGATCCGCACCGGGGAGATCTGCTACTGCAGGAACATGATCACCGATCCGAAATTCAAGCCCTGGCGCAATGATGCCCTGAAACGTGGATATGCATCGTCTGTTGTCGTACCCCTATTGGATAAAAGCGGGGCTTTCGGCGCGATAAACATCTATTCAAAGGAACCTGATTCATTTTCCGAAAAGGAGATGGATTTGATTTCCGAGCTGGTAGGAGATCTCGCACATGGCATAATGGAGCTGCGCCTGCGCAAACTCCATGTGCAGACCGAAGAGGCCCTGATAAAGAGTGAAAGGCGCTACCGTACCCTGTTTGACGGCATGACAGAAGGTTTTGCGCTCCACGAGATCATCTGCGACGACGCCGGAAAGCCAGTCGACTATCGTTTCCTCGAAGTCAATCCGGCGTTTGAAAAGCTGACCGGATTGAAACGCAGGGACGTGCTGTATATGATGCATAGTGAGATCCTTCCCGGCGATGATCCGAAATGGGTCGAGATTTATGGCAAGGTGGCCCTTGCCGGTGAACCTGTCGAATTCGAGAACTATTCTCCTGTGCTCAAGAAGGACTTCCAGGTGTTTGCCTATTCCCCGGCGCCAAGGCAGTTCGCCGTCATATTCCTGGACATCACGGAACGCAAGAAGGCTGAACGGGAGCTGCGCCAGGCGGAGAAAAGGCAGTCGATCCTCTCTGAATCCGCAGCCGCCATGCTCCAGGCAGTGGACCCCCAGGAAGTCGTTGACGAAGTATGCGGGAAGACCATGGAGTTCCTCGACTGCCAGGTCTTTTTCAATTTCCTTTTCGTCGAGGACAAGGACAAGCTGCAACTTAACGCATATTCAGGAATCTCGGAGGCGGAATCACGCAGGATCGAATGGCTGGACTTCGGAACGGCCGTGTGCGGTTGTGTCGCACGGGACGGGCAGCGCATCATTGCCGAAGACATTTTAACCACAGAGGATCCTCGCACGGATCTCGTACGGGGATATGGCGTGCGCGCCTACTGCTGCCATCCGTTGAAGACGGGCGATAAAGTCCTGGGCACAATCTCTTTTGGAACTAAAAACCGGGATAAGTTCTCACAGGACGATATTTCCATGATGAAGGCGACTGCCGAATTGGTCACGGTTGCGCTGCAGCGCAAGGAATGGGAAAAGAAACTGGTCGAGAGCGAGGAGCGCCTGAGGCTGGCGCAGATCAGCGCCAACGTAGGAGTATGGGAATGGAATCCGCAGAACGGCAGCTTTATTTCCACGCCTGAACTCTCCAGGCTTTACGGGGAATCTCCATATGCCATCACGAAATATCAGGATTTGCAGAGGAAGGTGCACCCGGACGACATTGCGCGGTTCGAGAAGGAACGCAGGGAGGCGATTGCCTCGCGGAGATCGTTCGATCTGGAGTTCCGTGTCAACTATTCACAGGACGAAATCCGCTGGCTGTCATCCAAGGGCGGAGCCGTATATGATGATGATGGAGAGGTCATCCGCGTGTTCGGAGTAAATGCCGACATAACAGTACGCAAGATGGCCGAGGAGGTCTTGAAGCGCGACAAGGAGACCCTGGAGAGCATCGTCAAGGAAAGAACCGAGAAGATGCTGGAGATCCAGTTGGAGCTGGAGAGGGCGAAACGTCTTTCCGACATCGGTACGCTGGCCTCGACCGTTGCACATGAGCTGCGCAATCCTCTTGCAGCGATAACCATGTCCGCAGCCATAATAAGGAGGAAGGCCAAGAATGAGATTGTCGAAGAGATGCTTGGGAACATAGACAAGATGGTGACCGAGAGCGACCAGATCATAAACAATCTCCTCTTCTACTCCCGCCTGCGTTCGCCCCACCGTGAGAACATCGCCATATACGAAATCCTAGAGGAATGTGTTGATAACCTGAGCAGGCAGATCAAGAGGAATATACATTTCAAAAGGAGTTTCGAGCCGCTGAAGGATGTCATGCTCAATGCCGATCCCCTCCAGATGAAGGAAGTCCTGCACAACCTCCTGCATAATGCCGCCGACGCTGTTCCGGACGAGTGCGGGGAAGTCGAGGTGCTGGCTGAAGACACTCCTGAATCAATAAGGATCCAGGTAAGGGACAACGGCCACGGAATTGACGCCCAGCACAAGGAGAAGATCTTCGATCCTTTCTTTACGACGAAGGCGAAGGGTACCGGCCTTGGCCTGACAGTCTGCAACCAGGTCGTGAACATGCATGGCGGCTCCATCGGCATAGAAAGCGAGCTGGACAAGGGAACGACCATGACAATAACACTGCCGAAGAAGGAGAGGGGGCAGGGGAAGAGTTGAACAGCCGAATATCGAACAAGACCTAAGTATGGCGGTTTCGCCGAAACCGCCTCCGAGCCAGTTTCGGCGAAACTGGCATACTGGCCTCGCCAAGGTTGGAGCTAAGTATGGCGTCCCGAGCGCATAAACAGCCTCAGGACACCTCCGAGCCAGTTTCGGTTCCGATATTCATCGGGATAAACGACCCTTGCAAATTCATTCGAGGTTGGAAGTTCGAAGTTGAGTGTTCGATGTTCAAGGAGCGCCGGCGTACTTCGACCTTGCTCAGTACAAGTCTCGCCGGCAATGTTATTATAGACGCGTGGCAGGCGGATAGGGTGCGAACGGATTGCAATAGTAATGGGGAATTGTTCGTAGTCAAGCCCGCAAGGGCTGTTCCTTTGTTTTGTTCGGAATTTGGAGCTTGGATTTTTTAAGACGGGAAAAACCAACATGATAAAGACGCGTATAATTCTGATCGACGACGACAAGACACTTTGCGACGGTGTCGCATTCATACTGCAGGATGAAGGCTATTCGGTGATGAACACATCCGATCCGGACGCAGGGATGGAGCTGATTGAGAAGCATGTTTTTGACATTGCGCTGCTGGACTACAAGATGCCACGTCTGACAGGTGTTGATTTCCTGAAGAAGATCAAGGAGAAGAATCCCGCGACCAAGGTGTTCATCGTCTCTGGAAGGCCCTTCATCGAAAAGGTGCTCGCAGAGGAGAATGTCTCCCATCTCGTGGAAGGCATCATAAAGAAGCCCTTCAAGGAGGAGACGCTGCTGGAGGCGGTAAAGGGGGCGGCTGCCGGGAAGAAGGAAGGAACAGTCGAATGACGAACAATCGAATGACGAACAATCGAATGACGAACAATCGAATGACGAATATCGAAGGATTGGATAATAAATTCCTTTGAGGTTGGAAGTTTCCGCATGGAACGCCGGCACCCCTGCCGGCATCGGCGGTGGAGTGGGAAAGAAAAATCTGCCGGCAGGTCGCAGATCCCGGCCACGAAGTGCGTCGGGAGGTGCTGGCGGTCCGGAAAGAGCATGGTACGCCGGCACCCTTGCCGGCATCGGCGTGGGAGTGGGAAAGAAAATCTGCCAGCAGAGGTGCTGGCGGTCCGGGAAGAGCATGGAACGCCGGCACCCTTGCCGGCATCGGTGGAACAGATGCCACCAGGTTGGTGGCGTCCCTATCTTTTTCGTAAATTCATTATTTATCAGGAGCTACTTCTAATTCTCGATTACGCCCTGTGCGATGGCGTAGCGCGTGAGTCCTGCCGTATCCTGGATGTGGAGCTTCTTCTTCAGCTGCTGGCGGTGTTTCTCGACGGTCTTTATGCTTATCTTGAGTTCGTCCGCTATCTGTTTGTTGGCCAGGCCTTCTGCGACAAGCTGCAGGACCTCCATCTCACGCGATGTGAGATCCGAGCCGCGTGTCTTGATAAGTTTCCCGATTACAGGAGATTTCTGGAACTGGGAATGAATGCGTCTTGCGGCCGGTGAGTCGAAGAAGGTCTTGCCTTTCCAAACCTCGCGGACGGCTTTTGCGAGATTCTGCGCTGAAGTCATTTTCATGAGATATCCCGCCGCCCCCGAGGCGACAACCTGGCTGATATGGTCGTCGCTGCTATGCGCGGAAAGTATGATTATCTTTGTCGAAGGAACATACTGGAGTATCTGCCGGGCGGCTTCGGTTCCGTTGAGCATCGGCATCGAGATGTCCATGACGACCACGGACGGATTGAGTGATCTGGCCAGCTCTACGGCCTGCCGTCCGTTTTCAGCTTCGCCGACGACTTCGATATCCTTCTCGCAGCTCAGCAGCGCTTGAAGCCCCTGTCTTACAACTGTGTGGTCATCGGCCAGAAGAACGGTAATGTTTTTCATGTAGGTCGCATCCATCCATGTTAAAAATATCTGCTCATGAATCTAAATATAATATCAAATCATCGCCATTCAAATGGCATTTGGTAAGGGAAAACCCTACCAGGGGAGGAGATGAATGGAATGAATGACGAATAGCGAACATCCGAACAATCGAATGACGAAGTGAATTGAGGCAATTGCTTCAAGCCAATAAGGGAAAATCCTGCCAGGGAATGGAATGAATGACGAATAGCGAACATCCGAACAATCGAATGTCGAAGTGAATTGAGGCAATTGCTTCAAGCCAATAAGGGAAAATCCTACCAGGGAATGGAATGAATGACGAATAGCGAACATCCGAACAATCGAATGTCGAAGTGAATTGAGGCAATTGCTTCAAGCCAATAATGGAAAATCCTGCCAGGAAAGAAAAGAGTGGGGGCGAATGACGAATATCGAACAACCGAACAATCGAATGTCGAAGTAAATAATATACAGAGTCATCCCACAGGATGACGGATGGATGGATTGTTGGATTAATGGATGATTGGGTTTGAATTCAAAATAACACGTAAGCCATGGAAATACATGCGAATTATTAGAAAAGCATTTCGGATAATTTATCCATGTTGTTTTTGGTCTTATGGGAACCTCTAAAAATTCACATTTGGCGCGTTGCGGAAGATTTTTGAAAGCTCAAAAAGAATTTCTGAACGGAGGCGTATCCAAAGCGATACGCCGACAGAAGAAATTATTTCTTGAGCCAAAAAGATCCGCAACCCAGAGGGCAACAAGTTCTCCTGGATATTGCATTTATTGTTGAGTTCAGCAATATCCACCTTGGCGGCATTGCCGCCAAGGCCGAGAACACTTTTGTGTCTCGGGGAAAACCCCGGTTTTCGAGGCGTCCGCCTCGAAACATCGGCCTCCCGGTATATTTTGCTATAATAAAAAGCAAAATGTAGGTTCTTATGGATTCTGGCTTCGTCCGGAACTCAGTCACAGCCCGTTTCAGGGCTGCTCCTGAATTCCACTCCTTGCCATAGCTCCATAATTTATTGTTGCGCGCCATATGTCAATTTTTAGAGGTTCCCTTATGTCTTTGATACCCAACCATCCATCAATCCAGTCATCCATTCATCCATTCATCCATGGGACGGCAGTGAATCTTTATTGCACTTCGACGTTCGTCATTCGAATGTTCGATATTCGTCATTCGTTTGTTCAGTAGGGTTTTTCCCTATCATCCGGCAGGGTTATCCCCTATGGCGATCAGCTTGCGGAAATCCTATATTACCGAAACAAATTCAAACGGAGGGGGTATTATGGACGCAAGATTACAGGACAAGACGGGTCTTTCGGTTTTTGTCAGACAATCGGCAAAGAGCGAGAAGTTCGAAGAGAATCTCAGCAATCTCAATGAGTCCATCAACAACCGGATGGGGAGATCAAGCTGCCACATGGCTGCAAGCTGTGCGTGGACCCAGTGCAACATGCGCTGTCTGATCCAGCACCGCCATGGCGAAATACGGAGCTCTTCCAGCTTAAGGCTCGTCCAGGACGGACCTGTGATTTGCCGTCATCCCGCAGCCAGGAAGCAGAGCAGGGTATGCGCATGAAGTAGGTACGTGCTTTAGCATGTACCATCTTAATTTCTAAGAATGGGACAGGCTTCAGCCGTAGTTAAAGCTATTGCGGACACAGAAAGCCCGTCCCTGCTTTCAGAGTGTGCAAATATTCCTTTTGGCTAAAATATCTTGTGAAGGTGAAAAATGAAGACAATGAAGGCGATACGCTTCTATTCATATGACGGCCCGGAGGTCCTTCGATATGAGGAAATTCCCATGCCATCTCCCGAAAAAGGGGAAGTGCTGATCAAGGTCCACGCGGCAGGAGTCAATCCCGTCGACTGGAAGATCCGCGAAGGATATCTGAAGGACATGCTGGACCACAAGCTCCCCCTGGTGCCCGGTTGGGATGTTTCAGGAGTCATAGAGGCGGTTGGAGCAGGCGTGGAGCGCCTGAAAGTCAAGGACGAGGTCTACAGCCGTCCTGACATTTCAAGGGATGGCGCCTATGCAGAATATATCGTGGTAAAGGAATCGGAAGTGGCGCTGAAGCCGAGGAGCGTCGACCATGTCCATGCGGCAGGCATACCGCTTGCGTCGCTGACGGCCTGGCAGTCGCTTTTCTGCACCGCCAATCTTTCAGCAGGGCAGAGGGTGCTGATACATGCCGCTGCCGGAGGGGTTGGAACTTTTGCCGTACAGCTTGCCAAATGGAGGAGGGCATATGTGATAGGAACCTCATCTGAACGCAACCTTGACTATGTCCGCAGCCTGGGCGCCGATGAAGTCATCGACTACCGGCGCGTGCCCTTTGAGGATGCCGTCCAGAACGTGGATGTCGTATTTGACACGGTTGGTGGCGACACACAGGAGCATTCCTGGAAAGTCCTGAAGCAGGGAGGGATTCTTGTTTCAATTGTAAGTCCACCGGCTGCGTGCGTGAAAGGTGTGCGGCAGGCATTTGTGTTTGTGCAGCCTAATTCCTGCCAGTTGAGGGATATTGCCGGGCTTGTGGATTCAGGGAAGCTCAAGGTCTACACGGAAGCCGTATTGCCATTGAGCGCGGCGCGCCGCGCCCAGGAGTTGAGCAAGGAAGGCCATATGCGCGGGAAGATAGTCCTGAAAGTGGCCTGAAGGGAAAACTGGATTACTGGATTAATGGATGATTGGGTTTGAATTCAAAACAACATGTAAGACATGGAGATACATGAGAATTATTAGAAGAGCATTTCGGATAATTTATCCATACTGTTTTTGGTCTTATGTCTTTGATAATCAACCATCCATCAATCCAGTCATCCATTCATCCATGGGACGGCAGTGTTTTAATTTAAGAAAAATAAAGGAGGATGTGAAATGAAGAACGTAGTCATTGAGACAGATTTGTCGAAAATATTTTTTCCGCAATTGAAGACAAGGCATTTTGCCAATGGGGGAAACGGGAAATCCCCGTCAACCGCCTTCCGTGAGGAATTTGTCTTTGATCTTCCAATACTGCCGTATGCACAGAACGCCCTTGAACCCTACATATCCGCAAAGACCATGGGCTTCCACTACGGCAAGCATCATCAGACCTATATCGACAACCTGAACAAGCTCATTGCTGGCGCGCAGATGGGGGAGCAGCCGCTGGAGAGGATCATAATTGAAAGTTCCGGCATGGTTGACAGGCAGTCAATCTTCAATAATGCTGCGCAGGTATGGAACCATGATTTTTTCTGGCGGAGCATGAAGCCGAAGGGCGGTGGAATCCCGTCCGGAAGGATTTACGAGATGATTGTTAGGGCGTTCGGCGGTTTTGAGGAGTTCAAGAACGCCTTTATTGCTGCGGGCCTCGCGCAGTTCGGAAGCGGATGGGTGTGGATCGTGCAGGATGGTGCCGAGGTGAAGATAATCAAGACTTCAAATGCGGACACGCCTGTGGCGCACAAGCAGAACGCGCTTCTGACATGCGATGTCTGGGAGCACGCATACTATCTCGACTACCAGAACCGGCGCAAGGATTTCGTACAGGCCTTCATGGATCATCTCGCGAACTGGGATTTTGCGGAATCAAGACTTGCGTGAACAATCGGTCCGGTAGATGGTACGCAGCATGGAACGCCGGCACCCCTGCCGGCATCGGTGTGGGAGTGAAGGAGAGGAAGAGAATCTGCCAGCAAAGGTGCTGGCGGTCCGGGAAGA
>MHBI01000002.1 GCA_001804815.1 Lentisphaerae bacterium GWF2_50_93
TGTAGCTGGCGGCACGATAATCGGCACCGCCATGGCAATCACGGTCACCGACAACATGGTCCTGACAGGCTTCACTTTCACGGGCGTTGCAAGTTTCAGCGTCACCGGCGACCTTGCAATGGACAACAGCGTAATCGATGGAACTGATGTAGCTGTCACGGTTACCGGCAATCTTTCAATGGTCAACGGAAGCGCAATCCAGACCGCCGCATCCGTATCCGCCGTCGACATGACTATTACCGACAGCGCGATCACCGGCATAGCGGCAGCGATAAGCGCGACGGGCAGCTTCAGCCTGATGAACAGCACGATTTTGGACGCGGCAAGCGTGACAGTCACCGGCGCAATGACGATGACCACAGGTATGATTGATGCAACCGGGGCGTTCGTCCTTGGCGCAGGAAGCCTTGGAATGACCGACAGCTCGATCACGAGCGCATCGACAATAGCTGCGACCGTGAACGGCAATGTTGCAATGGACAACAGCATAATCGACGGAACTGCGACGAGCCTGGCGGCGACTGGCGACCTTACTATGATCAATTTCAGCATAATCCAGACCGCCGCATCCGTATCCGCCGTCAACATGACGATAACCGACAGCTTGATCACCGGGAATGCTGCAGTGATAAGCGCGACGGGCAACCTTGCCCTGACGAACAGCGCGATCACTGACGCGGCGAGCGTGACAGTGGCTGGCGCAATGACGATGACTACAGGCATAATTGATGCAGCCGGGGCGTTCGTCCTTGGCGCAGGAAGCCTTGGAATGACCGACAGCTCGATCACGAGCGCATCGACAATAGCTGCGACCGTGAACGGCAATGTTGCAATGGACAACAGCGTAATCGACGGGACCGCGACGAGCCTTGCGGCGACCGGCGACCTTGCGATGATCAATTTCAGCATGATCCAGACCGCGACATCGGTCGGCGGCGCGAACGTTACGATAACCGACAGCACGATCACCGGCATAGCCGCTGCGATAAGCGCGACCGGCAACCTTGTCATGACGAACAGCATGATCACTGATGCGGCAAGCGTAGTCTCCGTAGGCGACATGACGATGACCACGAGCACGGTGACGAGCACGGGTGCACTTGTACTCGGGTCCGCGAACCTCATGATGATTGACAACATGGTCGCCAGTGCGGGCGCATTTGTCCTCAGTTCCGGCAGCCTTGCAATGGACAACAGCATAATAGATGGAACTGATGCAACTGTCACGGTTACCGGCGATCTTTCAATGATTCTCGGCAGCCTCATACAGACTGCAGCATCGGTCAGCTCCGTCAATATGACTCTGACCGACAGCACGATCAACGGAAACAATGCAGCAATTACCGCCACTGGTTACTTGTTGATGACCGGCAGCACGTTTGATGGCGCTGGAAGTTTTGCTGTCACAGGTGATATGACAATGATCACAAGCACTGTTGAATGTGAGTCTGGATTTACTCTCAGCACCGGCAATCTTGCCATGACTGACAGCACGATTATCAATATCGCTTCAGTCATAACCGCGACCGTCGACGGAGATCTGACGATGTCCGGCAGCACGATTGACGGAACCGCCACAACAATAACCGCCTCCGGTAATCTTGTAATGACTAACGCCAGCCTGATTAAAACCGCCATATCAGTCAGCGCAGTCGACATGACTGTAACCGACAGCTTCATCACGGGCAATGCCGCAGCAGTCACCGCTACCGGCACAATGCTTCTGACGAACAGTTCAATAACAGACGCAGCCAGTGTCACTGTAACCGGCGACATGACGATGGTTACGAGCACGATTGACGCCGCAGGCGCATTCGTCCTCAGTTCTGGTAATCTTGGAATGACCGACAGCACGATTATCAGTGCTTCAACCGTAGAAGCCACAGTCAACGGAGATCTTACGATGTCCGGCAGCACGATAGACGGTACTTCTACAAGCATCGCAGCCACGGGCAATCTTGTAATGACCAGCGCGAGCCTGATTAAAACCGCAACATCGGTCAGTGCAGTTGGCATGACTTTAACAGACAGCTCGATCATCGGAAACGCGGCGGTAATTACAGCCACGGGCAACATGCTGCTGACGAACGGCACAATCACCGATGCGGCAAGTGTCACTGTCACAGGAGCAATGACGATGAACACAAGCACGATTGACAGTGCGGGTGCATTTGTCCTCAGTTCCGGCAACCTTGCAATGACCGACAGCTTTATCGTCAGCGTATCAAGCCTGAATGCCGCCGTCACCGGCGACCTTACAATGAACAACAGCATAATAGATGGAACTGATGCATATATCGCGGTTACAGGCGATCTTGTAATGAGCAACGGAAGCATAATTCAGACTGTTGCCTCCATATCCTTCGCCCGCATGACTGCAACTGACAGCTCTATCATCGGCAGCGACATGGCATTCACCTTCACCGACAGCCTGGTCCTGACAAACATCACTTTGTCGGGCGTTGCAAGTTTCACCGTTATCGGCGACCTTGCAATGGACAACAGCGTAATCGATGGAACTGATGTAGTTGTCACGGTTACCGGCAATCTTTCAATGATCAACGGAAGCATAATCCAGACCGTAGCATCCGTATCCGCCGTCGACATGACAATTACCGACAGCATGATCGTCGGAAATGCTGCGGTAATCACCGCCACCGGCAACATGGTGCTGGCAAACAGCACAATTACAGATGCTGATACTATTGCTGTTTCCGGATATCTGACAGTTACTTCCAGCACAATAGATGGAGGCCTGGGAATAACAGATGCAGCGGTAGCCGGGGACATAACTCTTGTCGGAGACACAAATCTTACGAATCTCAATATGAGCGCAGGAGGGACTAGTTCCATATTCTTCGGGGATGCATTGGGAACTCCGACCACTGTGACATTGAACAGTGTCTCTCTTGGCGCAGCTTCAAACGCAGTTGAATTTAAAGACAACAGCTATATCATCGCAAACGGCCTGGGAAATCAGATTACAACGGATGGACTGACAGTATCCGACTGGACCTCAGGTACAATTGACGTCACTGATGCAGGAGCCCTTAAGATCGACATCGGTTCACAGACACTGGCACTGACAGACAGCACAACTGGCAATCCCTCTCCGTCATTATTGAATTTCGGACTTGACCGTCTGACAGTCGGGATTGATGGACGATTTGAAATAGCGACCACCGGAACAGCGACTGCAAATGCTCCTGCTGCCGCCGATGGCATCTCAGGCACGCTTGCAGTATCAGGCATAATCAGTTTTGGAAGCAATGTTTTCACAGTTAACTTGACTCAGCCGTCCGCCACCCTGGAGCTGGGAGGCAATATCACCATAATGAAGGATGCGACTGGGGTCAATGCAACAATTTCCAGGACGAACAACCTGAGCATTGTCGGGAAAATCACAGTCAACAATGCTGTTACTGGTAATATCTCCTTCGAGTCGATAGAAGGGAGCATCACAATTGGAAGTGAAGTTACCGCCGGTTCACTGTTCACAGGAAACGGCAAGAGTTTGACCATCTGGTCATTCACAGATGCATCAGTCGGCGATATAAGATCCGTCTGCAATCTTTCCGTTACATCAGCTACGGGCGACATTCACCTGCTCAATTCAATTACGGTCACAGGAAAAGTAGACTTTACGACATCGAACCTTGTCCTGGTGCACAAGGCTTTTGCAACCGATGCAGATAAACTTGCGGACGTATCGCCGTGTCTGATCGTGGTTACCGTAGGAAGAGCTGGCATAATAAATAATACCGGAGTAGGATATTTTTCTTATCTCGATGATGGAAGCGAGCTGCAGCTGTCTGTGGGAAGCAGTCTGGTAAGCGACCTCAAGATTGTCAGCTTGAACAGATCTCTGACCCTGCTCAAGGGCAAATATTCAGCCGATGGGATTTATCTTGACGGAACGCTCACAGGCACGACTACGGATTTCATTATAAAGTGCAGGCAGGCCGTCAATGTATTCGGAGATATCTATATGTCGGACGGCATACTTGATAATCCGGCAGTTCTCACAGTCTATGGCGGCATTTCCATGGACAACGGCATGTTGAACAATCTTTCAACCGGAACTATAGCCATGGCTGGCATGGGCGACATAACCCTGGGCGGCAATGCCTCCTTTGTCAATGCCGGAAAATTCTACAATGCCTCCTCCGATATAATTCTCGCTGACGGTTCGCTGTCAAACAGCAAGACATTATGCGCGGATTCAATAGTAATCACCGGGGCAGGCGCATTGAACAGCAATGCAGGAACCCTGACGGCTAACACTATCCAGCTTGCAGACGGCGACCTGGACAACAAAGTCGCCTTGAAAGCCAATTCAATAACATTCATCGGCAACGGCTCGTTGAACAACAGTGCTTCAACTGGGAAAGTATATGCAAATTCAATAGACATGTCATTCGGTACCGGAGACATTACCAACCTTGGAACTATCATGGAAAGGACTGCATGCGCTTCCACAATCTCCATGAACGGCGGCAGTCTGACCAACAATGCCACAATGTCCATGGACAATATTGCCCTTGCCGGTGCCGGAAGCCTGAATAATACCGGGAGAATGACTGCAAAGGATATTTCCCTTGTGGACGGGGATCTTGCCAACTCCAAGACCATGAGGGTCGCAAACAGCATAGCGATCTCCGGCAACGGTTCACTGACAAATTCATGCACTTTGACAACTACTGCCGGAAACATATCGCTTGCAGGTTCAGGTTCGCTGACCAACAGCACAACGGCAGGAAGAATTACAGTAAACAAGACCATCACCCTTGACACCGGAAATCTCACGAACACCTCTGGTATTATCAGGAATTCAGGCGGACTCGCGGGTTCCTTCCTCCACCTGAATGGCGGTGATTTCACGAATACCGGAAAAGTGACGTTCGTGGACATCACCCTTGCAGGAAACGGGACGTTGAACAGCAGCTCCGCCACCGGGATCATCACGGTGAACAACCTGGCCCTTGGAACAGGAAACCTAATCTGCGCTGGTACCATCAAGGACACCGGAATAACCAATTCCTCCATAACGATGGCTGGCGGGAACTTCACAAACTCAGGCAAGATGACTATGGACAACCTGTCCATGAATGGCGGGGACATGGACACCTCGAACGCCAAGTCCGCAACAGTATTCAAGAATATCACTCTTGATGGAGCGGGGATAAGGACTCTGACACTCTGCAATACATACGCCATGACCACAACTACATTTACACTCAATACAGGAAATGCGTATATCTGCCAGGGCACGCTGACCGTGAAGGGGAACTTCTGCTTTGACGCCGCCGCGGCAACACAGTACATGCAGGTAGGCGATGCAGCGACTCCAACCGTCACGCCAACACTACAGATCAAGGGCTCGGTTGTCAATGACGACATGAACCACTTCTTCTCCACACCTGCAAATAACAGGGTATGGGTACAGCCTGGTAAAATTGGCACGCCGGTTTCCTTCTTCCTGACCTGCGACTGCACAAAGACAGCCACGCAGATCGACCTGTCGGCCAGCACGACTGCCGCCAGCAAGCTCTTAGGGCTTGGTACGTTCGACAGTGTGACCCTCGATGGCAAGTATGACGGTGCGCAAGCAGCCAATACCGATATCCTGAACAGGACCTGGTCTATCGCAAGGACTGGCACGGACAAGACAAAACTCACGACGACATTCCATTGCACAACTCCTGCCGAGGAAGGGGCAACCTTCGTCCCTGGAAACGCCAACTCGTATTGCATCACCGGAACCGCATGGAACAATGGCCCGGTCTTCTCGGTACGGGGTGTCGATTCCTGGACAACAACCAATCTCATCAGCAGCGGTTCATATGCCGTCGGGGACAATGCAATCGCGATGGACGACAATTCATTCCTTGGAAATAAATTCAACGAGCTGAAGGAGAAATTCCTTGATGCGATCATGGGAACTAAGGAAGATGTTGTCGAACAGCAGCAGGTTGCTGAGGCCCAGGAAAGGGCGGCGGTGGAAAGCATGTTCAGCCAGATGGCGAACCGCGGCAACCTCATGGAACGCAACCAACTGTTCAAGACCAGCGTTGATATCGGCCTTGAAGAATTACTTGCGGTCTGATGCGGAATTGTCCGATCAGCGCGGGAGGAGGGCAGGTTTTCTATGGAATGCGAGACTAGGTGAAGGACGTTTGATCGTATAGGGAGTTATCATTTTTAATAAAAAAAAGAGGTGCATCATGGGGAATGAAGGAATTTCAGAAGGGAAAAGCTTATTTGAAAATTATAAAAGGAGGTGGGACATGGACAGGAATGCGTTAGTGAAGGGAAAAGAAAAGCCGGAAAAATCGAATTGGAGGTGTGTCATGGGGAGGGATAATTTAATGAAAAAAAGTGTCTTGATTGCTGCGATAACAGCCATTGCTTCTGTCTGCGCTGTTCCAGCCTTTGCGCAAGCCGTACCGACATTGGATCCGTTGTCGATTCCAAAGTATGTGGATCCGATGGTGATTCCGCCTGCAATGCCGAAAACTGGCCTATCCCGGACGGATACAGGACAGTTTGCCGATTATTACGAAATCGGATTTAGGCAGTTTAACCAGCAGGTGCTTCCTACTGGGCTGCCGATGACCACGGTATGGGGCTATGGCTCCATCAAGTATCCGGCGACATTCAACTATCCTGCGTTCACCATAGAGGCGAAGGTGAATAAGACGGTGAAAGTTAAATGGGTAAATGAACTTGTGGATGTAAACGGGAACTTCATACCATACAGCCTGCCTGTCGATCAGACGATCCACTGGGCAAATCCGCCGGCAGGCAATGCAGGAAGGGATTTTCATGGAACAGATCCGGCTCCGTATGTCGGACCAGTGCCGATGACCGTTCATGTGCATGGCGCCCATGTAAAGCCCGAGCATGATGGACATCCGCTGTCTTGGTATCTTCCCGCAGCCAATGACATTCCCGCAGGCTATGCGACCACAGGCACCCACTACGACTTAAACAAGCAGCTGTCCGGGTACGGCGCGGAATGGGGTCCGGGGTTCGCAATTTTCGATTATCCAAATGACCAGAGGGCGGCAACACTCTGGTATCACGACCATGGATTTGGCATTACCCGCGTCAACGTCTACATGGGATCGGCCGGTTTTTACCACCTCAGGGGAGGTCCCGGTGATGTGGTAATGACAAGTGCAGGGAGGAAAGCAGTGCTTCCGTATCCCGCTCCAAACGTCAATACAAAGCCTGGTGACAGGATTTATGAGATCCCAATCGCGATCCAGGACAGGTCGTTCAACGCCGACGGCTCGCTGTTCTTCCCGGACAGCCGTGCATTCTTTGACGGCTTTACAGGTCCTTATGCGCCAGTGACCGACATTGCGCCGATTCACAATCCTGAGTTTTTCGGCAATACCATTGTCGTCAACGGGAAAACATGGCCCTATCTCCAGGTCGAACAGCGCAGGTACAGGTTCAGACTTCTAAATGGCTGTGAAGCCCGTACGGTCATCCTGCAGATGGACAATGCGCTCCCGTTCTGGCAGATAGGCGCCGAACAGGGATTCCTGGCGGCCCCTGTCAGCCTCAGCCAGCTGCTCATTGGTCCTGCGGAGAGGTCGGACGTGATAGTGGACTTCACGACTGTTCCGGTCGGTACCAATATAATCCTGCAAAATGTGGGATATGATGCGCCATTCAACGGCACAAACATTCCCGCTGATTTGGCGAATCCCCTCACAACCGGACAGGTCATGCAGTTCCAGGTCATAGCCAGAAAAGGACTGGACATAAGCACCCCGCCGGCCCAGCTGGTTCTTCCTGCAATAACACCTAAGGATGTTGTTACAAGTACTAGACAGCTGTCAATCAATGAGCTGGATTCGGTTGTGCTTCCCGGCATAGGCCCCAGCGTAGCATTCCTAGGTACTACTTCCTTCCTGCCGGATGGTACCCCGGTCGGAGTGCCCCTGATGTACAGTGACATCATTTCCGAGACCCCGCTGTCTGGCACTACTGAGATGTGGGAAATATATAATTTTACAGTGGATGCCCATCCGGTCCATCTTCATCTGGTCGATTTTGAAGTGGTGAACCGCGAGGTATTCGATCCGCTTTTTGGCACAGTTGGAACTATAACACCTCCAGAAGCGTGGGAGTCGGGAACCAAGGATACAGCCGTTTCATATCCCGGAGAAATATTGCGGGTAAAGGCAAAATACGACAAGCCTGGACAGTTTGTCTGGCACTGTCACATCATTGACCATGAGGACAATGAGATGATGAGGCCGTACACCGTGGTGCCGGGACCCCAGGACCTACCTGCCGCCCCGACAGCCCTCAGAGTGAGCAGGGCCTATACGACGGCGTTCCTGATCTGGACAGACAACTCAAACAACGAGAAGTCCTTCCAGGTAGAGAGAGGCTTGGCCGCCATCGGCCCTTTCACTCCCGTTGCGACCGTCAAAGCGGGCACAAGGTTCTACACAGACAAAGGGCTGATCAAGGGTACGAACTATTTCTACAGGGTTAGCGCTATCAACAACTTTGGTAGTTCGGCTTATACAAACACCGCTCCTTGAGGTGTATTGGAGGTTAAAGCAGGGAGGGATTTTTTTCCTCCCTGCTTTTTTTATTGTTGGAAGATTGTTCCACAGAATTATAATTCTACCCATGCGAATCAGGAAGTCTGAAGTTGAGTGCGGTCGGACTTAGGAATGAGTCCAAAAACAGCTGAACTCGTTCGTAGTAGTCCGCCTGAGGCGGATTTGCGCGTTAAGTAGGTACGTGCTTTAGCATGTACCATCTTAGTTTCCAGGAATGGGACAGGCTAAAGGCCTGTCTGCTATACGCATTTTCCAGTACTGTCCACGTCACGCTCTCCGGTTCTTCTTTTACGTCAGGCGCTCCGGCCTGACTTTGGACTGCGGTGATTATTCACCGCTTTGTTTTTACAGCTTTTCGTCACGCCATGGCATTCA
>MHBI01000003.1 GCA_001804815.1 Lentisphaerae bacterium GWF2_50_93
CATAAGTCCTTCTCCTTTCTTTTTCTTAAGCTGTTATAATTTAAGAAGGGAGAAGGCTTTTTCTAACTATTCTATGTTTAACATAAGGTCTTTAGCGTGGCATTGTTTTGAGCCTTAACTTAGTGCCATTGATTGTTAATCTGCCTCCAGTGCAAACCCTTTAAATCCTGGCCTGGACCTGACTATCTTCTCGGACTTCAGGCAAGTCCTTGCCTCTTTGCTATAACATATGCTACCATCCTTGCGGCCTACCCTCTTGACTGTGCTGAAGAGTGACGAACTCCCCCTCGTAGCAGCCATGAGTGAATAGTATGTCGCCTCTTCCGTTTCACATAAGAACTCCAGCTCCGATTCTTCTGCTATTTCGCTCCTGCCATCTTCAATGGCCTTGTTGAAGGCCTTCCCAAGTTCATTCATGCTAAATTTGTTTCCCTTGCCGTCAAGAATCAACATGTCATCGCGTTTACCCTCCTTGAAGATGAAGATGTAGTCACAGCCCGATAATCTATCAGGAACTGAACCGGTAAACGGCGTCGATGAATCTCCAAGATAATATAGATTATCGGATTGGCGCAGATCTGACATCTTGATAGTTGCAGTGCTGCAACCTGAAAACAAGAGGCACGTAATCGTAAATATTTGCAGTTTAATCAAAAAGATAACGGGGATTAATATTATAAAATGAGCTTTATCTGCAATCCTTGTCTTGCCATTACTACTCGTGCTTGGTTTTATAAGTTTCCATAATGATACTATAAGCAGAGCTAGTGGCAGAGCCCAGATTAATGGAGCCAGAATGATTTTCAGATGGCCCGCCCAATGAGCCGGACAGGTTATACGGTCATATACAAGTTCTGCAAATTCCATACGGCCAGCGCCCTCCTCAGGTACATTGCCCGGCATTGGCATAAGTTCTGTATTCAGCAGGGCGACAAGTCCGACGACAAATATGATTGCTGAAATCGAACAGTATGTGATTACAAATATCTTCATAAAGTCCACCTAATGTTTTTCATAATATCTGCCCCATAGCTAAAGGGCTGTCTGCGGATATTCACTCAATTCCAGAGCGATCAATGGTTTTATTCATGAATGACTCCAGTAGTTCCTGTATCATCTTGCCTTTCCTGAATGTCCCGGAAAGAATAGACTTCTCTCCGTCAAGATTGAACTGCTGGCAGGAGTCCGTACCGATATAGACAGGTACTGCGCCCCCCTTCTTATGGAAGTCAAGTCTTATCCCCAATGGACATGCACCTGCACAACCAATCTTTCTAGGACCGAAAGCAGTCAGTTCCTCGAAGATTCCCTTCGCCTCGTCCTTGCCTAATGATTTGAAGAGCACCCAGGATTTTCCTCCTTTACCATCATGTTTAAGAAAATATACAGCAACACCTTCTGAACCCTTTATAGTCAGAATCTTCTTCCAGAAGACCATGCCATCAAAACTATCGAAGCTTTCCGTGACTTTTCCATTTTCATATACGAGGCAAGGAGAAAAGACATCAATACCTCTGCCCGATAAATCATCCTTGAACGAGTAATCCAGCCCGATGATGATATAGGTTGTCCCCTCATAAGTTCCCTGTTTCTTAAACCTGATCTTAATAAAATTAACAGTTTCCATGAACTCCCTGAAATTAGCCAGTTCCTTATCCTTGGGCTTGTCAGAAGGCCCATACAGGCTTATAAACGCCCGATACAATCCTTCCAGGTCCTTCTTCTCTATAGCCGCTTCCACCTTATTGGAGATTCCTTCAATAAATCCTCTCATCTCGGTTTCATTGTTCTCCGTCGTCACAAGCGCCCCCTCGCCAAAGGCTATTTGGGCGCACAAAACCAGGCAGGATAACAGACGTAATTTCAAGGATGATGTTTTTAACGGCATATCAATACTTCCTGTTTATCTCTTCCATGTTAAGCTCATTGAGCCTGTCCGTTATCTTCTTTTGGATATTGGAATCATTATGATACGGAGACTTCAAATACCTGTAGGCCTTTTCAAGCAGCACCCTGTCGTCCATTATGTTCACAAGGTATTCGTCGCGGAATGTACCGTCCTTGGAGAATCCCTCCAGTTTTTTGTTTATTTCGGCGAGTTTTTCCTCTGTTCTGGATTTCAGCAGCTTTTCCTTCCAGGATAGTTCCTTTTTTGAATTTAATTGGTCCAGTATTCCCATGAGCATCTTCTTGTTGTGCTCAAACTTCGACATGCATATCAGGAGAAGGGCAGGTTCAGAAGCGGGTGAGAGATTCTTTAGGATGGTTTTGGGTGCTTCATCATAACTGGAGAGCTGCAGGTTCCTCCATGATGTTGCGTATAAGTTGTATATCATTGACTGCTCCTTCAGGTCTGGATTCCCGAGTTCTTCCTCGTCAAGAGCATGTGCCTCATCTTTAATTATCCTTTCACAGATTATCCGGTTTATATCGCCCTCTGGAAAACGGCTCATGTAATTCTTGATTTCCTTCTCCGTGTAAAGCTCGCTTCTGATGACAAATTCAATGCTCTCTTTGTAAATGTATCGCCAAGAATAGCATCTCTTAAGATCGGATGCGTTTAAATTCGGCTCAATTGCATATAATGCCTTCTTCAGGATGGAGAGGCGTTCCTCAAGATTATCATCAGATCTTCCCGTGAGGATTTCCAAGAGATCTTCATACGAGTCAAGTGGCTTGTCTTTGAACATGAAATACAACTCATCTTGCCTCTTGAGAATGAAATTCAGTGTAGGCCTGGAATCAATGGCTAATAGTTTAGAGGATCGGTTTGCGGAAATAATTTCATTGAGGATCTCCAGTGTCATATTGGGATTATTAAGTAGTTTAATGTACTCATCAAACGATTCCTGTAATTCCATGTGTGTGTTCTGTGCAAAGGCAATCCTGTAGTACCTTAGAAGCGGATTGTCCTTCCGGGACAGCTGTGCATCTATCCATTCAAGGACAGCCTTTGAGACAAGAGGTTTTACATCCATAAGATAATACAGATCCCTCTCGTTAAGAAGTGTTTTCCGGACGTCCGGATCATCGAAGTAGGCGACTCCTGCCAATATGAG
Organism: Lentisphaerae bacterium GWF2_50_93; assembly: GCA_001804815.1. Lineage (GTDB taxonomy): Bacteria > Verrucomicrobiota > Lentisphaeria > Victivallales > GWF2-50-93 > GWF2-50-93. The sequence goes on from MHBI01000003.1 coordinate 3,060, forward strand.
TTCCTCGTAGAGTGGATTGATTTCGCGAAATCTGTCCTTGACCTTGAGCAGTTCGCATATGGTCCGTGCGTATTCAGGCGACCTGTTTATTTCAGCCCCATATAGGGAAAGGGTGAAAGAAGTGGCTTTCCTTCTCTGCCAGTCAACTTCTTGCGGTATTGCAAGTTCATTGGGATCCTTGGCCAGCCCCCCACGCAATGTCTTCAGAAAGAAGTCCTTCATCCCGGGATCATTCAAGTACAGAAGAATGAATGCGGCGAAAGTCCTGCATTCCTCCTCGGGATCATCGAGCAGGGGACGGACAATTTCCATGTTCTCTTTCCTATTGTCGAAAGCGGTGTTGAATATGAATGTGCCATCATTGAACAACGACTGGGCCATGATGCATATTGCAAGCTTTCTAATCAGCGGATTTTCATTGCCAAGCCAGTTCCTCAAGATACGGAACGATTCGGGATCCTTCATCCTCTGCAATTCCTTAAGCCTGGATTCCTGGCTCTTTGATTTATCATTTTTGAAATATTCACTTCTGAAACGTATGTCTTCTGAAACTGAAATATTCCTGAATTGATTTGCTGCAATGTCCGGGGTATCACCATCATGACGTCTCTCTATCCAAATATCCCCATGTCGATTATCGCCATAAATGAATTTGCATAGTTCATCCTCTGGATTCTTGAGAAGTTCATAAAACTCTTGGCGTCTACGGGCATAATAGTCGTAAGGTGTCTCGTCGTAATGTATCATTTCATCACTTGAGCCGTGAAGTTTCAAGAGGCTCCTGAACTCTTCTTTCTCCTTCTCGTTCGAAATATTCAGGAAAACAGAGATGAATCCATTCAGTTTTAGGAAGTTGATGAAGGTAAAGGTGACATTGTCATCCAATATCCATGATTCAATGTCCATCCTCGCGTCATCGTCATTGACCTTCTCATTTTTCACTACCCTGTATTGCTGAGTAAATCCGAACCGTGAAAGTTTCTTATCAGGATTCCGCAGATAGCCCGCCAGGATCTTCTTGAAGCCTTTCCGATCAAGGACGGGAGATAGGGGCGGCGGAACATCTATGCTATTTGAAACACGATATTTGAGTGACTGCTCAGGCGCATCCTTGAAATTGTCGAGCAGTTTGTCAAGCAGCTTGTCATATCCTTTTTTCTCCTGAAGGGAAAAAATCTTCTCAACTATATCCTTTATGAGCTGCGGGTTGTCGTTAAAAACTATGTCTTCCTTGAGCTTCGAATTCTCCAGTTCCTTGGACATGCGTACAAGATACCAGTCATATTCTGAACTCCTTTTGATATCCTGATATAGCGAGAAGTTCATCTTCTCCTTGTAATAGAAGCTTATGGGATTGTCGTCTTTGACCAGCTTGTTGCCGGCATCCATGGAATCTTGCTCTTGCAGGTACTTAACATAGTCCTCTGCTGTCTTGTAGGTATTTTCATCCGGGGCGAAGAATTCACTTGCATAAAGTTTCTTGGAGAGAAGGAATATCAGAAGCTTTGTCTTGTCGGCGTTAAGCGATGAAATATAAAGGGGGTATACAGGCTTTTCAGTCTTGAATATCAGATGGATAGGATCCAGTTCTCCACGGCTAAGCCTTGCAGTCTTATCATCGTCGATTGACGAGGAATTGATCCTGAACGCGACGAAGAACCATTTCTTCTGGATGTAATGATCGAAGACTTTCTCAGCGCCATCAGGCATCTTGTATTTGTTCTCCTCAAGCCATGCCTTGAGAGATTGCCCATCTTCGGATTTAAGTATGGAGGTCTTGTAGATCCCTACCGTCTTTTCTTCCAAGACTTTGGTGTCTGAGGATTTGCCCTCGGCAAAAGTACCCCTCTCTCTCAGATTAACAGTCTTATACTTGTCCAGATAGCTCTCAAATATCATTACCCCCGGATTCTGTTCGAGGACATAGAAGCAGGAATAGGTGAGCGGCCTTATCTCCGGCATCGACGGCACGGGAACTATCCATCCGAAGTCCTCCGCCTTGCCCTCGTACTTCACCTGCAGTATCAGGTCCTCCACCCCTTCATCATGAACAATGATCGCCTTCTGCTGTGGCTCCCTCAGCCTCTCGAATCCATTCCAGACGAAACAGCCGTCGGCAAAGGTAATGAGGCAAAAAGAGAAGAGCAGGCCTGTAAAAAGCTGCTGCGAGAGAATCTTGGATTTTAATGTCATATCGGCTCCTACTTTTTCTGGTATCCTGCTTCTATTTCTTCCATGTTCAGCTCTTCGATCCTGTTCCGGACTTTGAGCAGGACAAGTTCATCCTCATCCGACTTCCACCGTGACTCCTTCAGGTTCGTGTATATTTTGATCAGCATCTTCTTGTCGTCCATGAAGTTCCCAAGGTATTTTTTGAAATTGTTAAAATTCTCCCCTTCCGAATACTTCTTCAGTTCAGCTTCAGTCCTTGGGAGTTCCTCTGAAACCTTTATTTTAAGGAGCTTTTCCGGCCAGGAAAGATTCTTTTTGCTGTCAAGCCTTTCAAGTATGCCTGCAAGCATCTTACGGTTGCGCTCGAATGAGGAGATTGCGGCAGAAAGCAGGACAGGATCAGATGAAGGGGTAAGGCTTTGGGAGATGATCTCAGGTACAGTGACGCCTCCATATAGTCCACATCTAGTTCTGGCGTCTGACAGGAAGCAGTAGAGGATTGTCTTGAAATCCATCATATTATTATTGAGTTCATCTTTGGAGACCTCAGGCCGCTTTCCTTCAAGAATTTCGTTGCAAATCCTCCTGTTGATATCCCCTTCAGGGAACTTCATTATATGATCTTCTATTTCCTCCCTCCTGAAAAGTTCGTTTGCGACAATCAGTTCGAGCGCCGACTTGTAATCCAATGGAGACATCTCAGCGACATTGCAATTTCCCTTTGCCGCTTTTTCCTCCAGCGCAAGCAGCACTTCCTTGAGGGCAGGAAGATAGGTTTGCGGATTTCTTTCAGATGCGGCTTTCAACTCATCAAGTAGTATTCCGTATGTGTCACTGCCGTTGTTCCTTATTAGTGAGATTAATTCATTCTGCCTGGAAAGTATAAGGTCTGCAACCGCCATATGATATGGCTCACCGAATTTCATGAATGCCATTACTATATTCCTGTGAAGGAAGGCATTCATGGAATCAAGTCTTAGGTCTGGATTTTTGAGAATAGCGCGGAACCCATTAATTGCCTTTTCTATTTCCTTCTCACTTGTATTGCCGGAAGTATTTTCAAAAGCAAGCCTCAAAAGCCTGAGATTGGCATTATCCTTTTTAGCGAGTTCTGAATCTATCCAGGGGATTGCATGTCTTGAAACAATCGATCTTGCAGGGATTAGATAAGGCAAATCCTTTTCATTGAGCAGCCGGTTCCGGATTTCAGGATCATCGAAATATGCTGTTCCGGCTATTACGAGTTCCTGATAAAGGGGGCCGGAGCCAGGGAATTTTTCTTTTTGCTTTAAAAGCTCTTTAATTTCTTTGGCATATTCGGGGGAGCGGTTGAGGGAGGCTTCAAGGAGAGACATCATGAAAATGTTGAATGTATTCTCCCTGCCTGGGGTGTTTCCATCTGATATGGGCTTATCATTGACAATAGGTTTTGAAAGCCCTTCATTGAGTGTTTTCAGGAAGAAATCTTTTGAAGCGGAATCATTCATCCTTATAAGTATAAAAGCCGCACATTCCCTACAGTTCTGCTCAGGATCATCCAGCAATGGGCGGAGTATATCGGCATTTTCCTTCCTTTTGTCCATCGCCGATTCAAGGATAAAGCCATACCCGTTATTGAATGACGAAACCAGCATCTGTGCAAGGGCAGCTCTTCTTATTTCAGGATTCCTGTGAGCTAACCAATTCCTGAATATATTAAATGATACAGGATCGGACCATTCATATATGGCATAGTATGCTGAACTCTGCTGTTGGGCCTCGCCTTTGAGATCATTGCCGAAGAAAAAATCAGGCTCGATTCTAATATTCTCGTAAATATTGCTCGGAACTTTGTAGTCCTCTGGCAATTTCAGCAATCTTTGAAAGCGGATGTTGCATTTAACCGCGCTTGAGATGCCCTCCGAAGGATCTTTCAAGATCTCTGCAAAGCTTGGACGAAGCTTGGCATATCCATCATAATCAGTTTCATCGTATGAAAGAAGATCATCGGAATCCCTGCTTTCACTGCAAAGTTTCTTGAATTCCACTAATTCACCGGAGGTCGCGCATTGGAGAAAAGTTGAAATTAGGCCGTTTATCTTCAGGAATCTGAGGAAGTTGAGTGAAATCTTTTCATTAATGATCCATTCCTGCATATCCAGGCGGACTTCGTTCTTATCATATTTGCTGGAATTATCAACGGCGAAATTGAAACTGGAGCTTGGATTTTTCAGATAGCCAACAAGGAGCTTCTTGAACTCGACGCGTGTCAGTCGCTGAGAGAGCTCAGGAGGAATCTTAATTTCTGCAGAGACAGGGCGGAAATTGTAGTATTCCTTACTTTGAAGCATTGGGCACGCCATCTGATAAAGCTTCTCATATCCCTTCTGCTCCTGAATCTTCAATATCCTGGCATGGATGGACTTTATGAGTTCAGCTTCATCAGTGAAAACAAGGTCGTCCTGTATTTTGGCATTTTCCACTTCGCGAACCATTCTCACAAGATACCAGTCGTATTCAGAACTCCTGTTCACTTCCTGGAAAAGCACCGTGTTCATATTGGGCTTGTAATGGAAACTGATAGGATCTTCAATGCTCTGGACTATATTTACCCCCTCATTATGTTCCATTTCCTTGAGTCCGCTTACATAGTCGTCTGCCTGCAGGTAACTGCTCTCATCCGGTGCAAAGAACTCGTTGGCATATATTCTCTTTGAAAGAAGAAAAATCAGAAGTTTGGTCTTGTCGGCGTTCATGGACGATATGTATAGCGGATAGACGGGCTTATCGCTCTTGAATATCAGATGTATTGGATCAAGTTCCCCTCTTGCCAGCCGTCCGGCACTGTCTTTGTTTATGAAACTGGCGTTTATCCTGAAGGCAACAAAAAGCCAGTTCTTTCTTATGTAATAGTCGAGTGCCCTTTCGCCGCCTTCCGGTACTTTGAACTTGTTCTCCTCAAGCCAGCCCTTCAATGAACTTCCGTTGTCCGCCTTAAGGATGGAAGTCTTGTATATTCCAACAGAATCCTCTCTTACTACGGTTGTTCTTGAAGTATCTCCCCCTTCCAATGTTGAATATCTGATCAAATGATACTTCTTGTAGGCATCGAGATAGTTTTTGAATATTTTTATTCCAGGCGACTTTTCCAGAACTGGGAAGGGGGAATATGTCATTGGTTTTATCTCCGGCATCGACGGCACGGGAACTATCCATCCGAAGTCCTCCGCCTTGCCCTCGTACTTCACCTGCAGTATCAGGTCCTCTACCCCTTCATCATGGACAATTATCGCCTTCTGCTGCGGCTCCCTCAGCCTATCGTAGCCGTTCCATACGAAGCAGCCGTCGGCAAGCACTTGAATGGATATAAGGAAAAGGACAAAAGCAAAGACACCTAAAAAAGATTTACAATTTGATTTCATGATGATTCAACTCCTGGTTCTCGCTAAGCGAGATTATAACAAGGAGCCCCCTAGTTAGAAATTTTATTGTTTTGATTGATAGAAATCATAGGACTTTCAATAATATCAAAGCATTCCTGGTCCTCAGCATAATATTTGCATTCTATTCCATATATGTTATCCGCCTTAATGCCTGAGATAAAAAACGATCCGTAAATTGCACCTTTGGGCGGGAGGACACAAAAAAGACGATGTTCATAGTTTGTATACGCCTCTCCAGTACTGGGATTCGAATAGATGATTTTTTCATCATTGCCGACTAACCACACAATAGCCCCCAGTTCCCTTTCCTTAGAATCAGTATTTTCAATTCGATAATCTATTCTAAATTGATTTATAACAGCATCCCAAATTGGAGGTCTAATGGAAGCCCTGAAGCAATGCTTCCCTTCCCCACTATAAAACACAGAGGTGGTGTCGCTTAAACAACCACACGACATCATGCATAGGAAAAGTATATAGGCTGCAATTTTCATTTTGAGACATGTCCTGTCAATTTTACTGTCCGGATTTAAGATCATTTATTCCGTGTTTGGCTATATATCCGTCCATGTCGGCCTGCGGAATGAACCAGAGAACTTTCAAATCGCAGCTTTTGATGAAAAATCCTTTTCCCTTCAGCCAGAGACAGTTGCTGGATATGGAATTGTTTGAGAAAACTTCATTTCTGTCAATCCCTTTGTTCTTTCCGTTCATAAGTTCAAAATCATTCTCAGTCATTGAAAAATCAAGCGGTATTGGAATTCCTGCCGGAGCCTTCTCCTGAAAGGCAATAAGATGCTTGCCAACGGGCTTCTCTGGACTTTCGGTATAGTAGTAAGCGTTCTTCCCATCATAACATAAATATTTGTTGGCAGGCTTGAGATATCTGCCTGAACTCCTCCATCCAGAAAGATTTTTGAATATTACAGGCAATTCCTTTTCAGAGTTGTAATGGAGAAATATTGTCTTCCTGTATTCCAGATCGGATATCGGCACCATGAATCCCCCATACGTATATTTCCCATACGAGTCTCCACCCTCAGCATAAAAATCCAAGGCTATCCTGGCATGGAAAATATCTTTGGATTCTTCTCCTCCGGGATTGAAGTCTTTCCATTTACCTGTTGGTATCTCATATGACAACAGTTTTGGGAAATAAGGCTTGTCCTTAAGTGTAACAGCAACGAGGGCAGTGCCTGGCAGGATTTCCAGTATGTCCTCTGTCTTGTACGGAGGGACGTTGTCCAATGGCGATTCTGAAGGATTCCTTTTCGATGAGGCGAGAATAGTGCTGTTTCCGCTGCCCATATCAATGATGACTATGCCGCTGTCCTCGTCCCCAGATGTTGAAGGATTAAAAGAAAGGAGTGCTTTCGTACCGATAACCCGCGCAAATGAATATTTCTTCTCCGGAACGCTGTGCTCTCTCCATTGGCCTAACTTAAACTCATACGATAAGGCCTTGTTCTTGTCGACGACTACTGCAAGATAGCTGTCCGATGCGTCCATGGCTGAGATGCATGATTTATTACATTTATAGGGAACCTCTACTGAATCCGACGACAATCCTTCTGCCTTTATTGAAACAATTCTAAAAACTGGCATCCCTTTCGAGGCATAAGAACATAGCAGGTATATTCTTGATGGAGTTCCGGAAAGACCGTGTATCTGGAAACCGCTGAATTCCCGGGAATCTGGAGATTCGTAGGGATTCCATATTCTTGTAACAGAAAGCTTATCCATGCCTTGTTTTCCGAGATTAGGATATTTCTTGAGCAAGTCGGTATTATAGGTTATCGTAAAATCATAAATCCTCCTCTCCTTGATCAATCCTCCTACGGCATTCCTATACTTTTCCAGCAGGATTGACACCTCGTTGGCATCGGAAAGATTCGAATCTTTAATCCAGGCACAGAAAACATCCGAAAGATTCCTTGAGTGCTTCGCGATTTTCCTTGAAGTGCTTTCCTCAAGTAGGAATTTCAAATACTTCAACAGGTATTGACAGGAAAATTCCTTGTCAGCTGGGGCGATATTGAATCCATCCAGTGAGAATACGGCGATCCCGGATTTTCCGCCGATGATGTTCATCCTTTCATTCCAGCACATGTCCATGAGCTCGATCATCGTTCGGTTGCTTTCATTTGGGTGTGATAGATTATGCAGCCATGCCTTGATATACAATCCGGAATATCTTGCTCTAATATTTCCTGAATTGCATAGTTCTTCAACAAAACCATCCCACATCTTTTTAAGGCTCTCCTTGTCCAGCTTGCCACTCCAGTCAATAAGGAACGGCGTTCTCGAAGGATCATCCAGGCGTTTCATGCGTAATCCCTGCTGGGCTGGTGCTCGGAGCATTACCATCTCCGTAAGGACTGACTTGAAGATCAAATCTCTCTGAATTTCATAGAAATATTGTTTTGTGTCAAGGATATTCTCATTGCAGAGGAGCTCCATATAGGCTTTCAATGTCTCTTCCGGTTTCTCATTCCAAAAAGGTGCGTATGCCGCTTTCAATTCAAAAATACTCGTCGGGAGCCCGTAGTTGAAATATCTTCCGGCTACTATCGGATATGTGTCTCGCAACATTTTTCTCAGCAGTGCAGCTTTTTCCTTATCCTTTGTCAGGCATCCCTGATCATAATATCCCCTTAGGACTATAGATGAATTCAGAATCGTCCTTTCAGCAGTTTCACGCCATTTCTTTTCATTTGAAAAGCGTTGTCCCGATTCTGGCACCTTGCTTAGGATGTTTGCCTTGAGCAGTTCCATGGACAGCAATGCATTGTCAAGGCAGTTGCTGTCTTTTGTTACATCAATAAGCTTTGGTTCATAGCCCAAATTGATTTTTATCCATGTTTCAGGCTTTCTCGCCGGATAGGCGCAATTGGATGACGCCTTGACTTCCAGGAAGCAGGATGATTCAGACTTGTTTCCGAGCGCTTTTGCTGCCTGGACAGCTGACAGAGAAGCTTCGAATAATCCGCTGTTAAATGCCCATTCAGACTCCTTTAAATACTGCTCCGCTTCTTTTGCGCTGTCCCACGGGATCTTGTCCTGTGTCTTACCAATATTCTTCAAGAGTTCTGCTGTTATCTTCTCCGTAATCTCTGACATCTGTTGCCTGTTGCCTATTGCCTCAATTATCTTCTCCTCCCCTCCCGCCTTCCTTACTCTTGCCTTGACCTTTACATTCTCTTTTTCAAAAAACTCGATGCTACCGTCAAGAAGATAGCTGCCGGTCCAGAAGGGACTCGATTCGGTGTCAATATCCTTTTCCCAGGCAAGCTTCTCCATCTTCCATCTTTCGAGGACGAACAAATCCTTTTCCTGGACAAGCCTGAACGCAAGGGCCAGAGTGAACTCCTTCTCAAGAAGACGCATTTCAGGTGTATCGATCGGCGCCCTGATGTTCAAGATCGAAATTGGAACCGCCTTGTCCTGCGATACGCAAAGCTTGTTCAGATAAGGCGCGAACTTCGCAGAAATATCAGCAGGCCAGTTCTCGATCTTCTCGGGTGGCAAAGGATTGGAGAAAATTGACAGCACAACTCCCTGGTTTACCGCAACAAGTCTTGACACGAGGAATTCCTTCTTCTGAAACTCAAACTTCCTTATCATCACCAGCCCGTCGGCTTTCAAAAGCTTGCCAAGCTTGAGATAACTTCCTGCGAAGTTCGCAGATGAAATTTCCTGTTCCTTCAAGACCTTGTCAATCTCCGCCCTCTCTATGACATTCAAGTCCTTCTGCTTAGATAACTCCACCGTCAGCAGATCCGCATAGTTCTCCAGCCCCTTGTCCGCGATCACGGCGATCTTCGTCTGGGCATGGAGATGGCAGGAGAGAGCAAACAGAAACAATACAGAAATTAATTTCTTACCAAAAATCATATTTTGCCACAGACTTTCACTGTTATAAATTTTGCTCCGCAAAATTTATTTCTTCACGATCTTCGGGAGGATGCGTTCTGCGATCTTCGCAGCAGCTTCCTGCAGGGCCTTCTTACCGGCGACCTGTTCGGCAAGATCGACTTCGGCCGTGGTCTGTTTGTCAACGGCTACGATGTTCCCGCTCTTGTCGAGGACTTTGATTTCAAGCCTGGACTTTATGCTTACCAGATTTCCTCTGCGTCCAGCGAACTCGCTGAAACCCTCGCCCTTTATCAGAAGTTCCGCATCATTCTCGCTGGTTGTGACTTCAAATCCGAGCTCCTTGCAGATCACCTGCATCTCGGTCTCTGCGGCAGGATCAATTGTAACTGAACCGACATGGCGTTCCTCTATCTTCACATATACCTTCGGCTTCTTCGCATCGCCTATGGATTTCTTCAGGTCGGCTACAATGTCCTTGTGTTCCCTTATCTGCGGCATAAGCTTGCCGGCATCTTTTGTAATAGTCTCATTGACCTGTTCGGCAAGTTTCTCTGATAGTGCATCAATTCCGCCAAGACCGTCAACACTCTTACCGAGAACACGGCTGGTCTCGGTGCTGATGACCTTCGCAATAAGGAAAGTCTTGTCCTTTACCTTGAAAACAGACCCTGTAACAAGAATCTTCGCGCCTGTGAGCTGTCCGATCTGTATTGCCTGGTTCGGATTCACGGCTCCGGAAATATTGAGTTCGGCTTCCTTCAGGATCTTGTCGAGATCGGTCCTTTCAACCATCCACACGTTCGGGTTTGCCGACATTTTTGCAAACAGGATGTTCGCCGCCTGTTCTCCGAGTCCTGCGACTCCGGCTCCGGATTCCGTGAACGGCAGTACTGCTACCGTATAGACTTCGACATTGACAGCTTCCTGTTTTTTGGGTTCTTCGTTCTGGGCGACCGCTGAAAGACCGACAATCAGCGCCAACATCATCATGAGTTTCTTCATTCTCATTCCTCCGTAATTATAATTTTTCTGCTACGCATAAAAATCATTATCCATTTACTTATTTAAAATCCCGCAAATCCTGCCTGCCTCGCCGTAGTCTTAGGAATTTCCCTGGACGAAGGCGGGTTATCCTGTCTAATTAGACGCTGCTCGAAAAAGGGTAACGCGGACATTCCTGTCTGCGGTTGAAAATGAAATTTGAGCCCACAGACAAGAATGTCTGTGCTACTTTTTAGACAAATTCCATTTTGAGACTAGCTTTTCGAGGAGGCTCTAATTACCTTTCGGTTCCTTCTCCGGGTCTCCGGCCTTCCGTTTCTCCGCTTCAGACATCAACTTTTCGAGCAAATAAAGAGGCGTCGGCGACTTATCGGCTTTGCCGAATATCTCCCAGGTGCATATGACAAGCTCACCTTTTCCGATTTTTGCTGATATAAATGCAAAACCATTTTTATTATTATTGATTTCAACCCCTACGCCGTCGTCAAAGGGGATCAGCTTCATTGTTTTGTCGTTAGGCATTGAGTCGCCCCACCTTTCTACATCAAACTTCTTGTCGAAATCCATGATTTTCTCGTTCCTCGAGAAAATCATATTCTTAAAGTTTTCAGTTTTCAGAGGCAGGGAGCCTGCCTGGGGATTAATTATCAATATGGTTGTTCCGGCGGAGCAAATATTGACCAGTTCCTTGTCCAGTCCGGAGAAATTACTGAAATCAATCCCTGCGATTATCAGGAGTTTCTCCTTGAATCCTGCGAAGTTCGCAACGTCAGCTGTCACTACCCCGAGTGATTCAAGGAGTTTTTTCACGGAAGCATCACCCGAAGGTGCCCATAATCCGATCTTCATCTTTTCATATATTTTTTTCTTGAACGCAAAAGGATTTTGCGAGAAGAAAAAAATATTCTTCACTAGCTTCTTATCGCCGGAAGTGCAAACGAGTTCTGCGGTGGCGTTGACGCCATCCTTGATTTCAGGGAATGCGAACTTGAGTTCTACAATTCCGGTTTCCGGAACTGCTTGCTCCGCAGCGGCGATTGTCAGGCTCGAATATTTGAGGTTCCAGGAAAGGTTCTTTCCGTTCAGGCCGTCGGCCATGATATTGATAATGGTCTCCCTGCCGGCATAGAAGGTTTGAGGGGAGTCATATTTGATATCGGCTGCAGAGAGGGAAAACGAAGCCAGCAGTCCACAGATTACCTGGAGCAGGTTACGTCGCACCCAAAACATGCGCCCACAGATAACACAGATGAAAAACAACCACGAAACACACGAATGACACGAAAAAAGCCATTGGCAAGGTTTTGCTGCGCAAAAACTTGCCAACATTCTTTCAAATAAGCGTGCATTAAAAACAAAAACATGAGAGAAAGTATTACAGATAACTAATTTCATGTATTCACCTTTCATATCAGTTAGACGCACAATGCGTGAAAATCTTTGCTGAAAATCAATTTTTAATTGCCGGCGGGACGCCAACGCTCCACATATAATTCAGATTACTTTCGTGCCATTCGCTTGCCCTGAGCTTGTCGAAGGATGTGTTTAACCTTATATCCTGTCCACGGTCTGATACACTATATATTCGGAATTTGAATTTTTGATGTTCTTGAGCATGACGGGTGTCTGTTCGGGCTGGCCGCCGGAATAGTTCAGATTGATGGTCTCACCATTTACCTTTATTTTCATCTGGCCTTCGAGGGCGATTATGTTGTCGCCTGCCTGATGCGTCCAGAGGTAGCCGTCATTCTTGTCATTCTTGAACACCACCTGCTGATCCGGACTCGTGATGATGTCGGCGACATAGACTTTTTCCCATCCCTTGTCGGTTTTACGGAAAACTGTCTGCCTGACCAGGATCTTGGGACTTGCCGCAGCCGCGTCCGTCATCTCCGAAGGCTTTATCTCCATCTTGTCGCCTGACTTGATGATCCACTGGACTTTGTCATTGAAGAGCTTGGAGACTTCACCTGAAATCTTCTTGATGTCTGACATGTCGCCAGTTGAAACCAGCGCAAGTTGGTCCGGTGTGGCCTGACCAGGCTTGCTTGTTTTTAAATTTAAGAGGAGTACTCCGCAAATCACCAGGAATAACGCGGCGGCTGCTGCAAGGTTGTACACATATATTTTTTTTACAAAAAAATATATATTTGAAGAAGGGATAAAATTACTGCCTGCCCTTATTTGAGACATTACGTTGTTTTTAAGTGAAGACGCATCCTTGAATCTGGGCTTGAGATTCTTGTCCCAGTCTTTGAGGATATTGTTAAGATTATTGTTTTTCATGTGGCACCTTGATGTATGCAGGTTGAGTATTCTTAATGTAGAGTTGCCCGTCTCGGGCAAGAGGAATTAGGAGAGGAATTTTCGCCGAGACGGCGAACGCTACATCAGTATTAATACAAGACAAACTAAAGTTTGAAAACCAACGAATGAAATCCATCTGTTGGAGTACAAGCCCAGGTCGCCGAAGGCGCTGCCATAGGCAGGTAAACTTCAGCTTGAGTATTATCATGGCTTTCATATCAGGTCTCCTAGTTCTTCCCCCAGTATTTTCCTTGCCTTGTGAATCCGCCAGTACAATGTCGCCTTATTACAGCCAAGTATGTATGCGGCCTCCGCAGGATCCTTTTCATCAATCGCCACCAGCGTTATCGCCGCCCTGAGATGCTCCGGAAGCGCTGATACGGCTGTCATGACACGGCTCTGTGTTTCCCGGTTGATCATCGGTTTGTCCGGAGTGTTAGAGCTACAGGCGTCTCTCATTTCCGGGCAGTCCTCACCGTCTGTGACTACTGTCTTGCTGCCGTTCCTTATCATCGTCAGGCTCCTGTTGCAGGCGATCCTGCACAGCCAAGTCGAGAACTTCGATTTCCCCTTGAAGGAATCGGCCTTGTTATAGGCCGTTATGAACGCCTCCTGGACGATGTCGTCGGTATCGTGTTCGTTGAGAACGATCCTGTAAACAAAATTCCTAAGCATGCCGACATGCTCGTCTACAACCGAGGAAAAGGCTTCAGGAGTTTTCTCCTTCAGAAATGTTTCAACAGCCTGAGATTCCTGCATGGCCTATTCCTGTGTGTTTACCAATTAGACGCGGCATTTCCGGAAATCTTTGCGATTTTTATGAAATATCGCTGTTTTTATTTGTTTTGAAAGTAAAAACGGTAAATATTCACTAAACCATGCAATTCAGTGAATATTTACATATGAATACATTTTTTATATTAATATTGGCAGCCTACGCGATAGTCCGGGGATTTGATTTTTATCTCGACTGGCTGAACTACCTTCACTTAAAAAAGTACGGGCATCTCATCCCTGACGAGTTCCAAGGGAAGGTAGACGATGGGCTGCTCAAGAGGACAGCCGACTACACGGTAGATAAAATACGTTTCGGATTCATCCAGACTGTTTTTGACGAGATCTTAATCCTCGTATTCATATTTTCAGGTCTGCTTGACTGGTACAGCGCCTTCATAGGGTCAATGAAGCTGAACTTCATCGTATCCGGACTTGTCTTTTTTCTTCCTCTTATATATGTCAAGACGATCCTGGACATGCCTTTCGACCTATATGGCACATTCAAAATTGAAAAGAAATACGGGTTTAACAAGATGTCATTCGGCCTTTGGCTGAGCGATCTTGTCAAATCCCTCCTCATTTCAACTATTCTGTTCTCCCTGCTGATTTCCGGGGCTTTGGCGTTAATCCTGGCGAGTCCGGCTTTCTGGTGGCTTCTGGTATGGGCGCTGTTCTTTCTGTTCAGCATCTTCATGATGTACATATCTCCATACGTGATTGAACCGCTCTTCAACAAATACAGTCCGCTTGACGACGAATCACTTTCCGCCGACATATCGAGCCTCATGTCGAGGGCCGGTCTCAAAATAAGCAAGGTCCAGAAGATGGACGCTTCAAAGCGGACTGGACACAGCAACGCGTATTTCACCGGCATAGGCCATGTTAAACGGATCGTCCTCTTCGACACGCTCATTAAGCAGATGGACAAGAGCGAAATACTAGCGGTTCTCGCACATGAGGCCGGACACTGGAAATGCAAGCATATCCTCAAACTCCTCTTCATAGTCGAAACCGGAGCGCTGCTCATGACATATGTCGCCTTCCAGCTTCTCGGAAGCGATATTCTGAGCAGGACGTTCATGATGTCCGGCGACGACTTCTTCGCCAAGCTGGTGCTCCTGGGATTCGTGGCGTCGACATTCACCTATCCCCTCGCCCCGCTGTTCAATATAATATCCAGGAAATTCGAATGGCAGGCCGACAAGTTCGCATGCGGACTCACCGGTGAAAACAAGGGACTGGCATCGGCGCTTGTCAAACTCACGCAGGAGAACCTGTCAAACCTCCATCCGCATCCCCTCTATGCGAAATTCCATTACTCGCATCCGCCGGTGGTGGAAAGGCTGAAGTATCTGAGAAAATTCAAGGATTGATGGATTGTTGGATGTTTGGATTGATGGGGAAGCAGGTACGGGCTTCAGCCTGTACCATCCGCGGAAATTAGTCGGTGCTCGAAAAGGAAATATCAAAATGAAATTTGTCTTGAAAAGTAACACAGACATTCTTGTCCGTGGGTTCAAATTTCAGTTTCCGTCACAGACAGGAATGTCTGTGCTACCACCCTTTTCGAGCAGGCTCGAATTAAGATGGTACATGCTAAAGCACGTACCTACTTAATAAGAACGCGCAAACATGCGCTACTACGAACAATTTCAGTCATTCCTTGACTCGTCTGTAAGTCCGACAGGCTCATGAAACGGAAAGCCCAACATACTCCTATTGCATACCATCCATTCTTTATTACTGGAATTTCCCTTCAATGATTTGCTATAAACCTATAAGGAAATATTTTACTGTGAATTCGAACTGTTTTTTCAACAACATGCCTTGCGGCATTTACTACGAACAAAAACGAATTGAATCCTGGAAATTGTTTGTAGTCAAGCCCGCAAGGGCTGTTTACCATAACGAGAAAGCATCAATGAAACGCGGATTTTTCATAACTTTTGAAGGCACCGAATGCGCCGGCAAATCCACCCACATAAAAATGCTGGAGGACTACTTCCGGAAAGAAAACATAAAATACGTACTCACACGCGAACCGGGCGGTACTGAAGTTGGAGAGGAAATCAGGAACATAGTCAAGCATCATGCCGGGGAAAATCCGGTGTCCGACGAGGCCGAACTGCTTCTCTTCGCGGCGAGCCGCGCCCAGCACATGCGCGAGGCCATACTTCCCGCGCTCAGCAGCGGGACGACTGTGATATGCGACCGCTTCACGGATTCGACCGTTGCATACCAGGGGTACGCCCGGGGGCTTGACTTGAAATTCATCAGTACGCTCAACAAGTTCGCCACCATGGGACGCTCGCCGGATCTGACAATCATACTTGACCTCACGCCCGAAGAAAGCCAGGAGAGGATCAGGCAGAGGAACGAGAAGGAGAAGATCCACGACAGGATCGAGAACGAGCATGTCTCATTCCATATCAAGGTCCGCAATGCATTCCTGAAGCTTGCTGATGAGGAACCGGACCGAGTAAAAATCATCAGTTCCGCGAGAAGCATTGAAGTCGTCCACAACGATATCGTCAAGGCAGTCAGAAATGCAGTTGCATCACTTCCAAAATGAATTTCCATACCAGGTAAAGGCCCTTCTCTCGGCGAAAAAGGCCGACCGGCTTGCACATGCGTTCATAGTGCAGAGCGATGACACGAAGCTTGCCGCGGATTTCGCGACCGCGCTGGCGCAGGCGGTGACATGTCCGTCCCCCCGGGGCGACGGCGACTCGTGTGGAGCATGCCTGACCTGCAGGCAGATAGAAAACAGGAGCTACTCCGAACTTTACACGCTTGCCCCGGTCTCGAAGTCCAGGGAGATATTAATAGGCAAAGACGACATGGACCTTGACACTACGCGGTGGTTCCAGTCGAAGTTCCATATGAAAAGTTCGATCGCAGGCGGGATAAAGACAGGGATCGTATACGAGGCCGACTGCATGAACGCTGCGTCGCAGAACTGTTTCCTGAAGACGCTGGAGGAGCCTCCGCCGTCCTCATTCCTGCTGCTGCTGACATCGAACCCGTTTTCCTTTCTGCCGACGATCCGGTCGCGTTGCCAGACCATCCTCCTTCTGAGGAACAAGACCGTCTATGACGACGAGAACATTTTGAAGATAATCCCCGTCCTCAGGAAGCTGCTGTTTTCATCAGGGACGCTTTCAAGCGCCGAGGAATGCGCATGCACGATGATATCCATTTCAAACGGCCTGAGGGATATGGCTGAGGAGAAAATAACAGGCAAATGGGAAAAACTTGTCGCCGATTCGAAGAATCTCGAACCATCCGCCCAGAAACAGATACAGAAAAGGATGGAAGCCGCCGTTGCGTCGGAATTCATAAGGATGAGGGATTCCATGCTCAGCCTGATACATGCATGGTCGGCGCAGGCCTGCATGATCTCATCAGGAATACCCATGGATTCACTTGCAAATCCCGAAATGTTTTCCGGCATGGACAACAGCCTGTCCGACTCAAGTTTCAAAAAGGCGTATAAGATGATGCGCAAATCGGAGGAACTGCTGAAGATACTGCAATGGAACGTGAACACCGATCTTGCATTGAGGGAATTCTGTCTTGATGTTGTTTTAGGAAAATGATGCAGGACGGCTGGTTGAATTTGATTTGAAAGGGGTGATGAAAATTACAAGCTCAGAAAAAATAGACCTGTGGCCTGACGGAGCGCCATTCGCGGAAAATGGCGACGGCTATCAGCCATACATGGAAAGCTTCCTTGTCAAAACCGGCAAGCCTTCAGGAGCCGTAATAGTCCTGCCAGGGGGCGGCTACCATAAGAAGATGATCACCTATGAAGGCCGGGATGTCTGCAAAAGACTCAACGAGTACGGTCTGAATGCATTCATGCTTGAATACCGCGTGTCCCCCAACCGCCATCCCGCCCCTCTGCTTGATGCCGCCGAATCGGTGAGGATTGTCCGCAGGAACGCCGCAAGGTGGAACATCAGGCCGGACAAGATCGCGGTGCTGGGATTTTCGGCAGGCGGACATCTGGCCGGCAGCATCTGCGTCCATTCCGGATGGGCGGAGAAGATCCTGCCTGCCAAGGACAATGTTTCCGCGAGGCCGGATGCCGGCATATTGTGCTATGCGGTCTTAAGCACACAGGCATTTGGGCACCCGGGCTGCTATAAAAATCTTCTGGGGGAAAATCCAGACAAAGCCCTTCTGGACAAAATGTCGCTTGAGCTTAATGTCCACAGTGGCATGCCTCCGGTATTCCTGTGGCATACGGCGACGGATCCAGTTGTGCCGGTAGAGAACAGCCTTCTTTTCGCCACTGCGATGAGCAGCAAGAAAGTGCCATTCGAGCTGCATATCTATCCTCAGGGACCGCATGGCATGGGCATGGCGCAGGGCGATTCCTGCGTGTCGACATGGGTTGACTTATGCATCGGCTGGCTCAAAAAAAACGCTTTTTTATGAATTCGGGGGAGGAAACCGAGGCATATGGGAATATATTACATAACCATTACAACGGAGGAAAAATGAAAAAGACAATAGTTTTTGCTCTTATTTTAACTACAGCCTTTGCTTTCAATCTGAAGCTGTCCGCACAGAAGGAAGCAGTCTATCCCCAGAAGTTCCACATTGAAACAAACAATCTTGTCGATGAGGCCAAGAAGCCTTTCGTCCTGAAAGGTCTTTCCATCAGGGATCCTGTCGCCATGAACGCAAGCAATGCGAGTTTCCAGAACGAATGCGTGCCTTTTGACGAAAAGCTTTTTATTACGGCCAAGGAATGGGGCGCGAATGTTGTCAGACTTCCAGTGCTTCCACTGTCATGGAAACTCCAGGGCAGGACAAACGCCCTAAAATCACTTGGCGACGCCGTTGAAATGGCCGCGAAGCACAAGATGTATGTCGTTATAGCTTATCAGGCCGCCGGATGGCCGAGCACCGACAACCCCTCCGACAAGTCAACCCGTACGACCACCGAAGATCTCTACAGCTTCTGGAACGATGTATCCAAGCACTTCAAGGGCAACAAGACTGTCGCCATGTATGAAATGTTCAGCGAGCCAGTCACCAAGCAATTCATGAAGATAACTGAAAAGGACTGGATTGAATGGACGGACGTAATGGCCCAGCTGGTCGACACCGTGCAGCGGAATGATCCTGAGGCGATCTGCCTGATCTCCGGTCTTTCATGGGCCCATGACATCTCCTTTGCGCTTGGTTATCCTGTGTCGAGGAAGAATGTCGGATATGCAGTCCATCCATATCCAGCAGACTCGCAGCTTTCGACATTCAAGAATTTCAAGCTGATCAGCATGCTGGCAAAGAAGCAGTTCGTGTTCATAACCGAAGTAGGCTATGACGTCGAACTCTTTATAAACATGTCCGACGTGCAGAAGAGAGTCCTTGAAATCAATCCTGACTTGAAACAGCAGATGGATGAAGTCAGAAGGCAGAGTGGGAACAAGCTCTACTTCAGCGACATGAACAGGAAGCTCCTGGAAAGCATCCTTTCAAACGACAAGACGACCGCATATCTGAAGGAAATATCTGAAAACTACCAGAAGGAATTCAAGAAGTGCATTGATGCCGGCAACATAAGCTGGTGCGCCTGGTGCCTTTCATGCTCCTGGCGTCCATGCCTCCTGAAGGACAAGGAATACAATCCTACCAGCTCCGGCGAGTATTTCAAGAAAATACTCCAGGAAAAGAAATAGCAATAAATATTCACTGAAGGATGCCCTTCAGCGAATATTTATACTTGAAGGCCTTCATGACTTCAAACCAGACAATGCTGACTATGCCTACGCATGCACATGGATGATTGGATGGCTGGATTTATTCGCCTGGGCGAATTGCTGGATGGTTGCCTGTCAAAGACATAAGAATAAAACAATCCTGTCAAAAAATCAGAAATGCCTTTTTTCAAGATTTGTTTACAAGGGAGCATTCTTTGTTTCTCTTTGAATTCAACCCCAGTCATCCATCTTGCCGCGCCGTAGCTTCACAGCGAAGGCGGGTCATCCAACAATTCGCCACCGGCGAATAAATCCATCCACCCGTCATCCTCAGGATGACTCCTACTTGAGAAGCATGCAGTCGCCGTAGCTGAAGAATTTCATCTTGCTGTCAATCGCCAGGCTGTAAGCATTCATGACATTATCCAGACTTGAAAATGTCGACACGAGCATTAGCAATGTGCTCTTTGGCAGATGGAAATTAGTGAGCAGCATGTCAGGAACCTTCGGCCTATACGGAGGATACAGGAATATCGACGTATCCCCTGTCCCTGCCCTCACGGTGCCATCTTCGTTTGCACATGTCTCCAGCACCCTCACAGTGGTCGTGCCGACAGCCAGGATCTTCTTCCCATTCATTTTCGTCCTGTTGATTTTTTCTTCGGCCTCACGTGGCAGAAGAAAAAATTCAGAGTGCATGGCATGATCCTCAATCCTATCACAACTGACAGGAAGAAAAGTCCCCGGCCCGACATGCAAAGTCAATTCCGCAACGGAAGCTCCCCTGGCTGCGAACTCCGCAAAAATTTCATCCGTGAAATGAAGGCCTGCCGTCGGAGCTGCAACAGCCCCCTCCTCCTTTGCGAAAACAGTCTGGTATCTTTTTGCATCCGAACGCAGATCGTCCCTTCTTATATAAGGAGGAAGCGGAACGTGTCCGGCAAGTTCCTGTATTTCGGCTATGGAAACATCTTCGGAGGCGACAGTGAAAATCCCATCGTCAGTCCTTTCAACAATGATTACCCACAGCTCTTTTCCGTCAGGGGTGCTGACCTTTATCCTGGTTCCAACGCGCATTCTTTTTCCCGGCTTCAGGAAGCAGGTCCAGCTCCGGTCGTCAACCCTCCTCAGGAAAAGTATTTCAACCTTTGCGCCGTCGCCGTTCTTGCGGCCGAAAATCCTGGCGTTGATGACCTTGGTGTTGTTGATGACGACGCAGTCTCCTTCCTCGAGATAATCAGCGATGCAGGAAAAACTGCGGATTTCGCACCCGCCGGATGTCCTGTCCATGACAAGCATCCTTGAGCCCCCTCTGTTTTCAGGAGGGAACTGGGCGATGAGCTCTTCGGGGAGATGATAGTCAAACTGCGCTAGTCGCATCTTCGTAAAGTTCCTCATATTGTCCGGCCGTCCGGTTCCATGAGAAATCCTGGTTCATCCCATTGATCTGGGTCTGCCTGTATCCTTCAGGGTCAAGCCTGTATACCGATGCGGCCCACCTGAGGGTGTTCAAAAGTGATTTCTGGTTGAGATCCCAGAATTTGAATCCTGTCGATGCGGAATAATCCTTAGGATTGAAATTCACAACAGTATCGTCGAGGCCGCCCGTAGCGCGCACTACCGGAGGCGTGCCGAAGCGCATGCTGTACATCTGGTTCAGGCCGCATGGCTCATATCTTGAAGGCATGACGAAGAAGTCGCTGCCTGCCTCGACAAGATGCGCAAGCTTGTCGCTGTATCCGATATGGACTGCGAATTTCGCAGGATGCTTTACCGCAAGGGCAAGCAGCCAGTTCTGGAGCGCGGTATCACCTGAAGCGAGTATGACAAACTGGACATCGTCGTATGCGAGCATGTCTTCTATGGCCGCCGCAAACACATCGATCCCCTTCTGGTAGGCGAGTCTGGCGACTATTCCCATGAGAGGTGAATGAGGTCTCTGCTGGAGCTTGAAGGCCTTCTGCAGTTCAGCCTTGCAGACGGCCTTTCCCGACATGTCTTCGACAGAATAGGCTGCAGGAATATTCCTGGCATTCTGAGGATCCCATTTCTCCACGTCTATTCCGTTGAGAATCCCCCTGAGCCTTCCAGCAACGCTGCGTTCCCTGAGCGGTGCGTCAAGGTTGAATCCGTACATCGGGGAAAGTATTTCCTGTGCATGGGTCGGGCTGACAGTGGAAATGAAGTCGGCAGTCATGATTCCGCCCTTGAGCAGGTTAATCTGGTCGTGGAACTCAAGACAGCGCATGGTGAAATATTCCCAGCCAAGTCCTGTGAAATAAAGATGGGACTTGTGGAACACCCCCTGGTATGCGAGGTTGTGGATTGTGAGAATCGAAGCAGTATTGTCGAAGTTATGATAATTCCTGTACAGCGGGCTCTTCATATAGACGCTGCAGAGAGCAGTATGCCAGTCATTCGTGTGCAGGATGTCCGGTTTTATCCTCAGGGCGAGGATCGCCTGCATGGCGGCCCTGCAGAAGAAGATGAATCTTTCGGAGTTGTCCCCGTATTCCATGCCGAGCCAGTCGTAGAGGGCCGGCCGGTTGAAGAAGCTGTGGTATTCGATGAAATAGTATGTCAGGTTCGGATTCACCTTGTGTTCGAGTATCTGCGCCCATTCCGTCCTGCCGAGGAACGGAACCCCGAGCAGCTGGAAGCACACATTGATTTTCCTGTTGTACTCGCCCATCATCTGAGGATAGTATGGCATGATTACTGAAACCCGGTGTCCTCTTTCAGACAATGCTACAGGAAGCGCACCGGAGACATCGGCAAGGCCGCCGGTCTTGGCATAGGGGGAAGCCTCGCTTGTAAGCCATACGATCTCCTTGCACCCTTTCCCAAGAGGTGGAGGCTTCGGCCTCTTTTCAGTTTTAGCTTTCATATCGGGTTTGTCCTCTTTGATTTTCCTCTTTTTAACTGGCATGATCTATCCTTTTCTTTCGGCACGCATCTGTTCGCGGGCTTTTCTGAGTGTTTCCATTTCCTGCTCGGTGAGACTGTTGATTCCGGTGGCGGAAAGCTTGTCGAGTATCCTGTCCATCTCCGCCTGTGTGACCTGTTTGTCCGTCACGCTCCACCCCGGCGGCGGACTTTTCATGGAATAAAGACTTTTGCCCTTCCCAAACTTGAACACTGAGAGCATGTCCCATATTTCATCCTTATAAAGCAGTCTTATATAAAGATATCCTCCAAGGAAACCACCGACGTGTGCGAGATGCGCAATTCCGTCGGACACGCCGAATTCAAAAGCCAGCTCTACGATGAGAAACACGAATGCAAATGTCTTCAGCTTCATGGGAATCGGTGGAATCAGCAGCATGATCCTCATGTCCGGATAGAACATCGCCGTCGCGATTATTATTCCTGAGACAGCTCCGCTTGCACCGACACAGGGGATTGAACTGTTCCAGTTGGAAAGCATCCAGAGTCCGGCACCGCTCAGTCCGCTGATGAAATAAAGGTTGAAAAACCTGAACGGGCCGATCCTCTGTTCAAGGATTGAGCCGAACATGTAGAGGCCCCACATATTGAAGAGAATATGCATGACGCTGCCGTGGAGGAACATATATGTGAACAGCCTGTATATCTGGCCGTGCCTGACATCTTTGGCGTCAAGCGCGAGGGATTCCGTGAAATCGCTGGTCCTGTAGGTTCCGTACTGGGTTGCGACATCCCTCTCGGTGGAAATCTGGACTATGAAAAAAGCGACATTTGCGAACAGCAGCAGCATAAGCAGGCTGAAACTTGACCGCGAGTCCCGCAGCGGATTCCCCATGTAATTCCTGTCTGGCATTCAATCCCCGTTTATTTTTTAAGTTTCCAACCGGAAAGTTTACAGCCGGAAACGCATCTTTCAAACAAAGCAGGAGAAGTGGAGGCTTATTTGAATGTTTTTTAAGTAGGTACGTCCTTTAGGGTGTACCATTCTTGAATTCATGGTACAGGCTAAAGCCCGTACCTACTCGACAAGGTTCTTCGTGAATCCAGCTTCCTTGAGTTTCCCGTAGGCGTCCATGACTTCCGGGGGAACGTCCTGCGGGATCTGGAAACCCTTTGCCGAATAAAGGATTATCCTCTGCAGGTCGCCGACCATGATGTTCACGACATCTTCGAAGGAAATCTCATCGTTGGGATAATCCTCAAGGGATATCTGCGGAGATGTGACAAATGCCCTGACCTTTGAGTAATGTTTCATGAAAGTCGCAAATGTGCGCCTCTCCATGTAGGGTTTCTGGACGAGGATCACGGTGTCGGCGAAGATATTGTTTTCGGCCAGGAGCTTCATTGAAAAAAGAGCGTTTTCACCGGTATTGGACGACGTGTCCTCCACAATTATCCTGTTTTCAGGAACTCCCATCCTGAGGGCGACATCCTTGAAGATCATGGCTTCGGGCCTGGTCCATATCCCCCGTGTGAGATTTCCCAGACCGCCGGACAGGACGAGCAATGGCGCGTAATCCTGGAGCAGGAGTTCGGCTCCACGTTCTGCAACACGTATGTCATGGCTGCCAAGGACGATTATGCAGTCGGACTTTTCAAGACTGTGCCCGAGCAGCATATAGTCCCAGATGATCCGCGCCAGAAGTCTTGTTTCCATTCCATCCATAGGAGATAATCCCATAAATTTTCAGTAGCTTTGTTGAAAGCTATTCATTTTAATTTAACTTACACGGTCAACTGACTGAAAGAAACTTTTAAAGCCTGAATCTATTTAGGAATATGGAGATCAAAATGTCGAATTTCAAGAAGATAATCGTCCCAAAAGGCGATAAAATCAAAGTTGCCGGAGACGGTTCCCTCGCAGTGCCTGAAAACCCGGTGATTGCCTTCATCGAAGGCGACGGCATAGGCGCGGATATAACCAAGGCGAGCATGCATATCTGGGACAGCGCCATAAAAAAAGCCTATGGCGGGAAACGGAAGATATCATGGATGGAAATCTATGCCGGTGAAAAGGCGAATGCCATGTATGGTGAAAACACATGGCTTCCGGATGAATCCCTCGACGCGGTCCGCGACTACATCATCGGCATCAAAGGCCCCTTGACCACGCCGGTCGGAGGCGGCATAAGATCGCTCAACGTTGCACTTAGGCAGAAACTCGACCTGTATGTATGCCTGAGGCCTGTCCGCTATTTCAAGGGAGTCCCCTCGCCTGTCAAGGAACCTGAAAAGACCAACATGGTTGTGTTCCGCGAAAACACCGAAGACATCTATGCAGGCATAGAATGGAAGGCGGATTCCGCGGAAGCCAAGAAGCTGATCAACTTCATGCAGGATGAAATGGGCGTAAAGCAGATAAGGTTCCCCGAGGCATGCGGCATCGGAGTGAAACCGATATCAAGGCAGGGTACGGACAGGCTTGTGCGTGCCGCGATGAAATATACCACCGCACAAAAACGCAGGAGCATGACGCTTGTCCACAAGGGAAATATCATGAAGTTCACTGAAGGCGCCTTCAAGGACTGGGGGTATGAACTTGCGAAGAAGGAATTTTCCGATGTGTCGGCCATAGCCTCGGAATGCAACTGGAAGGCGCCGGCCGGCAAGTTCCTGGTGAAGGACTGCATCTGCGACGCGTTCCTGCAGCAGCTTCTCACACGTCCGGACGAATATGACGTGATTGCGACAATGAATCTGAACGGCGACTATATTTCCGATGCGCTGGCGGCATGCGTAGGTGGAATTGGAATAGCGCCTGGAGCGAACGTCAACTATGAGACAGGACATGCCATATTCGAGGCCACACATGGGACTGCGCCTAAATATGCCGGACTCGACAAGGTGAACCCCTCCTCCCTCGCCCTTTCAGGCGAGATGCTCCTCAGGCACATCGGCTGGAACGAGGCCGCCGACCTGATCATCAACGGGATGGAGACTGCAATATCGGACAAGGTTGTCACCTATGACTTCGCACGCCTGATGAAAGGCGCAAAAGAGGTCTCTTGTTCGGAATTCGCCAAAACAGTCGTTGAAAGAATGTGATCTCAAAGATAAATTCATAAGATGTTCAAGAACCGCCACATAATAACCGCCGTCGAGATAGGCACATCGAAAATCTGCGTGCTTATCGGAGAAGGAAGTCCGCAAGGGCATCTTTCAGTTCTCGCCCATGGCGAAAGCGCCGTCGAATCCGGCGCGGTCTGCAAGGGCGAAATAATCGAAATGGACCGGGTTACCAGGGCGCTTGACGAGGCGATAGAAAAGGCCGAATATTCCGCGGACACTGAAATCGACAGCAACAACCTCTACATCGCAATTACAGGCAGCCACATAAGATCCATGCGCGGTTCAGGACATGTGATAGTCACCGGTGAAAGCCGCAAGATCACACCGGACCACATGGTTGAAGCCTTGAAGAATGCCACGATGGTGGGAATCCCGCCTGAATGCGTGATTTTAAATTCCATAGACGCCAACTTTGTGATTGACGGCCTCAGGCGCATAGCCGATCCCGAAGGTCAGATTGCGGACAAGCTGGAGGCTTTCGCCCATATCATCTACGGAAACCGCAACTGCGTTGAAAACTTCCTGGCCCCCCTGCGCGAACTCGGATATGACACTTCAATTCCGGTCTTCAGCACCATATCCGCCGCATCCGGAGTACTTACCGACGAGGAACTCAAGAACGGGGTGCTTCTCGTGGACATGGGTGCCGGCACGACAGAATACATGCTGTTCCATGATTCAGGTGCGCATGCAAGCGGAGTGATCCCGGTCGGATGCGACCATATCGCAAACGACCTCTCCGTAGGGCTCGACATCAACAACATCTCCCTGTTCAGGAAAATGCTTGTCAACAACACGATCCATTCAAGGAAGGAAAACGGCCAGGCCTTCATCGAGATCGAAGGGAACATCGGTACAAACCGGAAAATACCAGCAGTCACAATCGAAAAGATAATCGACCTCAGGCTCAGGGAACTGTTCAATCTCATTCTTTCACAGCTCCAGTCGACAAGAATGCTTCCTTTCATCGACCGGGGAATAGTCCTGACAGGCGGAGGAGCCCTTCTGCCGCAGGTCAGGGAGATGGCCGGCTCTGTTTTTGAAATGCCTGTGAGGATAGGTAATCCGATCGAGCTCAGCGGCGCTGTAACCAATCTGAAATCCCCGAGATACGGCATGGTATTCGGACTGTTGAAGCACGGTGAGCGCGACAGGCAGATCAGGAAATCCGGTCCTGAAATGATAAAGAACATTGACAGGAAGCTCATCTCGGCTTCACGCGAAACGATGAGATGGCTCAAGAATGCAATAAAATTCTGATTTCATGGAAAAGGTTTGAAAAATGGCGGCGGACAATGCAGACATAACAGCCAGGGCTACAGTCATCGGACTGGGAAATGCCGGCACCAGGATCATCAAGGAGCTTTCCCTGATGAGCGCATCATCCTGGCTTTCAATAGCTGCTGCGGATACCGACAAGGCATCTCTTGAGAAGTCAGCGATTCCGAACTGCTTCCCTGTAGGCTTCGAATGGACGCAGGGCCTGGGCTGCGGAGGAAATGTGATAAAGGGCGAGAGGGCGTTTGCCCATCCGTCACGAAATGTCATCAATGATTTCATAAAGGAGTCGTCCCTGCTGGTAGTTGCCGGTGGAATGGGCGGTGGCACAGCGACCGCAGGCTGTTCAAGCCTTGCGAGAACCGCAAAGAAAATGGGGATACCGTCGATCTTCATCGTCACGGCACCGTTCTCCTTCGAAGGCCACAGCAAACGCGAGATATCCGAAGCCGGCATCAAGATGCTTCTTCCTGACGCGGACGTTGTCATATCAATACCAAATGACATTCTATACTCTTCGATACCTTCGCATACGCCTGCGGAAGAGGCGTTCAGGAAATCCGACATTGAAATCGCCCGGGCCATTTTGGGAATTACCGAGATAATAAGATGCAGGAACATCCTGTCGTCCGACCTTTCCGATTTCAAGAATGTGCTTCAAAAGCGCAAGTCGATGTGCTGCATAGGGCTTGGCACCGCCCAGCGGAGCGAAGGTGAAAACTTCTGCCATCTCGCACTTGAGCGGCTGATGGCATCGCCCCTGCTTGGAGGCATAGACAGCCTCAAGGAGGCGAACGCGGCGATCCTTACGCTTACTGGCGGTCCAGAACTCAACATCGGCGAGATGCGGCATACCCTTGAGGCAGTCCAGCGCTATACCGGCCCGGAAACCAAGCTCATTGTCGGCGCGAACACGGACCAGCTCTACGCAGGCTTCATACATATAACCCTTGTATCAGTGCGCTATGAAATGCTTCCGGATATCGGAGGCGAGGAATCAGCCGAAACGTCTGACTTTCCGGAACAGACGCCTTCAGACCAGCCGGAACTTCCACTGCTGCCGGTATCCAAGGGGATATTCTCAAATACGTCGAGAAATATTTATGCATCACAGGACTTGGACATACCCACTTTCCTGCGCCAGGGAATCCATCTTGACAAAGGCAGATGAGCACCTTATCAAAAACCATCCCGTTGATTATACTCATCCTGCTCTCGTCCTGCTCGAAAAGAACTGAAATCCAGCCTCCTGCCATGAACGGAGATGATATCTTCGCCCGGGTTGCCGCATTTTATAAGATCGGCCCCAAGCCCAGCGGATCCCAAAATGCCGCAAAAGCCGCCGAGCATATCAGGCAGTCAATCTCGGCGTCCGGACTCAATCCTGAAACGGATGAGTGGGAACTATTGAACGGGGAAGGGATCCGGACGGTCTACAGGAACATATCAGTGGATATGCCTGGAAAGTCAAAGGATTTCATTATAATCGGCAGCCATTACGACACAAAGAAAATTGAAACCGTCCCCGATTTCGCAGGAGCAAACGACGGAGCATCAAGCACGGGACTTCTTCTCTCTGCAATCAACACCTTGAAAAAATCCGGAGTAAAACCGCACTATACTTTGAAGTTTGTCTTTTTTGATGGAGAGGAATGTCTTGTAAATTACTCTGGAAAGGATGGTCTTTTTGGAAGCCGAAGACTTGCCGCCAGGCTGAAAGACTCGGGAATGACATCAAGCTGCAGGGCTGTTGTCATAATGGATATGATTGGAGACAGGGATTTGAAAATAACAATACCGGCAAACTCCACGCCTGAACTGACGGAGCTGGCACTTGCCGTTGCCGCAAAGGAGAAGAGGGATTTTATCTCGAAAAGCAAAAACAGCATCATCGACGACCACGTCCCGTTCCTCGATATCGGGCTGCCAGCCATAGACATAATCGATTTCGAATATGGTGAAAACAACAGGTACTGGCATACCGCTGGAGACACATTGGACAAACTTTCGTCATCAAGCCTTGAGACCTCCGGGAATCTCCTGATGAGGATGGTTTTCCTCATCAAATGAGCGTGGCAATGTCTTTCCATCCTGTACTTTTATTCAAATTTCTTATTCATTGAGTTTGTCATAGCATATTCGGCAAGATATAATAGCCTATGTTTAATTAATAAAATATCCGGAGGTTTAATATGGGTCAAATGTTGCAGAATTTAGGTGTTGGAGGAATCATTGCAGTCGTTGTCATGGTTCTTTCGCTTGTCGGAATGATAGTATGCGCAAAAAAACAGGATTCTGTTGCAATTGCAAAACCTGCGGCAGTAGGACTGATGATTCTCGTCCTCCTCTCCGCCGTAGTCATACTCATGAAAACAGGTGTTCTCGGCGACCAGGGAACCCAGAAAATCATCCAGAATGAGTTCACCTACACAAAATCCAGCTATGTCATGCTCGGCAAGCACATCGCAGATAAGATACCCGGTGCGAAGATTCTGCTCATCGTCGACAAACAGCGCCAGAACGATACCCGTTCCCCTGCCCTCCTCGACGCCTTCAAACAGGGCCTTGGCGGAAAAGCGACTATTTCAGCCACTGAGACTCCCGCAATTGCCTGGCCTGAAGGACGTCCTCAGCCAAACCCCGAGGAAATGGACATGATTCCGCTTCAGGAAGTCATGACAGCCCAGAGCTTCAACGACCTCATGACGAAATATCCGGATTGTAATCTCGTCGTCTCCTTCATAGGCCTGCCCAACGATGTTGAAAACATGCAGGTCTGGACGATGGAACCTGAAAAGCGCCCGAAGCTTGCCATCATCAACGGAGCATATCACAACTTGAAGTCTGCCCTCCAGTCTGGAATCGTGGCTGTCATCGTAGCAGTCAATCCCAGCGCGAAGTTCACGGATGAAGCCGCTCCTACAGACATAAAGGCCGCCTTCGACAAGAGATATATCCTGATCACTCCGGATAACATCGAAGAGATCTCCCAGAAATACGCGAACATGTTCCAAGAGGTCAAATAGTAGAATTCCTCCTGCGGGATGCCGCGTCAATGGAGCTTTGAGGAGTGCAGTATAATCTAATAAGCCTTGCAGGTTTCTCATTCCTGATTGTTTTTGCATGGATTTTAAGTGATGCAAGGAGCAGGATCTGCTGGCGTCCGATCATCGGTGGAATTCTTCTCCAGTTCATTTTTGCAGTGCTTCTCTTCTGCGCTCCTGAAAAGCTCCTGGGCGGTTCAATCCCCGGCACACGGGAGATGTTTGTCCTGTTCAGCGACATGTTCAACAAGCTGATCGAACATTCAAGGCAGGGCATCGTGTTCGTGTTCGGCAAACTCGGGGAGACCAACGACACTACTGGATTCATACTGGCCTTCCAGGTACTTCCTTTCATAATAATCTTCTCCAGCATAATCTCCTTACTGTATTACATAGGACTCATGCAGGTTGTCATAAGGGCTTTTGCAAGGCTCTTTACGCACACGATGAGGACTAGCGCGGCTGAATCCCTCTCCGCCTCGGCCAACATTTTCGTTGGAATCGAAGCCTCTCTTGCCATCAGGCCTTATCTCGCAAAAATGACCCGCTCGGAGCTGTTCACGATCATCGTCGCAGGCATGGCTTCTGTCGCATCGAGCGTCCTGGCAGTATATGTCTCTTTCCTCAACAGGGATTTCCCGATGATCGCGGGACACCTGATGAGCGCCTCCCTCTTGTCGGTTCCTGCAACATTCATAATAACAAAGCTCATGATACCTGAAACAGGCGTTCCGGAGACCATGAACGTGGCTGAATGCAGGATCCACGCGGATCCCGACACCAACTGGATAGAGTCTATCATAAACGGAGCTTCAAATGGTGCAAAACTGGCTTTCGGCGTGGGCATAACGCTTATTGCTTTTGTCGGTCTTCTTGGGATTTTCGAAGGCTCCCTGGGTTTCCTCCAGGTAAAAGCCGGCATTGTCAATCCAGTAACCCTCATCGAGATCCTTTCCTGGGCTTTCTATCCTTTCACATATATGATGGGAATACGTCCGGAAGACGTGGGCATTGTCTCGCATATGCTGGGGACAAGGATAATCCTGACGGAAATTCCTGCATATCTGGATCTTGCGAAATTCGCAGCAAACGGCGGGGATCCCAGGACATTGCTGATCGCCAGCTATGCGCTGTGCGGGTTCACACATGTCGCTTCAATGGCGATATTCATAGGTGGTACGGGCACGCTTGCGCCCAACCAGCTCCCTACCATGACAAAGTTTGGTCCAAAGGCCCTGCTCGCCGCCACATTTGTCACACTTTTAAACGGCTGTACCGCAGGCATATTCTACTGGGGACAGGCAGGGATACTGAGGTGAGAGGAAAAAAGTGCGGAAGTTCGGAAGTTGAAAGAAGAAACTGGAAATCCTTGGGTGTTTAACATGAAAATTGAATTTACAAAAATGCATGGCGCCGGAAACGATTTCATAGTCGTTTTCGATGCATCCGGAAAATTTCATCCCTCCACTGCTGAAATCAAAGGAATGTGCTCAAGGAACCGTGGCATTGGAGCTGATGGGCTTATGATACTTTCCCACGGAAAGAATTACGGTGCGGATTTCAGAATGGATTTCTTCAACAGCGACGGCTCCTTAGCCGGCATGTGCGGCAACGGGCTCAGGTGCGCCGGTCTTTTCTGCCATAGGAAACTTAGAGGCGGAAAGAAGATCAGCATCAGCACCGGCTCCGGAATCCTTGAAGCAGTCATCACCGGGAAAAACACTGTCCAGGTGAAAATCCCCGTCAAGGAGAAGTTCCGTGAAATTTCCCTGGCCGGGAAGAAGATGTATTTCGGAAGCACTGGAGTTCCGCATCTCGTCGTCCCAGTAAAGGACATCAGGAAAACCGACGTGTGCGGAGAAGGAAGGAAACTGCGTTTCCATAGGAGATTTGCTCCTGCCGGCACAAACGTGGACTTCATTGGAATCCCGCTGCGAGGCCCGTGCCGGATCAGGACCTATGAAAGAGGCGTGGAAGGTGAGACGTCGGCCTGCGGAACAGGGATCACGGCAGCCGCAGTCGTCATCCATGAATTCTTCAGGAAAAGGCCGCCTCTCCAGTTCATCACGGTTGAAGATGATATTCTAAAGGTTGAATTCTGCGAGTCCGACAATATGTTAACTACCCCTCCTTCCGCGCTTCTCACGGGGCCGGCAGCCGAGGTTTATTCCGGGACTATAAATATTTGAAAGGTTGTGATTTTATGGAACTCAAAGGAGTTTATACCGCCCTTGTGACACCGTTTTCCAGCGGGAAGGTTGATTTCAAGAAACTCGCACAGCTTGTAGATATGCAGATCAAGGCGGGTGTGGACGGTATTGTCCCGGTCGGAACAACCGGCGAATCCCCCACCCTCTCCTTTGAAGAGCATATAATGGTTATTGAAAAAACCATCGAAGCCGCAAACGGCAGATGCAGGATCATCGCCGGAACAGGAGCAAACTCCACGGACGAGGCCATATACCTCACCAATGAAGCCAAGGCGGCGGGAGCGGACGCCACTCTGCAGGTGACTCCATACTATAACAAGCCTACGCCTGAAGGTCTTTACAGGCATTTCAGCGCGATCGCCGACAAATGCGGCCTTCCGGTCGTCCTGTACAACGTTCCTGGCAGATGTGGAATTGCGATTCCGATTGAGACTATAGCAAGACTTTCAAAGAATAAGAATATTATCGCCGTAAAAGAAGCTGGAGGAAGCGTCGAAAGGGTAAGCGCCATTCTCGATGTCTGCGACATAACGGTATTGAGCGGAGACGACTCGCTTACGATCCCCATGATGTCAGTCGGGGCGAAAGGCATTATCAGCGTTGTTTCAAATCTCATTCCTGCAGAACTGAAGAAAATGGTCGATGCATTCGCTGCCGGCGACACTGTCAAGGCGCGGAAGCTGCACATGAAATACTTCCCTCTTTTCAGGGACATGTTCGTCGAGGCGAATCCGATCCCGATCAAGACCGCCATGGCGATCAAGGGGATCATCAAGGAGGAGTTCAGGCTTCCCATGTGCCCGATAGGCGCCAGGAACCGCGAAGTGGTGATTGCCGCAATGAAGAAGTCCGGCGTATAAATTCCTTATCCGCCAAACCGGACAAGGAATTTATAATCATTCCGAATATAATAAGCTAAACCTGGGGACACCATGAAACACCTAGTTGCATTTCTCATCATCCTGTCCGTCGCGGTCTGCACCGCCGCCGAAAAGAAGGCCAACTATCCGCAGATGATCGGACAATATGAGTTCAGCGGTGAAAAGAAATATGAGCCGGCGGCGTTGGGGAAGTCCGTGAGATACCAGTCCGCAGACACCAAGATAGACATCTACTACTACAACAAAGGCATAAAGAACATCGCCGACGGCGTCGGCGACAGGGTGAAAACCGAGCTGGCGGAAGTCAAGAATGTCATCAGGGAACTTGAAAAGCGCGGAGACTACAGGAATGTCAAGTTTGAAGGTGACGGCGAGAGCGAAATCGCCGGAACAAAATTCATCACTAACAAATGCTTCTTCGAGCAGACAGCCAGGACTGGAACCGATTATCTCGGCAGGCGCACATCATTCTCGTTCATAACTGGAAAAAAAGGCGGCTTCCTGAAGATCAGGGCCACGTACAACGGCGAAAGCAATGCTGAAGTTGAAAAATCAATAACTTCCATGGTCGAGGAGTCCTTGAAAATAAACTGGGATGCCGACGGCAAATGAAAAGACCTCTTCTTCTTTCATTGCTCTTGTCCCTTTCATCACTAATGGCAATCAGCGCCGACCGTCCTGCAAAATGGGCTGTTCCAATGCAGCTGGACGGAGTTCCGAATCTCCATATGATCACCGGCACACTCTACAGAAGCGCCCAGCCTACAGGGGAAGGAATGAAGAACCTCGGCAAGCTTGGTATAAAGACAGTGATAAACCTCAGGGCTTTCCATTCCGACAAGGATGAAATCAAAGGAACGGACATCCTAAACGAAAGATTGAACGTCAAGACCTGGCACATCGAAGATGAGGACGTCGTGAAATTCCTCCAGATAGTCCGCAAGAAGGAAAACGGTCCGTTCCTCGTGCATTGCCAGCACGGCGCTGACAGGACCGGCGTCATGAGCTGCATGTTCAGGATCATCGAAGAAGGATGGTCGAAGGATGATGCGATAAAGGAGATGACCGAAGGCGGATATGGATTCCATCCAGTCTGGAAGAACATCATCGATTATGTCAACAATGCCGACATAGCCAAGATAAGGAAAGAAGTTGAAAAGCAATCCATTCAGGCGAGCAATGGCGGGGAAAATTAATCCCCTGATGCTTTCACATTCTTGAAGACACGTTCAAGCTGCTCGACATGCTTGGTCCAATTGTAGTTCAGGGACGTCCTGTATGCGCTGTCGGCGAATCCGGCCCTTTCAGACTCGCTGAAAGCTGCGAATTTCGCAATGTATCTTGCCATGAGAAGTTCTTCTGTCGCGTCAGGGACGATGAATCCGTTGATGCTGTCCTTGACAATTTCAGAGGAGCCGTTGAGCGCCGTTGTCAGTACAGGCAGTGAACAGGAAAAAGCCTCCAGACAGACATTTGCGAAAGGTTCGTAGAGGGTCGGATAGAAAAGGAGGTCGGCTGAAGCATAGTAGTCACGCATGTTCTCCTTGCGCCCCACGAATCTGGCATTCGCGGCGACGCCAAGCTTCGCCGCAAGCTTCCTGTAGGGCTCCTGCTTGTCCCCGCCTGCAATAATGAAAAGCGTTTTTTCCAGGAGCGGCCTGTCAAGCCTCGCAAGAGTGCCCAGGGCATAATCAAGCCCCTTGATCTTGAAATTGGCCGCTGGGAAAAGCAGGACGAACTTATCCTCGGGGATTTCCAGGATCCTCCGGAGCCTGGTCCATTCCTTCTTGTTTTCACAAGGGCAGAACTTGGCATGATCAACTCCGTTGTAGACGACGGTAATCCTGTTTTCGGAAAATCCATAGTTCTTCAGTATCTGCTTCCTGGTAAGCTCGGAATTCGTGACGACATGCCTTGTATTCCCAGGCATGAATATGTTCTTCTCAAGCTTGAGAATTCCGCGGTGCCTTGGATTCATCCTGTGCCACTTGTGATAGCGGATCTTCATCCATTCCGCATGCAGTGATTCAGTCACGCGGTAGATATCGGAGGGGAATGTCCTGGATAAAGCGAATACAAGGTCGAACCCGCCTTTGAACTTCCGAAGCGCCTTCTGGACTTTCTTATGGAAAGACGAAGTCCTGCTGAAGCCTGAAAGGAAGGAGCGCTTCACCCTGACGTGCCGGATGTTCTTGTTGCCCTCCCCCAGGAAAGTCTCGGAAAAGACAGTCACCTCATGCCCGCGCTGTACGAGAGCCGAGCATATGTTGGCCGCATACATTTCAGCTCCGCCGCCGCGGGTATTGTAATCTTTCCTGAGAATTGCGATCTTCATAAATATTTTCCCCAAAGAAAATATTTATTTTTTCAGCTGCTCGATGACAA
Source organism: Lentisphaerae bacterium GWF2_50_93 (assembly GCA_001804815.1). GTDB lineage: Bacteria > Verrucomicrobiota > Lentisphaeria > Victivallales > GWF2-50-93 > GWF2-50-93. The sequence goes on from MHBI01000003.1 coordinate 38,143, forward strand.
GGTCTCCGACCTGGCTGGTCGAATAACCCATCTTGCCGGCGGCCTGGGACTTCATCTTGTTGCCGGTGACATACATGACGGCCTTCTCAATCGCTGCGGCGGCTTTTGCCTCACCAAGGGAATCAAGCATCATCATGCCGGAGCAGATCGCGGCCATCGGATTGATGACTCCAAGACCCGTATATTTCGGAGCTGAACCACCGATAGGCTCGAACATGCTTACTCCGCCCTTGTCGGGATTGATGTTTCCGCCGGCTGCGATTCCCATTCCACCCTGCGTTATTGCGCCAAGGTCAGTGATGATGTCGCCAAACAGGTTTCCGGTCACGATGACGTCGAACCATTCAGGATTCTTGACCATCCACATGCAGGTCGCATCAACATGGCAGTAGTCGAGCTTGACGTCCGGATATTCCTTGCCGATTTCATGCTGCGCCCTTTCCCAGAGATCATACACATACGTGAGCACATTGGTTTTTCCGCAGAGAGTGAGCTGTCCGATCTTTCCTGCCTTTATGTCTTCAGGCCTGAGGCCGCGCCATGGATTCTTCTTCGAGTGGCGCTTGCGGACCAGTTCGAATGCGTAGCGGAGGCAGCGTTCAACCTGGAAACGCGTATAGACCATGCACTGTTCGGCAACCTCGTTAGGGGTGCCTTTCATCATATTACCGCCTATGCCGCAGTAGGCGTCTCCTGTGTTCTCGCGGACCACTACGTAGTCGATGTGTTCGGGACCCTTGTTCGCGAGAGGGGTTTCGACTCCGGGATAGAGCTTTACGGGACGGAGATTGATGTACTGGTCAAGATCGAAGCGGAGCTTGAGAAGGATTCCCTTTTCAAGGATTCCCGGCTTCACCTTCGGATGCCCGATCGCACCGAGCATGACTGCATCGAATTGTTTGAGGGTGGCTGCCGCATCGTCAGGAAGCACGTTGCCTGTCGCCAGATACCTGTCGCCGCCCCAGTCGAACTCCTGCATTTCCGTCTTGAAATTGAAAAGCTTTCCTGCCTCTTTCACAACCCTGACGGCTTCGGCTGTTACTTCCGGACCTGTGCCATCGCCAGCAATTACGGCAATTTTATAAGTTTTACCTGCCATTTTATCGTTCCTTTCCTGTTTTCAGTTGAACCGGGCAATGCCCGTTAAATTTATAAATTCCCAACAAGGGCGAGTAATATAACAGTCCTATCCCTACTTTAAAGTGAATCTCGAAAAATTACTTGGGCGAACATTGTTCTACGGTTTGTCCGAATTCAAAGCAGATGTATTTTATTGAAAACAGGAATCAAATGAGATCAGAAGACAGGAACAGGGAGTCCTTCACGTTTGCCAGGAAAAAACGCTATCTCGCGATGTGCTGCGAGATAATCCAGCGCGAGGCATGCTCCTGCGCCGCGCAATCGGAAAACATCATAGACCTCCAGTTCATTTCCCAGGGCTACCACGACCTCGAGAGCGGCGACATGTCCAGACGCCTGCAGGAACACATCGCCAATGCCGACAAGTCGAGATACGAGGCGATTGTAATGGGTTTCGCGCTTTGCAACAATGGAATCGTCGGATTGAAGGCCATTGATATTCCACTTGTCGTCCCAAAGGCACATGACTGCATCACCCTGTTCCTCGGAAGCAAGGAAAGATACGATGAATATTTCAATGCCAACCCCGGCACATATTATCTGACAAGCGGCTGGATGGAGCGTGACAGCGACAACCTGGTCAAGATGGAGAACACCGTCATGTCGAAGCTTGGCCTGGACAAAAGCTACGAGCAGTATGTGGCCGAATACGGCAAGGAGACCGCCGACTACCTCATGGAGACTCTTGGCGGAGGACTTGAAAAGCATTATGACAAGGTATGCTTCATCGACATGGGCGTAGTAAAATCCGACTTCCACCGTGAACAGGCGAGAAAAGAGGCTGAAAAGAGAAACTTCAAGTTCGAGGAGCTCAAAGGCGACCTCCGCCTTATACAGGAGCTGTTCGATGGCCGCTGGAATTCCGGGGATTTCCTGACCGTCCACCCAGGCGAGTCGATAAAACCAAGCTACGACTGCAGCGTACTCAAATGCGGATGCGAGGTAAATATTCACTGAAGTATGACCTTCAGCAAATATTTACATATTAAGGGAACCTCTAAAGGTTGAATATTGGACGTTCGAAGTTCAAATTGGATTGCAGCAGAGCCCGTCCCTACTTCCCGGATTTCTTTCCGTTATCCTGCTGGATCTTATCCCACAGCCCAGGATGGTTCATCCTGATGCATTCAGGACAAGCTCCATGCTCAAGGCCTGACTCAGGATGTCTTTTTATGTAATCCTCGACTTTTTCCAGATAGCAGTTCCCTTCTTCCGCCTTGTCGCAGGCTGAGCATATCGGCAGTATGCTTTTTACCTGCTTCAGATGCCCGATGGCCTTTCCGAGTTCGACGCCGAGAGTCTTCTGCTTCTCCATTGACTCATGCAGCTTTGCAATAGCCATGGCGGCAATGATGAAGGCGCCGGCCCTGACCACGAGCGAATCCCATACCGCTACCGCAATATTGCTGTAGCGGACGCCGCAGTAGTAATCGGACACGAACCAGGTGACTGAAGAGACGATTGACATTATTACCCCGGGCCACTTGCCAAGATGCCAGGAAAGAAGGATGATCGGAAGGAAATAAAAGATGAAAAATCCGAGTTCGCCGGTGAAATAATCGAAATATCCTATTGAAATGACAAGCATGGACGATAAAAACAGTATCAGGAATCTCCGTGTGTTTTGCTTGTTCACTCGCGTTTCCCCTCATCATTTCCTGCGGGGGGCTTTTCATTTTTCCTATCGGCCGTGAGAATCTCCTTGTTGACAGCACATGCCTCCTGGTAATATTTCAAGATGGTTTCGGACTGGGGGTGCTCGTCATATCCTGTGAAACTGCTGACCGCGTCCTGCTGGACAAGTACCGCCTTCTCAAGGCATCCGGAGTTATAATACGCCCTCGCGAGGGCAGTGAGGCATAAGCCCTTCCTGCGTCCAGAACCATCCTTCGGAAAGATCTCCATGGCGCGTCGTGCGGCCTCCAGGGACAATTTCACCGATCCGGTGCCAAAGTTCATTCCATCAGACATGAGCATCGACAGGTTGGCAAGCACATCCGGGTCATCCTTGAATTCATGTATGACCTTCTCATACACCTTCTTTTTTTCTTCCGCCGAAGCGCCGGTCCTGTCCAGGATGCCAAGCTCAACGCTGTAAAATGAAAAGTGATTCGGAAGCCTCTTCTGGATCTTGTTGAGGAATTCCAGTGCTTCCCTGGGGCGGTTGCCGCTTTCAAAGAAATAGAGCTTGCACCTGAGGGCTATGTCGTCGGAGGGATCCTTCTCAAGGATGTCGTCGGCGATATTGGAGATGAGTCCGGGGTTGTCCTTTTCCATCGCCTTGCGCAGATCATCATGCAGCATCGTCACAACCTTCTGGATCTTTATATCGAACTTGCCCTTCAGCATCTTGTCGAGAACGGCATCGAGTTCCATGGGATGCCCTTTCCACAGGAAAACTCCGTCCTTGCCGACAACGAAGACAGCTGGTATTCCAGGATCGGCACCCATGTATTTCCTGTAGGTCTTCTTCGCATCGTCGACCGCGATCCTGTATCCAATGAACTTATGCTCGCCGACGAACTTTGAAACGAGCGTCTCCTCCTCCGTCGAGAGTCCGATAATTACAACTCCGTCATTTGAATATTTCTTCTGGATGTCCGAAAGGACTGGAATGGTCTCCCTGCAGATTGGAAGCCATGTGGCCCAGAAATCCAAGACAACGATATTGCTTCCCTCCAGCGCGGCAAGCATGACCGGATCCCCGTTCAGCCACTTCAAAACGTCCAGTTCCGGGGCCTTGTCGCCGGGCTTCAGGGCCAACAGTGTAAACGGCATGGCCGACAAAAGCATGACAATGATTATCTTCCTGAACATAAATAAACCCTTTTTCAAGATTAAAGCTGTGGATCACAACTGCTAATATAGCCGAGATAGCTGCAAAAACACTCTGTCAAGCCGATTGATTATGCAGGTATGCTCCGGGAAGTAGGTACGTGCTTTCCTGTCCTGAGCTTGTCGAAGGGAGCATGTACCATTCCTAAATATTCAAGAATGGGAACAGGCTAAAGCCCGTCCCTGCTCAGAATGAGCAATACCATACTCAGCCACATTCACTTTGTCTTATCCGCCTCCTTCCTGCGCAGCTCCGCTATCTTGTCCTGGATATACTTCATGGCCTCCTCATGCCCCATCGTCTTGCCGGATGAATCCGTGAGAAATATGAACGCCCCCAGTTCCGCAGTCCCCTTGACGGTCTTCTCGTAGTACTCGGCCGCCTTCCCATATTCGCCCCGCTTCTCATAATATGGCGCGAGTCTCTCATATGCATTTATATCATATATGGTCTGCTTCCCGCCAGCATCGATGGCGAGGATGCGCTCCCAGATCTTTTCCGACCTTTCGTCACCAATGCTGTCCATGAACTCGGCCAGGCTGTAGCATTCCTCCTCGGAGACGAGTCCCGGAAGAAGCTTGTTCCACAACTCCCCGGCTTCATCCTTCCTGCCGAGCCCGGCCAGCGCGAGGGATCTTGCATACAACGACAACGGATCATCCCCCTGGGCGCTTATTACAAGCAGCTCGCCGTTCATGCCGTTCCGGAGAAGAAGCCTGCAGATCCTCAGACGGGTGCTCTTGTCCGCGAACTTGCCATCGACAGAATCGATGATCGCCTTTATGCGGTCACGGCATGACAGCTCGCCTGCGAGTGAAACATAGAATGCCGCGGTATTCTCACGGGAACCCTGATCTTTCTCATCGAGTATCTCGCTGGCGCAGTCACCCCATACATCCTTCTCCAGGTTCCCAAGGCGGACGGCATCGGCTGTTTCATGAACCAATATATCCTTCTTCCAGGTCTTCCCGGCATTCTTCCCGAATACAAACGCTTCCTGGTACATGCGGAGTTTCTTGAGGACAGAGAGCATCCTGACACAGAGTTCGGTATTGAGATTTTCCGGCTTGATCGACTTCAAAAAGCTCTCTAGATTTTTCTTTTCAACCGCTCGCCTGCACCAGCTGATTTCGGCCGCCACAGCTTCAGGTTCGGATTTCTCCAGCAGCAGGGAGAACCCGCGCGCAGTGAAGTCAGAATATTTCTTGTCCGCATGCATCTCGGAGAGCAGCAGCAGCAAATCCAAACCGTATTTATCATATAGACCCTCCCATATTTTCCGGTCGGAATTCTTGTTTTCAAGCTTCGGGAGTTCAATCGAAATATCCTTGCCCGCCCTTGAAAACACCATCCACCGGAGCGATTTCCAGAGCTCTTTGGCGCGCTCCCTGGTTTCAGGATCTGGTGAACTGATGGCGTCTTTGACCTCATTCCTGGCCGCGTAACCAAGCCCCAGGAGTTCCTCTCCGGCTTTCTGCCTCACCTCGAAATCGGCATCGCCAAGCTGCTTGACCAGATCCGACGGCGTCTTGTCTTCGGCGGACGCCTGAAAGCCCACGGCAAGCAGGAGAACCGCCAGGACTACAGCAGGATTTTTATTCCACCATTTCATGATTTGATTCCAAAAGTTCAAGTACGGACATTAATAATCATTGTAGCCTGGAAAATACACAAGCTAAAGCTTGGACTCCAACCTCAGCTCGTGCAGCAAATATTGATAGGGGTAGGGAAAGCGCATTGATTTGCGCTTCCCCTCCCTCCGAACCGGACTGGCGGATTTCCCGCATCCGGCTCTCCAGTTGG
>MHBI01000004.1 GCA_001804815.1 Lentisphaerae bacterium GWF2_50_93
TAGAGCTGTTCGTCACGCCATAGCATCTTAACAAAAGCGAAAGCTGTTATCTTCTCCACGGTTCCAGTGGAATCCAAAGCGCAGAATGATCTGCGCAAAAGATTCGTCCTCCGTCCTGAGGACTCATCATAAAGAATTCTAAACAGAGCAAAAATATGCGTATAGTAGTCAGGGCTGAAGCCCGTACCATCCTCTCTTTAAGAATGGTACATGCTAAGGCACGTACCTACTTGTCACTTCAAATTTCCGAGCCGGCATGAACTGCAGTCGCCTGTGAATTCCTTGCAATGCCTATTATACAGGTGCATTGCGCCATGAAAAGAGGCGGTGTTGCAAATTATGCGGCGGAAACGGTCCGGAGGCATGAACCAGCGGTGATAGGCGGTCCTTACATTCCTGTTCATCTGGGGCATTGGAAGAAGCTGCCATGTCCTGAGGACGAAGCTCCCAAGGCGTTCCTCCTTCCTGATGGTCGAATATGCGTGAAGTGCCGGAAGAAGGACGTTCGCGGCCATGTCGTTCATCCTGTCTCTTCCGATTACGCTTGAAGGCCTGGAGAACTTCCTGGAGAACGTTATCTGGCTGTCCCAGAGCCTGTGCGAGACCTTGAGGTCTTCTGTGAGGTATCTTGCGAAATCCTTTTCCTTCATCCCGGATTCAGCTTTATCCGACAGGAACTTGAGCGGCTTCATCGAGAACAGGTCGATCAGGACGGTGAGCGCCGCGATCCTGCGTTCAGGCATGTTCAAGGGGCGCACTCCTGATTTCACCCATCGGATATTTTCGCGGCTTGTCATCCTCGTCTGCCACCAGGCGGCCCAGGTCTTCTTTACGAACTTCTTCATTTCACCGTCAAGTTTTGACGATGATGGATCGGGCAGCAGGCCGGACTCCCCCCAGAGGATGGCGGCGAGGTCGGAATTGTCATCGCAGCCGGTGTATTCTGAAAAGCGCCTGTGGAGTTCCATGAACGCCTCGCGGTTTTTCTTGTAGCCGCAGGCTTCGAAGAGATGCCTCATGCAGGTCTGCTCGGAACCGGAATCGATCATCTCGCTCAGGAAGTTCCTGCTTTTCTCCTCGAACCTTTCGACGCCGGCCTTGATGAATACCTCATGCAGTTCGGTGTCGGTTGCGGATGAGAAGAAGGAGACGCATGTTCCATTTGAGAACTTCTCTGGTTCAGTAAGCGGGAATTCAGACTTGGTGTCGGGCCTTATGAGAACTGCCGGAAATGGCGGAATGTGCGTGGAATCCTTCACGGGCGCGGATTTCTTCGACAGGACATGCAGCACTACCCCCCGGTATTTGTCGTCCTTGTGGTGGCCGTGGGCGAACCAGTCGGAATTCTCCTGATGCACTTCGACGTCGCCGACGATCTCCTTTCCATCGATCAGCAGCTTGGCATTCTTGAAGTCCGGGCCTTCCTCGAAATTCCAGTTGCCGGGGAAAAGCACTGTTACGGGCTTATTGTCCGCAGTCATTATGACCTTTCCATGGGCGATTCTGTTCCAGGCGGACTGGATTCTGAGTTCCGATTCATCGTTTTTCCTGTTTTGCATTTTCATAGGCTGATGGTCCTTGCAATTTCCGGTGCCGGATGTTTATTTAGTGCCATATATGAACTTGCTAATAATATTTAGCGTAAACGTGGCATGTCAAGCAATATGGGAAAATATTTAACAGTTGTATTGATTGTTATACTTGCGATATCGGGCAGGCTGGCTGAAGCGGAGAGTCTTAGGACCACACCAGTTGTCAGGGCCGTTGCCGAAGCGCTCCCTTCGGTTGTCAACATAGGTACCGAGAGGATTGTGAGCAGCCCTTATTCCCGCTGGGGGGAGAAGGACCCGTTTGAAAGCATGTTCAGGGATTTCTTCGCGGAGCAGGGGGCTGTCAACACCACCTCGCTCGGAAGCGGAAGCGTGATCGACCAGTCCGGCCTCATAATAACCAACTCGCATGTGGTCAGCAGGGCGACAAAGATAACAGTGACGTTTGACGACGGCTCCCAGTGCACTGCACGCGAGATCGCGAGCGACGACTTCAACGACATCGCGCTTCTGATGCTGGAGAATCTTCCTGATGGAAAGAAGTTCAAGCCATTGAAATTTGCCAGGCCGGAGGATCTGCTCCTGGGAGAGACAGTCATTGCCGTAGGCAACCCATACGGGCTCGGGAACAGCATTTCGCAGGGAGTGCTCAGCGCCAAGGGCAGGAAGGCGACTTTTGAAGGCAAGGTGATTTTTTCGGACATAATGCAGACTGATGCGGCGATCAATCCCGGAAACAGCGGTGGCCCTCTCATCAACCTCGATGGGGAGCTTATCGGAATAAGCACCGCAATATTCAAGGATGTCCAGGGCATAGGTTTTGCGTTGCCTGTCAAGAGGGTTGAGGATGTCCTTGCGAAATGGCTTATACCTGAAAGATTCGGAGATGTCTCCCTTGGAATTATTCCGGGACAGCGGAAGAACCAGGCGGGTTCGATGGATTTCTTCGTCGAAGAGATAATTCCGGACAGCCCTGCCGCCAAGTCCGGGTTGAAGAAGGATGACAGGATCTTTGAGATAAATGGAGTTAAGCCGTCCAGTCTTCTGGATATCAGCTTCATCCTCTGGAAAATCCAGGCCGGTGGGGAAATCCGCCTCAGGATATCCGATCTGAAGACCATGGCAGTGAAGTCGGAGAAGATAAAGTACGCAGGTGGTTTGGAGATGGCGAAGGCGAAACTCGGCCTAGGTCTTCAGGAACTGACCAGGAAGCTGGCGAAGGCGCTCGAATATCCTTTTGAAGGTGGTCTGGTGGTGAGTGATCTGCCTGAGGGCTCTGAAAACGTGAGCCGGGGCGACATCCTCGTCAAACTCGGTGAAGCTCCTGTCAACAATGCTGCGGACATCGCAAAGGCGCTAATTGACAAGCACCACGGCGACAGCGTTGAAGCCATCTTCGTCAGCCTTATCAAGAAGAATGGCAAGTTCTACATAATGAAGCGGGCATCAGTCCTGAGGGTGAAGTGAGTTTTAAAGACGTTGTAGGTTCAACTCTTCTTCAGTTTCTTTATTTCCTTGCCCAGCAACTCAAATTCCATTTCAACGGTGTCAATCAGAAGCCCCGCTTTTGCAGAGTCGCCCGCCTTGCATGCCTGCTCAAGCTGGAATGCTGTTTTCTGGAGGTTTTCAGCGGAGAAATTTCCCGACATCCCCTTGATGGCATGGGCTGTGTTCTGCACTTGTTTTATATCCCCGGCCCTGTAGTGGGTTTTCAGGGATGATATGAGTACAGGGGTATCCTTGAAAAACAGGTCAATGAGCTCATTGAGGAGATCCTTGTCGTCGAAAACCCTTTCCAAAAGGGCGTCTATATTGAAAATATCCGGATTCACTGTTCTTTTCTCCTTTTTCATCCTGTTGACTGTATCAGTTCCGAAGGATACCGGACTGCCTGAAATCTGGCGTGAAATCGCATTTGCCAGTTCTCCGGGATTTACCGGTTTTGAAACATAGTCGTCCATTCCCGCCTCAAGGCATTTCGCCCTGTCATCCTTGAGGGCATGGGCGGTCATGGCTATAATGCGGACATCGTGGTTGAGTACCTTTGAATTCCTGTCACGGATCATCCTTGTCGCCTCGAATCCGTCCATCACTGGCATCTGCACGTCCATCAGGACGAGATCATAGGTTTTAGATCCGAGCATATTCACGGCTTCAGCCCCGTTGACTGCGATGTCGGGGGTAATTCCCATCTTTGAAAGTATTGCGCAGGCGACCTTCTGGTTGATCTCGTTGTCTTCAACGAGAAGTATTTTCGAGGGTTTGGCGTTGAGAAGCGGCTTGCTGGTTTCGATTGGAGCCTCCTCTGCCAGCCTTTCTTCACCTAGAAGGGTGGCTATGCAGTCGAATAGATGCGATTTCCTGATCGGCTTAGGGAAGTTTGCATCGAAAAGCCCTGTATCCTTGAATTTTCTTTCGATGGCCGGGCCTGCTGACGACATCATGACAAGGAGCGTGTTGGAAATCCCAGGATCATCCTTGATCTCCCTTGCAAGCGTTTCACCGTCTGTTTCAGGCATGAGCATGTCTAGAAAGGCAATCAGATATGGTCTTCCTGATTTTTTGGCGTCACGGAGGGCATTCAGGGCTGAGGACGCATTGTCGACTTCGTCATGTTTGAAGTTCCAGGAGCCTAGCAGGGTGCTCATGACAAGGCGGTTTGTCGCATTATCATCAACAGTAAGCATCCTGATATTCTGGAACCTCGGAGGCATTGGTTTTGTAGGCGCATGCTGCCGGGGTTGTTTTTTCAGAAGGGCGGTAAACCAGAAAACGGATCCCTTCCCTTCTTCGCTGAGCACTCCTATTGCGCCGCCCATTTTTTCAACAAGGCGTTTTGAAATCGACAGGCCGAGGCCCGTGCCTCCGAATTTCCTGGTGGTGGACGAGTCAACCTGGGTGAAAACGCTGAACAGGGAATCGATCTTATCTGCCGGGATGCCGATCCCGGTATCCTTGACTTCAAAATAGATAAGGATGCAATTGTCACCGTCCTGTTTCATGTCCACCGTTATGATGACTTCACCCTTCATGGTGAATTTCATAGAGTTCCCGATAAGATTGATCAGAATCTGTTTCAATCTGGCATGGTCTCCATGCAGGGAGCATGGAAGATCCGGCTTCATGATGCAGTTGAGCTCAAGTCCCTTCTCCTGGGCCCGTATGGCGAGAATGTCCATGACATTCTCCATGAGCAGGCTGAGATCGAAATCAGTTTCATCCAGTTCGAGTTTTCCGGCCTCGATCTTTGAGAAGTCCAGTATGTCGTTTATGATCGTCAGAAGGGATTCGGCGCTCAGCCTGATCGTCTCGGCGTATTTCCTCTGGTCTGGGGCGAGACTGGAATCAAGCAGGATCGAGATCATGCCCATGACTCCGTTCATCGGAGTCCTGATCTCATGGGACATGTTTGCAAGGAATTCGCTTTTCATGCGGCTGGCTTCCTCGGCCGCATTCTTGGCAGTTATCAGATCCTTTTCAGCTGTTTTGCTGACGGTGATATCCTGGAATGCACCGGTCAGCCTCACGACTTTGCCGTCAGCTTTCACTGCCCGGCCAACTGCGCGCGTGATGAGATGCCTGCCTTTCGCGCTGGTGAAAGGCAGTTCGAGGTCAAATGATTCACCGGTCTCCAGGCAGCGTTTCAGGGCCGCTTCCAGGGAGCTGCGTCCAGGCGGGTCATAGAAGAGCAGTGCTTTGGACAGGTCGATCTTCTCTCCTTCCTGGATGTCGTGGATCAGGTATGTCTCCCGGGTCCAGTGCACTTCCCTGGTGGCGACATCCAGCTCCCAGCCGCCGACCTTGGCCATGCTGCCTGCGTCGTTGAGTATCTCTTCACTTGTCTTCAGCTTCTCCTCCACCCGTTTCCGCTCGGTGATATCGCGCAGAATACCAACGGCATGCCATGCGTTGTTCATCTGAACCGTTGAAAGCGAAAGCTGCACGGAAATTTCCTTCCCGTCTTTTCTTATGGCCTCCAATTCAAGCGTCTTACCCACTGCGGCTCCTTGTCCAGTCTTTTGAAACACCGGGAAGGCGGCATGGTGCGCCTTATGATATCGCGAGGGTACGATCAATGCATGCAGTTTTTGGCCAATGGCTTCTGCTTTCAAATAGCCGAAAATACGCTCGGCGGCAGGATTCCAATACGATATCCCGCCTTCAGGATCCATCATGAGGATGGCGTCCTGGGCGGAGTCGGTGATGGCGCGCATGTGCTCCTCGCTCTCCCTCAGCTGTTTTTCTACCCGTGTTCTATCGGTGATTTCCCTGTCCAGTTCATTCCTCGAAGCAGTAATCTTTTTCAGATGCTGTGTCATTTCATTGAACGACTGCGCCAGCAGCCCAATCTCATCATGTGTCTTTTCAGGGATGCGATAATCAAGATCTCCGGCACTTATCCTTTCGGTTCCGGCCTGCAGATCCTTTATGGGGGCTGTAATATATCTGGAGAAGTAGAAGACGGCGATCGAACTAAGCGACAAGGCGGCGATTATGACTAGGAGCGTATATTGAAAAAACTTATTGATAGGCTTGAAAGCCTCCTCGGTGGTGATTCTTGCTACAAGTCCCCATTCACCCAGAGGTACATACCGGTATGCAGCCAGGATTCTTTCACCTTGAACACCGGGGCCGTCAATTATTCCATTGCCTTTTTTCAATGCCAGCCTCATCGGTTCCGCAAGCTTCGAATCAAGTGGAACCCGGTATTTGAACGCTGAATCCGGAATGGACTGTATGGTGTTGAGGAAGAGGATGTCGCTGCCTGAGATTTTCCCAAGCAGTACGTCTTCATTGGACGAATGGCCTGACTCATTCAATGTCTTATAAATATTATCCGCCCGGATCCGGACCTGCAGGACCCCCACTGTATCTTTTCTACCTTCCCCGGGATTGGGCAATGGAGTCGAAACATCGAACATAAATGTTCCAGCATAAGGATAAAATCCGCTGAAAAACCTGGCATCCCTCCCGTGCTTGAAGGCATCTGACGAGGAAACATTCCTTCCTATGTCCTGGACAGCAGTCGAGCCGATTATCCTTCCATCGAGATCTATGACGTCAATCTTGTCTATGACTGGCGCGGAGGCCATTGCATCCTTAAGTGTCTTCTGCGTGTCCACTTCAAACTTAACGATATCCGGTTCCTTGGAAATTATCATGGCAAGATGTTCCCTGGGAAGCCGCCTTGAGGCGACAAGATCCACCAGGTCGAAGTCATGCTGGAGCGTGTCAATAAGCTGGTTTTGATTGGAATCAAGAAAAAGTGACAAGTCCGATAAGATCCTGTCTTTTATGATCGCCTTGGTATGCCAGTAGAGGACGCCGCCGGTCAATAATATGGCAACCAGAATCAATGCCAGTACCAGCACCGATAATTTTGTCCTGATGGAAATGCTGACTTTTTGTTTTTTGTCGTCCATTTCATCCTTTCAAGGGCTGTCATCTGCGCGCCTGCAAAGCAGACCATACTCATAATTAGTTCTTTTTACAAATTTTCATCATATACGGAACAAGATGGATTGCGTGACAATGTTTTTTTAATTAAGCCAGTTCAACGCAGCGTTGCTCATCTGAATGAAAGAGACGAGGGGTTGTCCGTCGTCGCCGTCGTTTTCGTCACGCCCTTTTAACGGGTTATCCTTCGTTCAATCTATGATTTCTCTTTGGCTTTCGGAGGATTTAGAATGAAATTCCGGCCTTCATCTTCATTCACCTGCTTTAAAAACTCACAATTAAGACAACATATGAACTTCCCTGCATATGTGCCTTGCACTTTTCCTCCGCACAAAGTTCCCGCAATAGCCCAGCAGAATCTGCCGCCATGATTGCCTTTGTTGACACCGTCATATTCATTGGGCAATGCAGCAGGGCATACGCCAAGTTCTTTTGCATTGCTACCCCCTGGCTGCCTTCCGCACTTCTTCACTTCCCAGCAGTTATCTCTTTTCATTCCCGCTGACTCCTTTCTGCATTGAAAGACTCACTCATCTACCTCAGGAGCAAACCTGAAGGTATCGATTCTTCAGTATTGCGTGACGGTTCTTCGTTGATCCCCTACTTTTTCTTCAAGTGCGGGTAATGCTTGTCCCTGCAGTCAGGGCAGAGTCCATGGCTGAACTGAGCGTCGGTGTGTCTTGCAATATATTCCTCCATCCGTTCCCAGCTTTCATTGTCGTTCCTGATCTTGTGGCAGTGCATGCAGATGGGCAGGATGCCCTGCAGCGTCTTGATATGCTGGTTTGCCTCCTCGAGGGCCTTTATCCTTTCCGCAAGGGCTATCTGCAGCGTGATGAGTTCCCTGCCGAGCTTCACCCGGGACAGCAGTTCGTTCGAATCAAAGGGCTTTTCGACATAGTCGTTCGCGCCGGTACGGAAAGTTTCCAGGACATCTTTCTTCTCGTTCATCGAGGCGGTGAGGATTATCAGGTAGGGATTGATTTTGAATTTGATTGCGCGAAGCCTCTTGCAGATCTCGATCCCCTGGAGCCCGGGCATCACCCAGTCGAGAAGGGCGAGCTTGGGGCCGTCCTCATGCCTGAGCTTTTCAAACGCGTCATCCCCGTTCTGGCATGAGATGAAGTCATATGCGTTCTTCATAAGGATGTTCTCTATGAGACGCCTGGTTATGTTGTCGTCGTCAGCTATCAGTATTTTGAATGACATGTCACCACCTATATGTTATTTTTCCTGATTTCATTCTTTAGGATCTCGAACTCCATTTCAACGGCATCGATAAGAAGGCCGGTCTTCTTATAGTCGCCTGCCTTTCCTGCATGTTCAAGCGACAATGCAGTCTTCTGCAGGCTTCCGGCGGCGAAATTGCCGGCTGAACCCTTTACGGTATGCGCTATGCGCTGGATCTCAAGCATGTCCTTGTCGTTGTAGGCGTTCCTGAGGGCCCTTATGTGGACAGGCGTGTCCTTGAAGAATAACTCGACGAGCTCCCTCAAAAATTCCTTGTCGTTGAAAACTCTTTCCATAAGCGTGTCAAGATCGAATACAGATGCATTGAGTTTTATATCTTCCTGCGGTATTTCCTTGACAGCAGCAGGCGCCTCCTTGAATCCCTGTGCATCTGACAGCTGTCTGGAAATAGCGTCCGCCAGATCCTTTGGCTTCACCGGTTTTGAAACATAATCGTCCATGCCGATCTCCAGGCATTTTTCCCTGTCGCCCTTGAGGGCGTGCGCTGTCATCGCTATGATCGGCACATCGTGGTTCAAAACCCTGGAGTTCCTGTCGCGGATCACCCTTGTCGCCTCGAATCCGTCCATGACCGGCATCTGTATGTCCATCAGGACAAGCTCATAGTCGGTCTTCTCGAGTTTCCTGACAGCTTCGAATCCGTTTGTGGCGATGTCAGGCCTTATGTTCATCTTTGCGAGTATCGCACATGCGACCTTCTGGTTGATCTCATTATCCTCGGCGAGGAGTATCTTCCTGGCCGGATTTTTTCCAGATGCAGTGCCGGTCGTCTCCGGTTCTGCGGCTTCCTTTATGAATCTGTCTTCACCTGTGAGATTGACGATGCAGTCAAAGAGATGGGATTTCCTCACAGGCTTCGGCAATGAGGCGGAGAAGAGTTTCCTGTCCTTCATTAACTTCTCGAGAAGCGGTCCTGCCGAAGACATCATTACCAGGATTGTGCCGGAAATCTCCGGATCGTTCTTTATTTCGGCTGCAAGTGTCTCTCCGTCTGTGATGGGCATGAGCAAGTCCAGGAATGCCATTTTATAAGGCTTGCCGGCCTTCCTGGCAGTGCGGAGGGCGGCAAGGGCTGAAGATGCGCTTTCAACTTCATCATGGGAGAACTCCCATGATCCCAGAAGTTTCTCCATCACCAGGCGGTTGGTGGCATTGTCGTCGACAGTGAGTATCCGGATGTCGTGGAATCGTTCAAGGGGCAGTTTCCGCCTCTGCTGGCTGGACGTCTGCTTGTCAAGAAGCACTGTGAACCAGAAAGTGGAACCCCTGCCTTCCTCGCTGAGCACTCCTATCGCCCCTCCCATTTTTTCCACCAGGCGCTTCGAGATGGACAGCCCGAGTCCTGTTCCTCCGAAATTCCTTGTCGATGAAGTATCTATCTGTGTGAAGGCGCTGAACAGCGAGTCTATCTTCTGCCCCGGTATTCCTATGCCGCTGTCCTGGACTTCGAAATAGATCAGGGATTTGTTCCATTCATCCTTCTTCATCTCGGCCCTGACAACGATCTCACCCTTCTGCGTGAACTTCACGGCGTTCCCCACGAGGTTGGTCAGAACCTGCTTGAGCCTTACGGAATCTCCCCTGAACCTGGTCGGCATGTCAGGTGAGACCAGGCAGTTGACCTCGATTCCTTTTTCCTGGGCCTTGAGGACAAGAATGTCGACGGCCTCCTCTACGACGTCATAGATGTCGAAGTCGCTTTCCTCCAGATCAAGCTTTCCGGCCTCGATCTTGGAGAAGTCGAGAATGTCGTTTATGATTGTCAGAAGAGAGTCTGCGCTCATCCTTATCGTATCAGCGAATTTCCTCTGTTCCGGAGTCAGCTCGGTTTCCATGAGCAGGGAGATCATCCCGATGACGCCGTTCATCGGTGTCCTGATCTCATGCGACATGTTTGCCAGGAAGTCGCTCTTTGCGGCATTCGCGGTTTCAGCCTCGACTGCAAGCATGTTGGCCTGGTGGATGCTGTGTTCGAGCTGCCTGTTGAGCGCCTGCGCCTCATCCTTGGAGTCCTTGAGTGTCTTCTCGAACTGCTCCCTTATCATCGCCGAACCGATGAGATCGGCGATGGCGCTCAGAAGTTCCATCTCGGTATTTGTCCATTTCCGCAGGATGGTGAAATCTTCAAATTTTATGAAGCCCCACCATTTGGTGCCGGCAGACACCGGGACCAGCAGTATCGATTTCACGCCGCCAGCAGCAAGGATTTTTTTCTCGTCGTCGGATAATTCGTCTATTATGCCGGAGACCGTCATTCCTGATTCGAGGGCTGTTTTCCATCTGGACAGCCCTGTTTCATCGAAACTCATATCCTTGATTATTGGCTTCATAAAGTCTTTGGCTGTACCGGAAGACGACCACTCAAAGGCCGGCGCGGAAATTATCCTGTCACTGCTTCTTATGCGGTTCTGGAACAGGCATACCCGGTCCGTCTCCACGGCCATTCCCAGTTTCTTGATGATTTCCTCGATGCAGTCATTCCAGTGGGGCGTGTTGAGCAGCCTTTCCGCGGAAAAAGCCGTTGCTTCCAAAATATTGTCCTTCCTGTGGAGGGCCGATTCATTGCTTTTCTTTTCAGTGATGTCGGTGAAAGATTCAATTCCTCCGATTATATTCCCCTTGTCGTCTTTCAGGACATCGACATTCTTGGATATGTTGATAAGTTCGCCGTCCTTCCTTCTGACAATGCATTCCCTGCCGAAAATAGGTTTTGGCACATCTTCGGCATAGAGCCCGCATTTCTCGCTGCACGGTTCAATTGCGAATAGGAGGCACTCTTTACCTATTGCTTCGGAGGCCTTGTATCCTGTTATTTTTTCTGCGGCATTGTTCCAGCTTCTCACGATTCTGTTCCTGTCAACGGTAAAAACGCCGCTGGGGATCATCTTGTTAAGCAGCTCAGCCTGCTCCTTCGAGGCGAGGATGGCCTTCTCTGCATTCTTCCGTTCAGTTATGTCCGTGGATATGGCCACGAACCTGCTTATCCGTCTTTCCTCGTCCCATATCGGATTGAGTACCGTCATCCATGTTATCAGGGAGCCGTCAAGCCTCATGCTTTCCGCTTCAAATGTACATTTTTCACCTTTGAGGACGCGCTTTACGGCCTCGTCGACGATCTCCCGCATGAACCCTTCCGGCCATGTTTCCCTGTAGTCCTTCCCAATAATATCCTTTTCGGAAAATCCTTTCACCATCAGGCCGGTGTCATTTATGGATATGTATTTTCCATGTTTGTCAAAGAGCTCGACGCAGTTCGGAGAGCATTCGACAAGGCTGCGGTATCTGTTTTCAGACGATTCCATGGCAATTGAATTTTCAAAGTTCTTCTGCTGGATCACGAAGAAAATTATCAGGAGAAGGCAGATTATGAGAGTCGTAAGAATCGGAAGCATCCTGTGGTTTGCTATAAGATTGTCCCACTCAGGCGAAGAGATGTCGGTGCCGAGGACTGCAAGAACCTTTTTGGAGCCAGGTGCAGTTATCGGCACCATTGCCGAGACGAAGATCCCCCATTCGTCCTGGGTCGGTCCTTCGGTGAACTCGTACCCCTTCCTAAATGATTCCCTGAGCAGGACGCTTGCCTCATCATAGATTTTTCCAGGAGGGGATGGTGGTGTCGGGGAAAAGTCCTTTCCAGAATCAGGCCGTTCAGGTTCGACATCTACAAAAAAGAAAACATCGTCTTCCCTGCATCCCATGAGATATATGTACTTTATGTTATACTGGCTGTTTGCTATTTCCGTCAGTTTCCTTTTCAGCTCCTTGTATTCATTGAGATCGATGTCGGCAGCTGCGCCGGCAAGGTTTTGCAGCTTTTTCGGATCAATGGATGCCGCTATTGCACGAGTCAGTGAAAGCAAATTGCCCCTCTGCTGCTCCTCCTCCTGGTCTCCGGCCTTTTTTGTCGCTATCCATCCGGCGATTATGAATATTGCGAGGATGGCGGGAATGTAATGCTTGAAGTGGGATTTATCCCTGATGGAGTACTCGGCGTACGGGATGGTGACGCATTTCCAGTAGAAATAGCTGAAACAGAAACAGAGGACCACTACGAGCATGCTGTTGAAAACGGCAACCGGGAAATGCACTGCCGTCAGGAAGGTGTCTTCATTGAGCGCATCCGCAGGGAAAAAAGGCGCTGGTGGAGGGACCGATGTGATCGATACTCCCAGGAGTACCAGGCAGGTTGCCGAGGAGAAGAGGGCCCTGTTCCCCTGGAACCTGGTCAGCCTGGTCATTGAAAGTATGTAGGCTGCGAACAAGGCTCCAGGCAGTGCCATGAAATAGCGGGATGTCGCCTCGAGGCCTTCAATTCCCCTTGAAGCCCCGGCCGCAACCAGCCAGAAAAGAATTGCATACACCCATTTGCCTATGTTCTTCTCGCCTTTCTCCATTTCAAGGCCCGAGCGCCCGAACTCAAAAAGGAAGAAATAGGAAAGGATTGAGAGTGACAGGTCAATTGTATTGTACGTGTAGCTGGGCATGTATGGCGCGGTTATGATGTCGGCGATATGTATCACCCCCTGCGTGAACGCAAAAAGTGAGAACCATTTCCACTTGAGCATTGAATTGTTGCTGAGAAGATAGGTTACAGACCCGAGTATGATGAATGAAAGCCCGTACAGGAAGAATATATAATCCATATTTGATTTGAAGAAGGCTTCCATCATGTCTTTCCTGTTCTCCCAATGTGAGTGATGAACTCTTTAAAATCGTTCCTCAATGAATGCATCATTGAAGCACACCTCTCCCTGTCGCCCGCCTTGGCGGCATCATTGATCTCCGATGCCCCAGTGAATATTTTCATGGCGCCAAGTGATTTGGATTCACCCTTTATAAGATGCGATGCGGATTTCGCCTTTTGCATGTCGCCTGTATCGATGCTCGCGGAGAGAATTTCGATGTTCCTTCCGGTGCCTTCAAGATATATGGAGATCATTTCCGCGAGCGTGTCCTCGCTCCCGCAGGCAAATTCGAGCGCGGCCTTTTCATCAAAGATAATCCCGGAAGAGGATGAAGAAGAAGACTCGACGCATTTTGCCGGAGCCGATTCATCCTTCACGCTGCAGTGTGCGGCTATGACTCTTTTAAGCTCGTTTTCTGACAACGGTTTCACTATCGAATCCCTCATGCTGTATCTGGCAAGCTCCTCAGCCCCTATCACATCACCGCTCAGGGCGATTATCGGAGCAAGAACACCCTTCCTTGAAATCTCCAGCGCCGCATCCCCGCCGTTCAACTCGGGCATGTACATGTCCATGAGAATGAGATCATATGCGTTCGCGCAGGACTTGTCTACCGCCTCTTTCCCGTTTTCAGCATAATCGGCCTCGTGTCCGCAATGTTCAATCATCTTTAATGCAAGTTTCCTGCCGAGAAGGCTGTCTTCAGCAAGAAGTATCCTGATTTTACCGGATGCTCCACCCATTTGGTCTCTCCTGATAAGCGGGAATAAGTTTAATTTTCAGGTTTTGTCTGCTTCAATTCAAGACTTGTCGGGACCGCGGAAGTATTCAAAGAACTGCATTTCGGACATTTATTGAGATCGATATCATCCTGTATTGAATCCTTGACGCCCTCCTCTCCAGTGAGAACCGGCTGTTTGAATGCGAAT
This sequence comes from Lentisphaerae bacterium GWF2_50_93, assembly GCA_001804815.1. GTDB lineage: Bacteria > Verrucomicrobiota > Lentisphaeria > Victivallales > GWF2-50-93 > GWF2-50-93. The sequence goes on from MHBI01000004.1 coordinate 13,873, forward strand.
TCATATCCGCAGTCATCGCACTTCTGCCGGTAGGACAGCACCCCTCCGCAGTTGATGCATTTATCCTTGCTTATGTCAACTATTATTGCCTCATAGGACATGGTGCATCTGTCGCACAGTACTGCTGACAGCGCGCCTGGTGGACTCATTTCAGGTCTATCCAGGAAATCGGAATAGAAAAGGTAGCCTGCAAGTGAAGAAAACATGAGTATCAGGAATAAAGATATGGCTGACCTGGCAATTCCGAATTTCAGCAGCGACAGGTAGAAAGGATTCCTCCTCCTCTTGCATTTTGATGCAACTGTCCATGTGGTTTCAGCAAGCTTGTCCAGATCCTCCCTTAGCTTCACCGATGTCTTTACGAGCTTTTCCTCATGCGGCTTGTCCTCTGCAACAGTCCTGGCGGCAAGATAGTCGAGGATGTTCGAGAAGAATTCCATGATTTCATCAAGGGAAGGCCGGTTCCCCGGATTCTTGTCGAGCATGGCATCCAGCGTGTCGGAGAAATATTCAGTTATCCTCGGATCGAAGCTTTTCAGCGAAGGAGGAATTAGGTTCATCTGCTTGAACATTGAAACAGCGGATTTTTCCGCCTGGAACGGGTTGTCTCCAGTGACCGCCTGATACAGGGTGACACCAAGCGCATAGATGTCGCTCTTGATCGAGACCGCAGTGGAATCATTCAGATATTCCGGAGGCAGATATGCCGCTGTTGTCCACATTTCCGATTTTATTGGAACTGTGCCGGACTCCCTCTGCTGGATGATTCCGAAGTCTCCAAGCTTGTAGTCGCTTCCGGAGAACATTATGTTCTCCGGCTTGATGTCGAAATGGACGATGCCGTGCCTGTCAAGATCCTTCAGCCCCTTTACTACGTCCAGTCCCAGCTTGAGGGCTTCCTCCTCCGAGAGCTTGTGGTGCTTGAGTTCAGCTGCAAGATCCCCCTTGTCGGCATACTCCAGGATTATGTAGAACTTCCCGGCATATTGTCCATAATCAAAAATCTTCAGCACGTAATTGGATTCAATCTTTTTGATCTTCTCGGCAGTCTCGATGAAGGATTTTGCGAAAGCCGCAAGATCCGGTGTGGATACAATCTTGACGGCCACCTCCTTGCCGGTCTCCTTGTCATTGCCCAGGAAGACAACGGAATGGGCTCCGTGGCCGAGGAGTTTCTCTATCTTGTACCTGCCGGCGAATTCAACATGGTTCCTGACAAGATCAAGATCCTCCTTGTGTACGAAGGAGAACTTGAGGAAGGTCTTCAGCTTGGCGATGAGATGGGGTTCCTTGACGGGCTTGACCAGATAATCATTGGCTCCGGCGTTCAATCCGTTCATTATGTCTTCTTCGGAATCCTCCACGGACACCATGATGATCGGTATTGCCAGGCCCTCTGGAGTCTTCCTCATTTCACGGCATGCCTCAAAGCCGTTCATCTCCGGCATGTCGACATCCAGGATCACCAGGTCGGGTTTTTGATCCCTGAATGCGTTTACAGCCTCAATCCCATTTGCACAGACAATTGCTTCATGCCCGAGGAATTCAAGCATCTGCGTGTATGATTTCTGTGCAAGGATGCTGTCATCTGCCACTAATATTTTAGACATGTTGTTTTCTCCGTACCATATCAAGGAACTCCCATTTCATATACTGCCTTTATTTCCGACGGCGTCCAAAGCCTCTTGGAAACTATGAATTCATCCATGCGTCCCATGAAATAATAATTCCGTCTATTGCCAGTGATATTTGCCGCGCCGAGAAGCAGTTTCTTTGCCGGTGACTGGGCGTTTTTCGATATCGATGTGCCTGAAGTTGTCCTGTTTGCCATAGCCTTTCCGTTCACATAGAGCTGATACTTGCCCGATTCGCTGGTGAGCGCGATGTTGAACCATTGGTTGGCTGCAGGGGCGGGGGATGTCCATGCGGCCGTTCCACGCCCTACGTCAGTCTCGAACCTTTTCCTGGCGCCGTTGAGGAAGACATCATACTGGGAAGATAGGTTCCATTCGCATTTTCCGAAAAATGTCTGGGTGCCGGTAAGATTATCCAGTTTTACCCACGTGGATATGGTGAAGTCGTCCTTGGCAATATTGAAGTCGATGGAGGATGTCCCCGGTATTTCAACGTAGGTAGTCCTGCCGTCGAACTGCAGGCTCCTCTTCGAGACCCATCGTCCGCCTCTCCTCCACTGTGGTGCATTTCTCAATATGCCGTGGTAGTCCGACTGCACGAATCCGGTGGCTTCGCATCCGGTTGCGGAATTGTATACTGCCGGAAAGTATGCCCCCTGATAGTTCATCTTGAAATCGGGAATCTCGAAATTATAGTTGACGACGGTTGAAGGATCGGAGTTAAAGTGGTTGTTTGTGCTCAGCCATCTTGTGTACCTAGCCCTTTCCTTCGCCTTCGCGAGTGCGGGCAGCAGCAGTCCGGCCAGAAGACTGATGACGGAGACTACGACAAGCAGTTCGATAATGGTGAACGGTCTTTTGCAGCAACGGCGCATCGCCTACCCCTTGTTTAGCCAAATATCAAAGGACTAACATATAATATTATACAACAGGCAGGTATGGTTTGCTATGCTCTTTGAAGCTTATCTTGAAGTTTTCTTTTCCAGGAGTTTGTCTGGCTGCGGACCTGGCGCGGACCTGTCCCTCCAGCAATTTCCCTTTTAGAAATACTTTTGGCAGGATCGAAGATATTCAGCAGGCTTTTATCGGCTTCAGGAATGATCCTCTTCATGTCTTCGAATGATATCTTGTCAAGGGGGGTGCGGTTGGCGTTGCACCACTTTACGAGCGAACCAGTCCTCTCGTGCGCCTTCCGGAAAGGCATGCCGTTCCTCACAAGTTCCTCCGCAAGATCAGTTGCCATGAGCTCTGGATTGTTTGCGGCGGCAAGCATCCTGTCCTTCCGCGCCTCCATAGTCGCAATCATCGGCGGGAAGACGGATAAAATCTTGAGCACGGTGTCAATCGAGTCGAACAGCGGCTCCTTGTCTTCCTGGAGATCTCGGTTGTACGACATGGGAAGCCCCTTGCAGATCGTCAGGATCGCCATCAGGTTGCCGTACATCCTTCCTGTCTTCCCGCGTGCGAGTTCCGCAACATCGGGATTCTTCTTCTGGGGCATCAGGCTTGATCCGGTGCAGAATGCATCGGCAAGTTCGACAAATGAAAACTCCTTGGACATCCACAAGACGATGTCCTCGCTGAGCCGTGACACGTGCATTGCGAATATCGCAAGGCAGGCGAGGAATTCACATTCGAAGTCGCGGTCGGCGACCGCATCCATGCTGTTCGCGGATATCGCGGGGAAAGACAGGGCGGCCGCGGTCTTTTTCCTGTCGATCGGCAGCGTCGTCCCGGCGATGGCGCCCGAACCGAGCGTCATTACGTTTATTCTTTTCAGGCAGTCCTGGAGCCTTGTGGTATCACGGTTGAACATTTCAACATAGGCAAGCAGATGATGTGCGAACAGGATCGGCTGTGCATGCTGGAGATGCGTATAGCCCGGCATTATGGCGCCGGAATTCTTCTCGGCCTGGAACACGAGCGCCTTCTGGAGGTTCGCAATTCCTGCCAGTATTTTTGCTGTCTCATCCCGCAGGTAGAGCCTGGTGTCGAGATTGACCTGGTCGTTGCGGCTCCTGGCGGTATGGAGCCTCGCGCCCTCGTCGCCAAGCGCCCTGATGATCTCGCTCTCAATGTGCATGTGGATGTCCTCGAGTTCGCTCTTGAATTCGAACTTGCCGCCTTCGATGCGCTTCTGGATCCTGTCGAGCTCCGCTTTGATGGCAGACGCGGTCTTCGGAGGAATTATCCTGCATGAGGCCAGCATTTCAACATGGGCCTTGCTGCCGGCGATGTCATGCCTGTAAAACCTTTTGTCAAAGGATACCGACTCGGTGAACTCTATCAGTTCCTTTTTCTGAACGCCGCTGAATCTTCCGCCCCATAAAGCCATGATAACCTCAGAGTATTTTCGATTTATGATTTATGATATGATGCAGGCGTCTGCCTGTATAATTACATTTTCTTATCCATATACAGATGCCTCAGCCTGTAGAAGTAATTCGCACCGGAATAGACGGTTACGACGATGATGACCCATTTGGCAATCTCCCAGCACCACCAGACCCATAGCACATTCTTGATCTCCGGGCCTTTCCAGCCGAGAATCCAGAAGTAACCTCCAATTACCACGAATGCCATCTGGAGCGAGGTCTTCAGCTTGCCGGTGACATCCGAAGGAATTACGACTCCTTTGCTCGCCCCGACCAGCCTGAGCCCGGTAACAAGGAATTCCCTGGAGAGAACAATGACCGCCACCCATCCTTCGAGGATTCCCTTGTCGACAAGCATGATGAAGGTCGTCGCCATGAATATCTTGTCGGCCAGCGGATCCATCAGCTGCCCGAAATCCGTTATCAGATTGTATTTCCGCGCAATATATCCGTCAAGGATGTCGGTAAGCCCTGCGAGGAAGGCCAGGAAGACTGCAACCGCCTTCCATGGCATCTGCCAGTCCGGCGGCAGCTTCTCATCGACATTGCAGATGACGAGAAAGATGAAGATCATCACAATTCTCGCCATCGTTAATTTATTCGGAAGATTCATTTGTCCTGGAAACCCCCAGTTTTAACCCATAAAATATTAATTTAACACAGCTTTCCCAAGACACAACGCTTTTTTGGGTTTCAATTGGCGAATTCTGATTTATTAGTAAGACAGGCTTTTAGCCTGTTATTAATTGAATAATGGAACCTTCTTATGCCCCATATGATATTTTTATGCAAGGAGCAGTACGAGAATACACTCGAAGCCGAACTCGTGTCGAAGTGCGGTCCTTCTCTTGCCATCTCGAACAAGTCTCCCGGCATCATTGTGTCTGAATCCAGTTCCGGCGGATACCTGCCTGGAAAATTCTTTGTCTTTGAACGGCAGCGCATGGAGAATGCATTGTTTGTCAATGAAGGTACGCTTAGCAACATGGCGCGCGACGTCGTGAAGCAGATCCTCCCTGCAATCACCAGATCGGAAATGAAGTGGACCCTGCATGTCTATCCCCCTGAGGATACCTCTCTCTCCATAACTCCCAAAATAAAATATTTCAAGAAAACCCTCATAGATTTCTGCAAGGATAGATTTGGACCTGTCTCAAGGAGATACGCCCCGGATGCCGATCTCCGGAAGGAAAGCATGATGGTCCTCAACCTCTGCATGCTCAAGAACGGTCTCTGGGGGGCTGCAATGCTTTCGGAAAAACTCAGCGATCCGTGCCCCGGTGGATGCCACAGGATGATTTTCGACGACGATGCCCCGTCACGCTCATACCTGAAGGTCGAGGAGGCCCTCGACATCATAAAAATAAACCCGGAACAGGGGGAGCGTGTCTTCGATCTCGGCGCCGCTCCCGGCGGCTGGTCCTATGCGTTCCTCAAAAGAGGATGCGCTGTCACTGCCGTCGACAATGGGCCGATGAAGATTGTAAATCTGGATAAAATGCCCGGCAGGCTGAACCATGTCCAGGCCGACGGCCTTGTATATGAACCTGCACCCAATCTTCTCCCCGCGGACTGGCTTGTCAGCGACATGCTGGTTGCGACAGGCAAGAACTTCGCGCTCATAAAAAACTGGATCGGCGGCCGCCGCGCCCGGAAATTCATTATCAACATCAAGCTTCCTCAGGTCGAACCCTATCCTGTCGTCAAACCGATGGAGGAATGGCTCTCTTCAAAGCCCTTCATACATTACAGCATGCGCCAGCTGTACCACGATCGTCAGGAAGTCACGCTCTTCGGGACAGTGGATATACCTTCGGTATGATTTTCCGGGTGTAGAGTTAACCGTTAAATTGGATAAGATGAGGCTGTTTTTCTTGGAAGTATGTCGGGTTTTAACCCGACGCTTGGTTGGCGGTTTAAAAACCGCCCTACTTATGAGGGAAAATGCATTGCGGCATTAACTGGAAACAGAGCACTTGTCAAATTTTCCAGAATGTGGTACAGGCGTCCCGCCTGTAATTTGTCTTTTTATACCAACAGGCGGGACGCATGTGCCACGTTCTTCACCAATTTCCAATATCAAGTTACTAATTAACAGTTGCAATCTCCCCTTCAACATCATAGATGCCGCAGGATTTTATTTTTACATTTATAATATCTCCAGGCGAAATTTTCAACCTGCCGGTTTTCACCTTGACAGTGTTGTCTATGTCTGGCGAATCCATGAAGGTTCTGCCGACAGCCTGCCCTTTTTCAACCTTGTCGACAAGCACTTCAACGGTTTTTCCGGCGAGCATGGTATTGCGCTCGAGGGAGTTTTCCGCCTGTATCCGCATGATGACGTCTTTTCTTTTTTCCGCTACGTCATCGGGAACTACGTCTGGAAATACCGACGCAGGCGTTCCGGGTTCAGGATAATAGGTGAATACCCCAAGCCGTTCAAACTTCTGTGTTCTTACAAAATTCGCGAGTTCCTTGAAATCCTCCTCGGTCTCGCCGGGATAACCGACAAGGAAAGTCGTTCTTATGGCAATGCCGGGAATCTCAGCACGGAGCTTTGAAAGAAGTATCTTTATTTGTTCAGATCTGACCTTCCTCCCCATGCTCATGAGAATCCTGTCGGAAATATGCTGGAGCGGCATGTCGATATATGGCAGGATGTGCTTTGCGTTCTTGAGCACGGCGATCAGTTCGTCGGAGAAATGTGCCGGGTGCGTGTAGAGGAGCCTGACCCAGAAGTCACCGTTCAAGCCATCTAGCTTTTTCAGGAGGGTGTGGAGATTCTCGTGCGACTTCCGCAGGTCCTTTCCAAAGGCTGTCGTGTCCTGCGCGATGATTATCAGTTCCTTGCATCCGTTCCCCAGAAGCGTTTCAGCCTCCTTCAGGACCGATTCCGAACTTCTGCTCCTCAGCCCTCCGCGTATTCCCGGAATGGAGCAGTATGCGCACCTGTTGTCGCACCCGTCCGCTATCTTGATGTACGCATAATGCTTCGGTGTCAGTTGCAGGCGTGGCGTTTTCTCGTTGTGGATGAACTCCGGCTTGTCAGAACACGATCTCAGCGGCTTTTTAGAGCTCCCCTCGTAAAGTTCACGGATATATTTTGCGATGTTCGCAATCTTGTCGATACCGAGCCAGAGATCGACTTCGGGATATTTTCCGGCAACCTCCATCTTCTTGTCCCATTGGACGAGGCATCCGCATATCGCGATCTTCCTGGTTGCAGGCTTTTTCTTCTTCCAGGTTACTGCCTTGCGGATGAATGATTCCGCCTCGGCGCGGGCAGGGGGGATGAACGCGCAGGTGTTTATCATGTATACGTCAGCATCCCCGGGCGTTTCGGACAGCCCGATGTTTGCCGACAGCAGGTTGCCAGTCAGGATTTCAGTGTCGACGAAATTCTTCGGACATCCAAGACTGACTGAATATACGTAGATCTGTTTCATTTGAACAAGCTCCAAAGTTGCATAGGCACAGAGGCACAAAGTTAAGAAAGGCATATTATAGTCGGAGAATGCTATAAATAAACCACGGAACACATGAAACACGCGGAAAAACCTCTAGCCTGATTAATCTTCCCTGGGGCAATTCCCCGACCCCTGGGTCGGTTTGGATTTTCTTTTGTTATAAAGAATCTCCGGCATGTTGCGAGGCGAGGGAACCTGTCCGTAATACCCCCGTAGCTTGAGGCGAGGATAGGATGGACGGCAGGAGATTCTTTATTTCAATTGAAAAAATATTTCAAGAGCGTTTGACAAGATGAATTTATGGGCAATATTATGCGCGTCTCAGAGAATATCTGACCCATGAAATGCGCTTGTAGCTCAGTTGGTAGAGCAGGTGACTCTTAATCACAAGGTCGATGGTTCAAGTCCATCCAGGCGCACCAGTCTTCGTTCGGAGCATGGCGGAGAATGAAGACTGCCTCGGCGTAGTGGTGAGACAATTTCAATTGTCTCCTGACGAAGCCGGGCATTGAATCCTAACGCTCCGAACTTCGCCTAGGCACGCCAACAGAATCGAAAATCACCGGCAAGCAATACTATGAACCAGGTGTTTTACGTATATATATTGAACGCCATCAATTATCCCTCGAAATATTATGTGGGATTTACAGAAGATCTCCATCATAGACTTTCCACCCACAACTCCGGTTCAGTTCCACATACATCTAAATTTGTTCCATGGATGCTGATTACCTCCATATCCTTTACTGATAAGGAAAAAGCTCTAAAGTTTGAGAAGTATTTGAAATCTCATTCAGGGCGAGCCTTTATGAGCAAGCATTTTTAGTCATCTGGCACGGCCAGTCTTCGTTCGGAGCATAGCGGAGAATGAATACTGCCTCACAATTCCCCCAATGCGGAAACATCTTTGCCCCACAGATGACTCAGATAGAATGTTCTCGCGCCAAGCCACCGGGCAGGAATAATTAGATTATCATTTTTTAGAAGACATAAGCGGCGTAGAATCATACAGGCATAATAGTCGTGGTACCAGCATGATTGTCGAGAAGCACAGCCTGAAGGGAGCTATGCAGCCTGCCCCTATGTTTGAACAGCCGTTTGCAAAAAGCCCGAAAGGAGCGCCCAGCGTGATTTCAAGAAAACCCAGCGGAAGCAGGAAAAGCTCCAGCATGTCCCTGCCAATATCGGGTAATCCCTTGGCGGCATTGACAAGACCCTTTAAAGCCCATTGGCCCGCCACTTCAGCAACAGGAATGGCGTATGGCGCAAGAATGGCTATCGTTATCGGATCCATTGCCTTGGCTTTAGGAATGGCAACACCGACCAGCACGATTAAGGAAATAGCTAGAATAATAAATTTTCGCATCTAATAATATAATCGGTATGAAGGCATTCTTCCATAATTTAAACATGGTTTACACTTTTTTTATTCGTCGTCATCCTTGGCGGCATCTGCGCCGTCTTTCTTATCCTTGTCAAACATCTTGCTGACGCGCTCCATCGCCTCTTGTTCAGGAGACATTGCCAGTTTTTCGACCTTGAACTCCTTCAGGGAGACGATAATCATGTCGGTTGATGCCTGCAGGGCGGTAGGGCCGGGTTCCTTTGACCATTGTGCCTTGACAACATTGTTCTCTACGTTCGCTACGTCCATGTTATATCCCAGTCTTCCATCTCCGCCGACGCGCTGGGTCTTGAAATCGGGGCTTTTGGGAAGTTCCATCTCGTCCTTCCAGAATCCCAGCATCCTCAGATATACCTTTGAACCGGTCGTCGGAATTCCTTCTCCGGGCGGGTAGAAGGTCGAATAGAAGCCGACAACCCTGTTCTGGGCATCGACAGCGACTGAAATGGATTCAATTGTGAACCCCTTCGTTCTCTTCTTGAGGATTTCATCGACATATGTGTATATCTTGCCTTCTACGCCGAAATCCTTCGGGATTGGTTTAGTTTCGGCATCCTTGACAAGCTTTATTTCTATGAATTCCCTGTCAATCCTGTCGAAGACGCCTAGCGGGGCCGTCTTTGATATTCCATAGCTTTTCCCGGTTACAGAGCTGTATATGAGGAAGCCGACGATGAGAATGACAAGAGGTGCGACCACGAATTTGATTATCGGGATGAGCTTCTGCATTGTACTTGGGCCCTGTTCTTCTTCGGGTTCATCTTCGGCAGGAGCTTTAATCTTTTTTCCAGTGTTGAAATTGTAGCCGCAGCCTACGCAGATCACGGCATCCGGAGCACCGAGTGCATTGCAGAAAGGGCATTCCTTGATATCGCTCCCATCTTCTGCGGCGGGTGGTATCTCGAGTTTCCTTCCACATTTGCAGGCAAGATTTTTTCCGCCGTGGACATTCTCAAACTTATACTTCTCCCTGCAGTCAGGACACTGTATGAAGATAGCCATGCTAAATCTCCTTATTCCTTATTGAATGTTGTTGATATGTTTTCCGATGATGAACATTGCCGCCAGAAGCAGTCCGCACGGTCCGAATACCATCAGCACAAAGACCCACATCTGTTTTTCCTTGAAATCAACGAGCGCGCTTTTAAGGAGCTGGAATTCTCCCGCAAGCAGCAATGCCACCCCCTGTGCATATACCATGAGCGCCCCTGAGCAGATGGCGATTCCGGAAAAGAAAACACCCATGGCGATTACCATGAGCCCCAGGAACACAAGGGTTATCGCCAACGCTATGCAGACCAGGAAGGAAAGGACTATCAGCGGCCTGAAGAGGCCTGGCATTATATCGTACACGTAGCGGAGGAATTTCAGCCAGATCGGACTGCCGTCGTCGATGTGGATTACGGTCTCCATCTTCTGCTTCGTCTTGAGGTTGAATCCGCATCGGACGCAGACGATTACCCCCGGATCGAGAAGCTTCTGGCAGCTGGGACAGCATTGAGGGGACGGCGTATGGAAGATGTTTCCGCATTCCGAACACTCGAACATCTTTCCAGCGTCATCTTCCCCGACGCTGTAATCCTTGCCGCAATGAGGGCATTTGAATTCTATCATCGATATTCCCTTTGTCTTCTCTAAAGCCTTTACAATATGCGGAAAATCAGGGGAATTCAAGAATTCTCAAATCATATTGTTTTAGAAATTATGGGCAATAAATACTGTTTTTATGCGTTGTAAGTTTTTAAAACAGCATGGGGGGAACTTATATGAACCGCCGTGACTTCTTGAAGACATCGGGACTTGGCCTTGCAGCATTTACATTGTCCGGATATCGCTCATTTGGGTTGGAGGGGGCGGTGAATGGAAGAAAGCCAAATATTATTTTCATCCTTGCCGACGATCTTGGGCTCAGCGAGATCAGCTGCTGCGGCGGCGACCACTACAAGACGCCGAATATCGACAAGCTCGCGCAGACCGGCACACGCTTCGAATACAGCTATTCACCCCCCCCTGTGCGGCCCATCACGCTGTGAAATCCTCACCGGACGCTATCCTTTCCGTACTGGTCACATAAGCAATCAAAGTGCAGACGCGATCGCTCCAGACAGGGAAGTCATGATGCCGACTGCCATGAAGAAGGCCGGCTATGTGACAGGCCAGGCAGGCAAATGGGGACAGTTGTGCCTCGGCCCCGGAGAATGGGGCTTTGATGAATATCTTGTCTATAATGGAAGTGGAAGATACTGGCGTGAGCAGACCCAGTCCTACATGCAGAACGGTGAGTCCAGGGATCTGCCGGAAGGGAAATATCTTCCCGACTTGATGCATGACTTCGTTGTTGACTTCATAACCCGGCATAAGGATAAGCCATTCTATTTTTATTATTCGATGTCCCATATCCACGGTCCGATAGTGCGGACTCCTGACAGCAAGCCCGACAGCAAGGATTTCTATGCGGACAACATTGATTACATGGACAAGCTTGTAGGCAGGCTGGCCGCCGAGCTCGACAGGCTGAACCTGCGTGAGAACACACTGATTGTCTTTACAGGAGACAATGGCACTGCCAGGTTCGGAGTTGAAAGTTCGACACTTGACGGCGGCAAGCGCATTAACGGGCAAAAGGCTTCCATGCTGGAGGGAGGAAGCCGAGTTCCGCTAATTGCCAATTGGACCGGCACGACTCCGGCGGGCAAGGTCAACAAGGATCTCACAGACTTCAGTGATTTCTTCAGCACCTTTGCTGAACTAGGGGGTGCAAGCCTGCCTGAAGGGGTAATCATTGATGGGCATAGTTTCGCGGCGCAGCTGAAAGGCGGGAAAGGCAAGCCGCGTGAATGGGTATATGTCGAGCTTAATGGAAAGTCATATGTCAGAAACGACCGTTGGAAGCTGACGAACGGTGGTGAGCTCTTCGACATGAAAGAAGCGCCGTTCAATGAGATAGCAGTGCCGCCCGACAGCAAGGAGCCTGAAGCAGTTGCTGCCAGGAAATTTCTCCAGGATATTCTTAATAAGCATCCGGCCGCACCAGCAATTGCCCTTAAGGACAAACCCAGGAAGAACCAGAACAAGAAGAAGAAATAGCATTTTGCACATTAAGTAGGTACGGGCTTTAGCCCTGTCTACTATACGCATTTTCCATAAGCGTTAAGCTGGTAACGCAGCCTCATAAGTAGGGCGGTTTTTAAACCGCCAACCAAGTGTCGGGTTAAAACCCGACATACTTTCTTGGAAAAACAGCCTCGCTTCACCCAGCTTAACGGTTACCATTTTCCAGCACTGTCCATGTCACGCTCTCCGCTCCCTCTGTCTTTTCATCTTTACGTCAGGCGCTTCCCACTTCGCTCTGCGAGCTACGAGGGACAGGTCGGCCTGACTTTGGACTGCTTGTCCTGAGCTTGTCGAAGGGCGGTGATAATTCACCGCTTAGTTTTTACAGCTGTTCGTCACGCCATGGTATCTTAGCAAAGGCGAAAGCTGTTATCTTCTCCACGGTTCCAGTGGAATCTAAAGCGCAGAATGGCAAGGCCGGGCGTTCAAGCCCGGCCTTGCCGTTTTATTCCAACTTGTTAATTTCGATTCAACGGACTTCGAAATACTTGTTCAGGAGTTCATTGTAGTCGGCCTGTTTCTGTGCCCGAACTTCAGCCGGCAGATTATCGTTCGCCAGGCTGTTTTTCAAGCTGAGCATTTTCTTGAAATCACCTGCGAGGGCCTTCGCGTCTGCACCGGTCATGCTCTGGTTTGACATTGCGCTGGTGAAGGAGTCTTTTGCGTATACGTTCTTGCCGAACCTGTAGGCGGCCATCTGCCTGCCGTCGGTGTCATGCTTCTCCGCCCAGATATTTGCACTTGCGACATTGAGCGTGTCACGGAGGCTTGTCATTTCATCCTTTGTGAGTTTGCCATCGGACTTGTAGGAGCTCTCCATGCTGGCAATCTGCTGCTGCTGGTTCTGGAGGCTTTTTGTCTCTTCAGGAGTCAGATATCCCTTGTCGATGCCGTGCTGGATCCTCTTGTCCTGGTTGTCCTGCCTCTTGTCAATCCTGTTTTCCCTTTTATTTTCCTTGCCTGCGTCAATCCTGTCCTTGATATCATCCCTCTTGTCCTTGAGCTTGTCCTTTGCAGCCTCTCTTGATTCCTTGTCTCCTTTATTCTTCTTCAACTGCCTGGTGTTGTCATTTCCATCGCCATTCTGGGCAATAACGGCAGTTCCGATTCCTAATACAGCCACAGCCACCATCATCATTACGAGTTTGTTTTTCATATCAGTACTCCTTTTTTCTTTTCGTGCCTTTTCGTCCTTTTCATCAGGTACTACACAGCAGGAATCCCAAATCTTTCAGCAAAATCAAAAAATCCTGGAAAATAATCCAGGGCGTCCCTTAATGTACAGCAGGGGAATCAGTTTGTCTCCGGGATATTGACAAGTTCAGGTTGCAGGGTTCACTTACAGGCATGTTTTTCAGGATATCCATGCCGCAGGGAGGATTGGGATGAAAGCCATAAGCAGAATCATATCAGCGCTGATTGCGGTGGCATATGTCGTCCTTGTCTATGTTTTCAGGGGCGGGGCTTCCGCGATGGATGCGGGAATGCTGCTGCTGATTCCTCTTGCCTGCATATGGTTCAGCGATGAGCTTGGTGGAAGCAGTTCTGAAGTTGGCGAGGAGAACGTGAAGAGGACGCCGGCCAAGTTAATCGCAATCCTGGGATGGATAATCCTGGTTACTCCAATAGTGTTCTGGCTCATAAGCACCTTCAGTACCGATAAATAAAAAGACATCGCCGCTTTCTTTCTCGTCTCTTCCTCTTGATTATTTTTTGCATTTAGTGTAGATTCAGGGCGACCTTTAGAAAATTATCAGATGTCCTAATAACAGTTTGGACGGGGGTGTTATGAAGAAAGGACGTGGATTTACGCTGATTGAGCTTTTGGTGGTCATAGCAATCATTGCCATCCTGGCAGGAATGCTTCTGCCGGCCCTCAGCCAGGCACGTGAAAAAGCCAGGCGCATAAGTTGCATGGCCAACTTGAAGCAGATAGGTCTTGCCATCAGGATGTATGCTACTGACAACAAGGAATATTATCCGAACAGGTCAGGCAGGACAGGCTTCGAGATATTGCATATCAACGGGTATATGGAGAAACTGGAAATATTCAGCTGCCCGTCAACCGATGATTTAATCCCTGATGGTTCTGACCTAAGGGTCTCAAGCGTTTCCTACATGTACGCTTCACTTTTGAAGGAAAGCTCGTCCACCGACAGTGGTGTTGCGATTGACCTAGGCAGCAACCATATCAAGTATGGCAACATCCTTTTCAGCGACAGCCATACGGCCGGTTTTGCAGGATTCACATGGTCCGAGAATAATGCTGGAAGTTCGGCGTTTGGCTGGTGATAATTCCTTGTCCTGCCAGATGAGCTGGTTTGTGCGTGTTCCCTACAGGTTCGGCTAGATTTGCTTGGCGGAAGTCTTTCCGCACAAGCAAATCTATAAGTTTCCACAATTCTGCGAATTGTGGAAACGCCATCTTAATAGTCCATTTCCCTGCAAGATTCGCAACAGTCTTCTTTAACGCCTGGCGTTTTGACCTGACTCGGTAAGGCCCTCTACGTTGCTTATCGCAGGCCGCATGCATATAAACGCGCAGCCTACACTTCCCCGCATGGCAAAACATCTTCGTCGCATATCACAACAAGCCGTCACCTAAACACTTGCGGCTTCACGTTCAATGCAGGTGCGAACCATACACAGCGCAATCCTTGACAGATAATCTCGTGCGGAAGGATTTCCGCCGAGAGTATCTAGCCCATTTTTATGACTTCATCATGGAAGAAGCAGGCGGATAAATGGGCATCCCCGTCTTTTACAGGCAGAAGCTGTGGCGCTTCATTCCTGCATTTTTCCCTGGCAAGCGGACATCTTGGATGGAAAGGGCAGCCGGACGGCGGATTCATTGGAGAAGGCACGTCCCCGGGAAGAATTATACGTGAACGCCTTGTGACAGGATCAATGACAGGCACTGCCGATAAAAGCGCTTTCGTATATGGGTGTCTTGTGTTTCCGGTCACTTCCTGGCTCAGCCCGCTTTCAACTATCTTGCCGAGATACATGACCATTATCCTGCGGCTGATATGTTCGACAACTGCAAGATCGTGCGCAATGAAGAGGAACGCGACATTCGTCTTCTTCTGGATCTCGATGAGGAGATTTATTATCTGCGCCTGGACGCTTACGTCGAGGGCGGATACGGGTTCATCTGCGACGATAAGACCAGGCCCTACGGCAAGCGCCCTGGCTATTCCTACCCTCTGGCGCTGCCCTCCGCTGAACTGGTGGGGGTAGCGGTGCATCTGTTCGGCGCTCAGCCCGACCATTTCCAGAAGCTCTACGATCCTTTTGGCGCGGGCCGGGGCGGCAAGTTTTGAATGTATTGAGAGAACTTCATCCAGCGCGCTGAAAACTGTCATCCTCGGATTCAGTGAGCCATACGGATCCTGGAAGATCATCTGGAAACCGCTCCTGGCCTTCCTGAGTTCCGTGCCTGTGAGGTCGGTTATGTCCTTCCCTCCGATGGATACTCTCCCTCCGGACTGTTTCTCCAGCTTGATGATTGTCCTGCCCAGAGTGCTTTTTCCGCATCCGCTTTCCCCGACGAGGCCAAGAGTCTCTCCTGCTTCAAGCTCGAAGGAGACATCGTCTACGGCACGGAGATATTTCGCAGGGCTGAACCAGGAGCCTCTCACGCGGTAATATGTCTTCAGGTTTTCTACTTTGAGTAATGGCATCTGCAGGAATGTCCTTTTCGTTTCTCCTGGATTTCAGGAATCGTTGAAATGCAGAGCGCCTGCTTGTCGGCTGTCAGAGTGTCGGCAAGCTGGCAGCGTCCGAAGAACCGGCATCCTCCGGGATAGTTTGCAGGAGAAGGCACGTTGCCGGGTATTGTCGAGAGCTTCTCCGTCTGGTGTTGGAGCCTTGGGACCGCGGAAATGAGCGCACGGGTGTATGGATGGAGAGGTTCCTGCATGATAGTCTTAGCCGTAGCGCACTCTACTACATGTCCGGCATACATGACTACGACATTGTCGGCCATGTCGGCTACGATCCCGAGATTGTGGGTGACCAGTATGATCGACATTCCGGACTTGCCGCGGATTTCCCGGAGGAGTTCGAGTATCTGTGCCTGTATTGTTACATCCAACGCCGTCGTCGGTTCATCGGCGACCAGCAGATCCGGTTTGCTCGCCAGGGCCATCGCTATCATTATCCTCTGCTGCATCCCCCCGCTGAGCTCGTGCGGATAACACAGCATCTTCTGCTCGGGCTCGGCGATGCCGACCTGTTTCAGCACGGATATGATCTCTTTCCTGGCTGTAGCCTCGTCTTCGACATCTCCCCTCAGGTAGATTGATTCGGCGATCTGTTCGCCTACGCGGAAGACAGGATTCAGCGATGCCGAGGGTTCCTGGAAGATATAAGAGATCCTGTGCCTGCGGAATTCGCGGAGATTCTTCTTGTCCAGTGAGAGGACGTCATACGTTTTATCTTCATGATGGAAGGTTATCGAACCTCCGGAATATACGCCGGGAGGCTCAGGTACCAGCCTCGCCAGGGCCATGCATGACACGCTTTTCCCGCATCCGCTTTCACCCACAAGCGCAAGTATCTCGCCTTTTTCCACCGAGAATGAGGCATTTGATACAGCGGGCAGCTTCCTTCCCTCGACAAGGAAGTCGACCGACAGGTCTTTTACATCCAGCATAGCCATCGTCAATAAATTCCGGATTTGAAAATTTTTCTTTAAAAAAATAAGCTGAAATCCGTGAAATACGAATTAAATAAGTTCTTATTATTGTCTTTAAGTGGCAATTTAAGCTATCTACGTTATTTTAAAAACCTGTTAAAAATAATAATTTGGTTGGCACATTAATGAAAAATGTAGTCGTAACAGGCAGAGGTCTTATAACTCCTCTCGGAAATGGTCTTCCAGACAATGAAAATGCCCTGAAAACCGGCCGTTCCGGAATAGTCTTCATGCCTGAATGGAAGGAACTCGGCCTTGAAAGCAATATTGCCGGAATTGCTGAAGGCGACCCAGTCTGCGACCTCCTCAATTCCAAGAATACAAGGTTCATGACCGCCAGTGCAAAGATGGCGGTAGCCGCCACCTGCGAGGCCCTGAAGGAGGCGAAGCTCTCATATGATGATATAAGAGGCAAGCGCATAGCCGTCATCCTTGGATGCGCGGGAAGTGCGCACCAGCAAATCTATGAAGGTGCGAAAGCCGTGGCTGATTCGAAGAAGGTCAAAAGACTCAGTCCCTTCACTGTTCCACGCGTCATGACCTCGTCCGCAGTTTCAAACCTTTCACTTGTACTGGGCCTCAAGGGCGAAAGCTACGACATCAGCTCTGCCTGCACAAGCTCGGCACATGCAATCATGATTTCAGCGCGCCTCCTCGAGGCCGGCATTTATGATATCATCATCACCGGCGGTTCCGAAGAGACCAGCTGGGTGCATGCCGTAGGATTCGACGCTATGAGGGCTATGTCAAGGAACTTCAATGACAGGCCGCAGGCCGCGAGCCGCCCTTTCGACAGGGACCGCGATGGATTTGTAATGGGTTCCGGAGCCGGAATAATGGTCCTGGAAACTGCAGCCCATGCCGCTGCAAGAGGCCTGAAGCCTTCGTTCGCGCTTACAGGGATTTCCGCCAACAGCAACGCCAACGACATGGTCGTGCCTGACTCCCAGTCCAGCTGCGATGTCATGGGGATGGCTGTCAGGGATGCAGGACTCGTGCTTGACGACATAGACTATATCAACACCCATGGAACGAGCACTCCGACCGGCGACCCGCTCGAAATGGAGGCCATCAGGCTCCTCTTCGGGGAAAAATCAAAGGTTGCGATCAACAGCACCAAGTCCCAGACCGGACATATGATCGGGGCCACTGGCGCAGTAGAAGCCATCTTCTGCACGATTATGATGGAGAAAAGTTTCATATCCCCAACTATAAATCTTGACAATCCGGAACCGAAGTTCGCATGGGCCAACCTGGTCCGCGAGTGCAGGACCGACGTCAGGATCCGAAATGCGCTCAGCAACAGCTTCGGCTTCGGCGGGACCAACGCCGCACTGGTGTTTTCACTCCTTCAGTAATTATTGCCGTAGCTTCTCGGCGGAGGCGGGCCATCCATCCATCGTCATCATATGGGATGACACTGATTCTGAATAACCTTTCACATTTCTTCTCCGCCCCTCTTGCGGCCTTCCAGGTTTTGTTTTATAATGAAGTCAGGGATTTAAATGCTGAGGGGCAGGGCGATGTCTGTTATACAGAACCACTACGATGTTCTTGGCGTCGGCTTTTCAGCCGGCTTCAGGGATATGAAGAAAGCCTATTACCGCCAGGTGAAGCTGTGCCACCCCGACCTCTACGGCGGTTCCCGTGCCAAGGAGGAGGAATTCAAGCTCCTGGTGATGGCCTTCGATGTCCTTTCCGATCCCGACAAGCGCAGGAAGTATGATTATGCAAATGGAATCGGCATCGAATCCCATGGCCCCGTTGACTGGACGGCCCTGGATGAGTTCTCCATCATGGACACTCCCGCCGATGATACGCTTGAGGAGATAATCGTCGGAAATGATCCGCCGGAGGACACCACGCTCGCAACGCTTTTCCTTGACCTTGAAAGGACGGATGTCTTCATGGCTTTCCGCGAAGGGAAGAATTATTTCCGGAACGGGCAGTGCCAGGGGGCGTTCCAATGTTTCAAGAGGAATGTCGAGCATTCCCCGAACAACATCCTCTACAGGTACTATCTGGCGAAGACACTTCTTGCCTTCAATAATTTCAGCGAGGCGAGGACGCATTTCAACATCGGTGTGAACATCGGGAAAAGGCGGATACCTCCGCAGAAGCTCAAACGCTTCCATGATGAGCTTGATGCGATGGCCATTAAACAGAATCCCCGCTGGAAGAAGCTTGTCGATTTCTTCGGAGGCGCGAAGTCCCTTCCAGAATATGTGGATTCCGAGGAGATGACCATCAGGGAGACAAACCGCGCGATTGCGCATATCATGTCGTCCGAAAGACGGAAGAATCTGGGAAATGACAGGAAGCTCCTGAAGTGACAGGAAGAATGGATGATTGGATGACTGGATTGCTGGGTGAGTGGGTTGAAGAGCGGAAAAAAATCCAAAAAGAGATTTTGCATTTGGAAATCTGGAAAGTCATTTCTCATTCTTAAAACTAACTTGTTTTGTTCCCATGTCTTTGGTTTGCAGCAATCCATTTGAATCGCTCCCTTCAATATTTTCAAGCCTTCTAAAGACGTGCATTTGCAATAATCCGCAGATGCTTTACTTTATGCACCTTTTAAGAGGCTTTGGATGGATGTTTGACTGGATGACGGGATGGATGCCTTGTTTCGGATTTCAAATCGGTAACTCGTACTCCTCTGGCGGATGAAAATCAAAAATCCAACAATCCGTTTATCCAGATAAAAATTAATCAGGAGATTTTCACCATGTATGAAGCATCAGATTTGAGAAAAGGGCTTAAGGTTGAGATAGATGGCGATCCGTGGACCGTATCGGATTTCGAATTCGTGAAGCCCGGCAAGGGACAGGCCCTCTACCGCTGCAAGCTCAAGAACATGCTTTCCGGAAGCACGATGGACCGCACGTTCAGGGTTGCTGAAAAGATCGGCAAGCCGGACCTCGAGGAAAAGGAGATGTTCTACTCCTATGCCGATGGGGAATTCCTTGTCTTCAGCGATGCCGAGACATATGAGGAAATAAGGATTGAGAAAAAGAAGCTGGGCGACCAGATATACTTCCTCATCGAGAATGCCGAGTGCAAGATCCTCTTCTACAATGGAAGGGCGATTGAAGTTACACTCCCGGTTTTCATCGAGAAGGTCATTGCCGACACCGAACCCGGAGCCAGGGGCGATACCGCCACCAACGTCCAGAAGCCCGCAAAGCTTGACAATGGCTACGAGTTTGCGGTTCCGCTTTTCGTCAACAAGGGCGACCGTATCAAGATCGATACAAGAACAGGCCTGTATTCAGAACGTGTCAGCAAAGCCTGAAATCATAGGGCGTCTCTCGTCGCTGAAGCCGCGGCTTGAAAAGAGGGCCGCAGTATTTTCCGCGTTGAGGGATTTTTTCAACACCTCCGGTTTTCTCGAGGTTACTACGCCTGCCAGGATTACAGCTCCAGCTCCGGAACTGCATATCAATGCCGTTCCATCGGATGGTCTTTTCCTCAGGACATCCCCTGAACTGGAGATGAAGTGCATGCTCGCCTCCGGTTATGGGAAAATCTTCCAGCTCGCCCCCTGTTTCAGGAAAAATGAAAAAGGGCGCCTTCACCGCGAAGAGTTCACCATGCTGGAATGGTATGAGGCAGGTGCCGACTATCTTCAACTTGTCGACTTCACCCGCAGAATGCTCGAGTTCGTTTCAGAAAAAGTCCTTGCCAGCACGAAATGCATTTTCCGCGGAGCTGAAATTGATTTTACAAAGGCTGAGATCATCACACTCGAATCGGCCTTTGCGGAATTCGCAGGGAAAGACCTCCTGGAGATCGTCGCCGCCGATGATTTCGAGGAGGTGCTTGTGACTGAGGTGGAACCCAGGCTCCCGAAGGACAGGCCCGTCTTCCTGAAGGATTATCCTGCGAAGTTCGCGGCGTTGTCAAGACTGAGGAAGGATAATCCGGACTTTTCTGAAAGATGGGAATTGTATCTGGGTGGCGTTGAAATCGCAAATGCGTTCAGCGAGCTTGTCGACGCCGGCGAGCAGAAGGGCAGGTTCGAGCTGGCGCGGCGGCAGAAAAAGAATTCCGGAGAGAATGTCTATCCTGAAAACAGGGATTTCCTTGATGCGCTCGACTACGGCATTCCCTCCTGCGCAGGCTGCGCCTTAGGCATGGACCGGCTTGTGATGGTGCTCTGCGATGCCGGGTCGATTGATGAAATTATGGTCTGAATTCAACCATTGAAAATTTGAATTTGCGAAATCTGCATTATCTTATGTAAAGAAGTCGTGCAAATTTCTGCACGGCTCCAAGCCTCTTAAATTAAATTATTTCAAGGTGCGTTATGAAGACGGTCGCCAGCATACTGATATTGTCAGTTGCCATCATAGTCTCCTCCGGCTGCTCTTCCAGCAGGTCGATCGCGGCGCCGTATGACCAGGTATCCGCCGCCGCGCAGGAGAAATTCAATGTGAACACATGGACCATGTATGACACCAGGAAGAGCTGGAAAAACGAAAAACCCGGCAAGGACCTCAAGATCACATATTACGACTGGTCGTTCCCCGACACGAAGGTATATTGCGTTGTTGAAGTCGTCGCTGAAAAGGGTGGAGGTTCGACAGTCTATGTGTTTGTCAAGGACTATGAATCATGGCTCGCTCCCATGACCTGGAGCACCTCCAGCGCCGTCGGCATTCTGGATCTCTTCGAGAAGCGTATGACTGCTGGAACCTGGGATCTGCTCCCATGGGAGGAGAAGGTCGAAGCAAGAAGGCTCAAGTGATAAGCTCCGGTCTTGCAGCCGGATCTTATGTTAATAATAATTATTATGGGATATTATGAACGGGAATGAAATTAAAAAATATCTGAGTTTCGCCGCAGTGGTCCTGCTGATCGTTGTTTTCATGGTGGCCTGCGGGGGTGGTGTCAAGCAGACAAACGAGGAGCTGCTGCAGAGCGCCATGGCGGCCGCAGTCGGCCCCAAGGCCGACTGGCAGAAAGCCAGGGCGCTTGCCTTCAAGGCGGTCAAGCAGAAGTCCGACGATCCCAACGCGCATGCCATGCTTGCGCTTGCCCTCGAACAATGCGGCCAGCTTGACAACGCCATTGATGAGATAAGGAAGGCCGTAGAGCTTGATCCTAAGAATTTCATGGCCCAGTTCACCAAGGGAAGGATACTTTTCGAACGCGACAGGATTGGCGACTGCATAGCTCCCCTCAAGGAGGCCTATAAGCTCAAGCCCGACAGCGGGAACGTGATTCTCCTCCTCGCCAGGAGTTCCGAAAAGCTTGGAAGAAATAAGGAGGCCATGACATATTATGCCACGCTGGCGAGGCTTCCTTCCTACAAGGACAGGCCCGAACCGTACAACGAACTCGCCGTGCTCTATGTGAAGCAGAATGACAACGTCAAGGCTTCAGCCTTTTTCAACGAGGCATACAAGAAGGCTCCGACCAATCATATCGTTGTCCTGAACATAGGCATATTCTGCGATGTATACCTGAATAATCCGGCTTATGCCATCAAGCATTACAACAAATACCAGGAACTCACCCTCAGCAACCGGGAGCTTGAACCCGTCCGGATCAAGCTTACGAAACGGATTGAATTTCTGAAGCAGAAATACAAACTATAGAAATTTCGTGGAAATTTTTATACTGGAATTGCAATGGAACGTTTTATTCCCGATGACATAATCAATGAAATAAGATCACGCTGCGATATTGTCGATATCATACAGGCCTACATTCCACTTAAGAGATCCGGCGGCAGGTTCCGTGCGCTGTGTCCGTTCCATGGCGAGAAAACCCCCTCGTTTTTTGTCAACCAGGATCGCCAGAGCTATCATTGCTTCGGATGCCAGAAGGGCGGGGATGTCTTCCGGTTTGTCATGGACAAGGAGGGTGTGGATTTTCCGAATGCGGCCCATATCCTGGCGTCAAGATGCGGAGTTGTCATTCCGGAGAAGCAGCACGGGGCGGGGCATGGGGGGAAGTCCTCGGATGAAACCGGCAGGCAGCGCGAAAAGCTGTACAAGATACATGAGGAGCTGGCCTCCTGGTACAGCGGCCTGCTGAATGAGCGCCCTAATTCCAGGGTCGCCGAATATGTAAGGATGCGCGGCATACCCGGGGAGTCACTCAGTAAATTCAGGCTTGGTTCCGCGCCTGACTCCTGGGACGAGGCATTGAAGCTCCTCGGCGGAAAAGGTTATTCCACCGAGGATATCGTCCTGGCCGGAATTGCTGTCAGGAACGAGGAGAACAGCAGGATTTATGACCGTTTCAGGAACAGGCTGGTTTTTCCAATATGGGACGAGCAGGGCAGGGTTGTCGGATTCAGCGCCAGGACGGTTGAAAAGGAAAGCGAAGGCGCAAAATACGTGAACAGTCCGGAAACACCGATCTTCAAGAAGAGCCGCATCCTCTACGCCCTCCATCTGGCGCGGGAGGCGATCCGTGAAAAAGGCTATGCAATACTGTGCGAGGGGCAGCTTGATGTCATTGCAATGCACAGCGCCGGTTTCAATAATGCAGTAGCTCCGCAGGGTACGGCTTTTACCGAAGAGCAGGGCAGGATCCTCAGGAGATATGCTGAAAAGGCCTTCCTGTGTTTTGATGCTGACGAGGCGGGCATGAAAGCTTCGCTGCGTGTCCTTGAAATACTTCTGCCTCTCGGGTTTGAAGTCAGGATAATCTCTTTTCCGAGCGGAAAGGATCCGGATGAATATCTCAAGACCAGCGGACCCGGGGCTTTAAAGCTTTCAGTTGAAGCCGCAGTCTCGTTCTTTGATCATGTCCTGAACAAGGCGGTCAGGGAATTCGATCAGACCTCCCCGTTCGGCAAGAACAAGATCGTGTCCGAGGTGCTCTACTACATCTCGAAGATTGAAAGTTCAGTTGTCAGATCGACATATGCCTCGGAGCTGGCGGAGAGCATGAAGCTGTCCGAGAACATTGTTTTCAGCGAGTTGAACAAGAAGCTTGATAAGCCCTCCTATCAGTTCAGGCAGGATGCGGAACCTGTGCAGCCCGTCCAGGAGGAACAGGATTCCGGACTGGTGAAGGCGGAGGAGACTTTGCTCGAGCTCTGCATCGGGCATGGAGACATCGGGAGGAGGCTTTCCGAGGAACTTCCAAGCGAGATGATAAGCAGGACGCCGGTCGGACGGGCCCTGGACACGGTCATTTCCCTCACTGTCAACGGTGAATGGGAGAATTCGGTAAGGGCGCTTTTGAACCAGGTATGCGATGATCCGAGTCCGACCCTCAGCCGGATTCTCGCCGGTGACGGGAAGGAGAATTTCACGTCGGAAAATATTAAAAAGGCCGTGAACGACTGCCTTTTCGTGATCAAGAAGCATTTCCTTGAAAGTGAAATGAATGTACTGCTCAAGGACATCGCCGGCTGCCAGGATGACGATGAGAAGAACCGCCTGCGCGCAGTCTGTATTGAAAAGAGAAAAAAACTCATTGAGTTCGAAAAAATAAGAAGAGCTTCCGGCAACAGTTAGGGCATGCCCGAAAAGGTAATCTCAAAATGAAACTTGTCTTAAAAAGTAACACAGACATTCCTGTCTGTGGGTTCAAATTTAATTTTCCGTCACAGACAAGAATGTCTGTGCTACTTTGAAATTGTCTCAATTCTGCTTGAACGGCATGGCGGGATGCGCAGCAGTTGCGAATTCCTTTGAGAGCAGGGCCTCCTTGGCTTTTTCAGTGAGTTCAGCGTTCAGGTCAAGGAAATCGCCTTTCTCGCAGAGGGCCCTCTCAATGGCGCCTACTGGCAGCTCAACCACCGCGCTGGCCCCAGGAGCCCTCGCAAACGGAATCCACGGAACAAGGTTTTTGCGGAGACCGCAGATCTGGTTGCCCTTGTCGACGAAAATCACATCGATGCTGATGCTCATGAACATGGTGTGGATGCATGAGCAGTTGTTGAAGACCATGGCGTCGAAGTCGCGGAAGTCCCTTGCAATCATCCCCCTGCCTCGCTCATACATGGTCAAGGCCGCAACCGGGTTCTTTGCAATGACGGTCTTTTTTGTGATGTTATGGATCATTTGAAGAGGATGTTAAAGCTTTTTAATATGACCGGGCCCATGAGTATTATTATCACGGCGGGCATGATGAACAGGACCAGGGGGAACAGTATTTTTACAGGGGCTTCATTTGCAAGTTTCTCAGCCCTGTTGAAACGCTTTCCGCGCAGCTGGTCGCCCTGTATCCTGAGAATCTGTCCAATGCTCACGCCCAGTTCGTCCGCCTGGACGATGGAATTGAGGACCATCGAGAGATCCGGCTGCTGGACGCGCTGTGAAAGTTCCTTGAGAGCGACACGCCTCTGCTTGCCAAGCTGGATCTCACGGAAGGTTCTTTCGAGTTCTTCGCCAAGTGCGTCCCGTTTCCTGCGTGCAAGTATGTCCCTCAGGGAGGTGAGGAAATCCTTTCCGGCCTCGACCGAAAGCGTCAGTAGGTCAAGAACGTTGGGCAGGGACTTCTGTATCTCGAGATGACGGCGCTTGACCACGCTCTTGAGCCATATCTTCGGATATAGATATACGAGGGCCAGGAACAGGATGCCGAGGAACGGCTGTTTCCCGGCAATGAAGAGCAGGCAGAAGAAAACTCCAAATATGAACATGAGCACCTGGACTGAGACGAACTGTTTTTCGTTGATCAGCTGGTCATATCCAGCCATCATAATCTGCTCTCTTGCCTGTTTTTTGGACGTGTCCAAAAACTGAGAGTTTACAATAGGCGTGACATTACCTGTAAAAGGAAGAAGCATCTTGAACATCAATGGAAGCTGGCGGGAGGTTTCGCGCTTTTCTATCTCCAGCTGCTCAAGCAGGTTGAATACAAAAAGAGACATGCAGAACACGCCGGTTCCAGCGCACACACATGCCAGCAATGTCATGAAGGAAAAGCCCATAAATAAACAGTCCTAAGTTTAAATGCCGCTGGTCGTCAGTCATCGGCCCGCGGATGCAAATTCCAAATTCCAAATCACATTATCCAAACAAATTCCAGACTCCAACAATCAATCAAACAAAGATGAATTCAAAGAACATGCCTTGCGGCATTGACTACGAACAAAAGCCATTACCGTCGTTCCTTGTTTTACTTCTCCTAATATACTTCGACATTCGATTGTTCGATTGTTCGATTGTTCGATTGTTCGATTGTTCGATTGTTCGATTGTTCAGGGTTCCCGCCTAATTTCCTGTCCCTCCTCAGATATCTATATTCGTTATCTTCTTGATCACCAGGAATCCTGCGATGACGAGTCCGACAACTCCGAGTATCATGAATATTCCCGTCATCGAGTTGAAAAACGAGCTCATCATCTCAGGAGC
The DNA here is from genome assembly GCA_001804815.1 of Lentisphaerae bacterium GWF2_50_93. Classification (GTDB taxonomy): domain Bacteria; phylum Verrucomicrobiota; class Lentisphaeria; order Victivallales; family GWF2-50-93; genus GWF2-50-93. Next base: position 39,893 of record MHBI01000004.1, read on the forward strand.
GATGTAATTCATTATTATCATGAGAAGGAAGGGCATGGCTCCGACGACGTAGGACTGCATTTTCCCCTGGGCGGTGAGTGCGCGGAGTTTTCCGGTGATCCTCATTCTTTCCCGGATCATCGCGGAGAGCCTTTCAAAGATGACCGTGAGTTCGCCGCCGGTCTGCCTTGCGGTCAGGATGGCGGTCGCCACGAGTTCGAAATCCTCGCTCTCGAGCCGCTTTACCATGTTTTCCAGCGCCTGGTCGAGAGTCACGCCGAGTCTTATCTCCTGGAGGAGGAGTCGGAATTCTATTGATATGGGGTTCCTGTTCTCCGAGGCGATGACTTCAATCGCCTGGTTTATGCTGAATCCTGCCTTCAGGGCGCTGCTCATGGAATTGAGTGCGTCTTCAAGCTGCTCGTTGAACTTCTGGAGCCGGCGCTTCCTCAAGAACTTCAGATAAGCCCGCGGGATCGGGAAAGAAGCTATTGCCGCAAGGACGGCGATGAACGCGGCCTTTGGCCATGACCAGCTGGTGCTGGATATTCCGAAAATGGCGACCGCGAGGAACGAAGAAAGACCGCAGATTGCAAGAGTAAGATCGAAGATCCTCCCGGCCGGCATCTGGAGGAGCACGTCGTCGAGTTCAATTGATGTCTCGCGCAGGTATCGTTCCTTGTATCTTGAGGATACGTAGGCGGCGAACTCGATTATCACCAGCGTGGCGAACATCACGGCGAGGCCCGCGCACAAACTTGCCAGGATTTGTCCGTATTCAATCATTTCCTGTAGTCTCCTCTGCCATCCGCGAATATCGAAATGTCGAGCTCCAGCTTGGCCCGCTTGATGTCTTCCATGAACGTCGGAATGTTTCCGCAGCCGACATGCTTTCCTATGATTTTTCCGTCAGGGCTCCACCCCTCGTGCTTGTAGATGAAAATATCCTGCATCGTTATCACTTCGCCTTCCATCTTGGTGATCTCGCTGATGTTCGAGACCTTGCGGGTGCCGTCCTTGTGGCGGTCCACCTGGACGATGATTGTTATGGCCGACGCAACCTGCTCCCTGATCGCCTTGAGGGGCAGATCGAAGCCGGCCATCATCACCAGCGTCTCCAGCCTTGCCAGCGCGTCGCGCGGGGAGTTCGAGTGGATCGTCGTAAGCGAGCCGTCATGGCCGGTGTTCATCGCCTGCAGCATGTCGAGAGCCTCTCCACCACGGCACTCGCCGACCACTATCCTGTCAGGACGCATTCGCAGGGAGTTCCTGACGAGGTCGCGGATCTTTATTTCACCTTTCCCTTCAATGTTCGGGGGGCGTGCTTCAAGCCTGACGACATGCGCCTGTTTCAGCTGGAGTTCGGCCGCGTCCTCAATTGTCACTATTCGTTCGCGTTCAGGAAGGAAGGAGCTCACCACGTTGAGAAGAGTGGTCTTGCCTGAGCCTGTGCCTCCCGAGATGATGATGTTTTTCCGCAGCTTGACGCAGATATCGAGGAATTTCGCCATTTCCGGGGACATGGAACCGAAATTTATCAGATCGTGTACTGTGAACGGGGTCTTTGAGAATTTCCTGATGGTGAGCGTCGGCCCAATCAGCGAAAGGGGAGGGATTATCGCATTCACACGCGAACCGTCCTTCAATCGGGCGTCGACCATCGGCGAGCTTTCATCGATACGCCTTCCGAGAGGGGAGACGATGCGTTCAATGGCGGCCATTACCTGGTTGTCATCCGCAAACGCGGTATCAGTCCTGAAAAGTATGCCGGCACGTTCGACATAGACGTTGTTCGGGCCGTTCACCATGATTTCGGTTATGTCGTTCATGCATATGAGATCTTCAAGCGGACCTAGGCCGATTGCTTCATGCACCATTTCAGTTTCGATCTTCTCCAGTGTGACCCCGTAGGGCAGGGAGACCGTAAGCTCTGAAAGTATGTCATGGATGGTCCCCTTGGCTTTGTCTGCAAGCTCCTCTTCGGATGCGCCGGATATGGCCATGCGCTTGAGGTTCAGCCTCTTCATGAGCTCCCCATGGGCCTGTTTCTTGATTTCCTGGACGATTGGCCTGGAGTCCTCCGGTATGCCGGAGATTTTCAAGACAGGTATTTTGTCCCTGCCTTCAAACGTCTTTATTTTATCTGCGGACTTCGCAATTTCCCTGGCTATCTCCTCCTGCCGCCTGGGATCGGCAAGGACTTTGCTGGTCAGGGCAGGGCTGAAGCTTTTCACAGGGTCGGCCTGCGGCGTTACATTCTCCTCGACGAATATTTCAACCATCCCGAGCTTGATCGTCGAACCTATCTGGGCGTCAGCCGGCTCCGCCCCCAGCCGCCTGCCGTCCACAAACGTGCCATTGCTGCTTCCGGCATCAGTGACTTTTATCGAGTCCTCGGTTACGGTCAGGAGGCAGTGCTTCGCTGAAATTTCAGGGCGTGGAAACTGGATGTGCGAGGCGGGACTGCTGCCAAGACGGTATATTCCAGGCACAAGCTTTGCCTTTGTCTCCGCCTTCTCCGGCTGTCTTATGATGACTGAAAACATTACTTCCTGCTTCCTTTTCCAGTGGAATACGTACTGCCGCCGAAAATGCGTTTCTCCCTGTCGTCGCTGTATTTCTGGATGTTCTCCTCGAGGAACTTGAAGTTGACGCTTTGGGAATCCTTTATGAAGATAGAATCCTCGTAGTTCCTGAGGCTTAGCGTGAGCCTGCCCTTCTGGCTTGCAAAAATCAGCATTTCAACTTCCTTGGGATAAAGCTCAAGCGTCACGGTGCTGTAGCTTTTGACAAGGTTCTTCGATTCAGGCCCGACGCTGTTGGCGGTCTGCGTGCCGGTCGCAAGGACAAGTACGTTCTGGAGTATTGTCATGGTTATCGTGTCCAGGCTCTTGTCACCCTTCATCTCAGGGAACCTGAACGTCCCGATGATGTCGACACGGTGGTTGGGCCTTACAAGATTGGTCACGGATGAAACAGTGTCCACTGGAATCGAAATCGCCCTTGTCGGCACCCCGTCCTTCGGCTTCGAGATGATTCCTGCAAGACCTTCGCTCTTCAAGGACTTTTCAGTCCGGATCTGGTACCATTTGAGGATGTCGCCCTTTATTATCGACGTGTCGGCCAGCTTGTTGACGATATCCATCCTGTCCTTGTATTCGATCTCAGGATTCCTCTGTGCGTCCATCTTGAATCTTTTAGTCTCATATTCCTCGAGATCGCTGAGCTGGATCGGCTCTTCCGCGGCCTTCGCGACTTTCAACTTGATCAGCTTGACAGTCATGGCCGCGCCCAGGGCCTTCTCCCTTTCGAGCTTTATCTGGTAATAGGTGAGTATGAAGGCGAGGACTCCAAAAAACAATGCGGCCACCAACAGAAGCTTCTGTTTCATATACATCTCCGGATTAATGATGTAGCACAGGCATCTTGCCTGTGAATTAAAAGTTCCTATGCGATTTTAAATAACCCGTCTCCGACATTTAATACGCAGTTCGTACGTAGTTATTATGCTGGAAACAATCCCCTTAATATAATTATGCGAAATGCAAAACTCAAGAGCCAATTGAACAATCGAGTTACGAACAGGCGAACAATCGAACAGGGAAGCGATGTCGGACTTAAGTTTTTATGTTTGCAGTAGCGCATGTTTGAACTCGCGTCTCAATCCGACAGGCTCCGCAGGCGAGTAAACGCCCCGACTGCAATTTCTTGAAGTAGCACAGACATTCTTGTCTGTGGGTTCAGATTCACATTTTCCGTCACAGACCAGCCTTCGCTAAAACGCTATGGCACGGCACGCAGGAATGTCTGTGCTACCCCCTTCTTGAGCAGGTTCTAGTGTCATGTATCGCAAATACGCCGAATAAAATTATGTCTATTTTTGATGCGGATTTGGCTTGGATGGAACAAGGCGATACTGAAGTATCGTC
>MHBI01000005.1 GCA_001804815.1 Lentisphaerae bacterium GWF2_50_93
ATAACACATTAATGTCACACATGTTATATCCTGATGATGAATCCTGAAGGGATTGAGTAATACAGCCTGTGGTTTCAACCACAGGACATATATGGAAAAGTGATTCGTCCTGTAGGGACGGAGTATGCTCTGCCCCTTCAGGGCAAAACAAATTTCGAGATCTAATACCTATGGTTGAAACCATAGGCTTTATTACCTTACGCATTCCATGCGTAAAGATAAATTAGTCATAACATCATTATTATGTGATTGTTGCGCTTAAGCTATCGGCATCGGCGCCAGTCTATCTAAGATCATCAATTACAATATTATAAGTGTAAATTATGCAGGGAAGAGCATAATCATTTCGCGATAGCCGGGACCAGTTCGAAATGGTGCGGCTTGGGCTGTGCGGCGGCGCGGATCTTGGCGTCTGCATCCTTGGTCTGCTGTGTCAGCTTTTCAAACTGTTCCTTCTGGCTGGCATCACCGCCCTGGACCGCCTTGGAGACATTGCGCCATTGGCCTACAACCCCTTCCTTCGAACCGACAAGTTGGAGTATGCTACGGCACTGGTCGGCGATCGGACCCTTTTCCAGGAGTCCCATGTTCCAACCCTTGGCAAGATCGGCTGCTGGGACTGTCCCCACTATCACGCCATCAATGCTCACATCGTATTTATCGGCCTTCAGCCCGCTGACCGTCAGAATGTACTGGCTCAGCTTCTCCACACAGTCCGTGATGGCGAGTACAGGACGTGCGTCATTCGGAACTGGGAACGGCAATGAGTTGTCGAGTCTATCGAAAGAGAGTTTTTCTCCATCCATCTTCACGTTCTCGATCTTGCACTGGACGGCTTCACCTGCGGTCCCGGCAGCGGCGTCGATTGTCGCACGGCTGACAAGTCCGGGAGCGTTGAGTCCTGAAAGAAGTGCGGCGGCCATGGTCAGCTGTCCGGTATATCCTGGATGGACCGGGTCACCCATCATGCTCACGGGCTGCTTGTCCTTCTTCGCCCACACTTCGAGGAAAGCCTTGAGATGATCGGCCCCGTCCATGTTCGGCTGTGCGGCAAGCATTCCTTTCATGGTCCCCAGGTTGTTGGATATGATTTCATTCGGCTTGTTCGCGGCCCAGAAGTCGACGAGTGCGCCGAACTGGTTCGCGTACGGGATGTTCTCCTTTTCTGAAAGCGTCTTGAGCGCAGCAGAAAACTCCTGCAGCTTGGCGTTTCCGCTGTCGAGCTTCGCCGTCGAGCTGCCGTTGTTCACCGGGCTGGGTGAGAGGAGCACGGGACGCGCCTTTGCCTCGCGGATGCGGGCGAGAAGGGTCCCCATGTTCTCCATGAACTTCTCCGTGGCGAATCCGCCCTTGTCGTTCATGCCCAGTTCGACTGACACGACCGTCGGATTCCATGCAGCGACATCATAGTTGAAGCGTGCGAGTACTTTCGGGATCGTGTCACCTCCTACGCCCGAGTTGCGGAAGCAGAAGTTCAGGTTCGGGAAACGCGCATAGCAGAATGCCTCGAAGTAGTTCGAATGCAAGTGCTGGGCGGTGATACTGTCGCCGACCATGACCCAGGTGTCGCCGTCCTTGAGCGGGAATTCCCCCTGCGCATTTGCGAAGTTCGCACCCATGCATGCGAGCAACCCGACCGCCGTCAAACCGAACCATCTCCTGATCTTCGCCATCCTCATTGCAATCTCCTATCTTTAATTTTGATTTTCATGATTTTCGCAAGCTGGGAAGATAGTATTGAAACAGGAGGGTGTCAATGCAGCACAGGCAAGATGCCTGTGGTTATGAGCTTGATTCATTCCGTTGTCCAGACTATTTTACTGGGCTGTTTGCAAAATTGTCTGGGATCGCCACCAACTTGGTGGCTCTCAAGACCGGCAAGTTGCCGGCGTTCCTATTCGAACGATCCCGATCTTCCAGCCGTTACGCCGCAACCGGGTTATGGCGGCCCCGGAGACGCTACAGGCTCTGAAGAAGATGTGAAGACTGACTACAAAAACCCACAGAAGAAATGAAACTTTAGAATCTCCATATTCTTACGAGCTGATTTCTAAAATACAAGAAAACGCTTGTTGCGGAAACAAACCCGTTGGAGTTTTCAACTTCAGTTGTGTCTTATCATCAACAGTAAGCACATCTAAAGCTGTGAACTCCTACTTTAAAAATCAGCTCAATAGAGGCAATTATGAAATTGCCTATTACCTGTAGGGGTTTTCCCCCATCTGGCATTAGGGTTAATCCCTACTGCGGCCGAACCGATGCATATGTATATTCTTGTGCAAAGGGATTTTTACGGCACACTAAATCTATCATGGAGGAAGTCATGAACACGAAATCCGTACTAGTGGTGATCATCGTATTGTACTTCATCTGCCATGGACTCATGGCGCAGGAAATCCAGAAGTCCGTAGTGAAAGAAGCGGATGGCACGGTCACCGAAACGACAGTGACAAAAAAGCAGGTGCCCGATACGCCTAATGTGCCATACTGCCTGTCACGCGGCATAGTCAATATTGCCACATGCCCCCTTGAAATACCCCGCTGCATGATCTATGACAACACCGTGATTCCCGTGATCGGACTCGTTGGAGGAGTCATCGAAGGAGCCGGGATGACCGTATACCGCGCGTTGAGCGGAACTGCCGACATCGTCGCGCTTGGATTCTCCGGAAAGGGATTTCATTCGGAGAGGTTCCCCGATTTCGTCTGGAGTTCCAAATGGTTCCCGACGACAGAACAGGTCATAATCGAGAAGACCATCATCGAGAAGGAAAAAACACCACCGGCGAAGTGAGGTGAAGCTGATCAAAACTATTTCCGGATGAGAATTAACTTGTCTTGATGATAAGCGGAAGCGAATCCATGGCATGTCGCACCGCAGCTTCCTGATTCCAAAAATCAGAGTATATTGGTTTAGGGTCAACTAATACCCTCCTCCCAGGAGACGTTAATGAAGGTGATAGACAGCGACATGCCTGATGAGCATTATTGGAATAGCCTGTTTGATATTCCACTTGTCATCCGATGGCTGGGCATGAAGTGCGTTGCCGGCCCAATTGTCGAGGTTGGCTGCGGATATGGAACTTTCACCATTCCAGTTGCCAAGGAGACAGGCAACCAAGTACTGGCTTTCGACATAGATCCCGACATGATTAAGAAAGCGCGTAACAACGTGCAACACGCCGGCCTTGCAAATGTCCAGTTCTATCTACGTGACGTCATCGACTCTGGGACTGGACTGGAACCCAGCAGTGCCGGAATGGTCTTGCTTTTCAACATCCTCCACTTCGACGAGAGACGGATACTGCTTGAAGAGGCTTCCCGGATCCTCAGGCCTTCCGGGGTTGCTGCAGTTATTCATTGGCGAAAGGACATAGAGACACCGTGCGGCCCCGAGGTCAGCATGCGGCCTGACCAGGATATAATTCTTGCTTCCATCCGCGGTCTCGATCTGCATTTCAAAGGCACGTGCGGGATTTTGGAACCATATCACTGGGGAATGCAGCTGATCAAATGATTCTCCTGCGTAAATTCGACAGGATACCGTGTGTAATGGAGATACAGACTTATTCCGTGAAACTGATGGATACAAGGCGGAAGCAACTGCCGTCGCCAAAGCCCTGCTAAGACTTCAGCTTCACGATTACCTCGAATTTACCGCCTTTGCTTGATGGAAGCAGCGTACCGTCGAGTTTCCTGCCGTTGACGGTTATCTCGGAAATCTTCCTGCAGCCTTTGGACTGGTCGTATGAGATCTCATATTCCGCGCCTCTGAAATGCCTTGTGACAGAGCACTTCTTCCATTTAGGTGGCAGACATGGATCGATGCGCAAACCTTCGGCTTCCGGTTTCAGCCCGAACACGCTGTTCATCATTACGACGTAGAACCAGCCGGCCGTTCCCGTGCCCCAGCTCTGTCCGACTGTACCGTAGCGGTAGCTGTCCTTGATTGCGAAATAGCTGTTGCAGAAGACATACGGCTCGCAGTTCTTCTTCCAGTATTTGTTGTCGAACGGAAGCATCTTGTGGATGCCCATTGAGACTTTGTCATTGCGCTTGAGCATGCAGTCGGCCATGAGCTTGAACGTGCTGGCATGTAGATAAACGCCGCCGTTCTCGTGAGTGCCGGGTGTCTTGACGGACGATTCACCGATCTTCGGATCCCAGTGGGTGTAGGCGTCAAGGACCTTGATAGTCCCAAGATCTATCTCGAGATGCTTGTCACAGGATTTCATCGCGTGCAGTCCTTTGTCGGCATCGGCTATTCCGGAAATTATCGCCCATGCCTGCGGCAGGAGGTAAAGCCTGCCTTCCTTGTTCTTGCGCGAACCGAGAGTTTCACCGTCGTCGTTGTAGGCCCTGAGATACCAGTCGCCGTCCCAGCCATGCCTGTTGACAATTTCCTTCATTTCAGCGCCGCGTTCTGCGGATTTCGCAAGATCCTTGGTGCGACCCGTGAGCTTTGCGAGTTCCGCAAACTGGCTGTTCGCGAGATACCACGCCATCGAGAGCCAGATGCTAACACCCTTTCCTTTCGGGCCGACATACTGCAGGCAGTCGTTCCAGTCGCCGCTCCTCATCTTCATCATGCCGAACAAAGCACGGTCATTCCAGTAGAAGTCTATCGCACGTTTCACGTGCTCGTAGAGCGAAGCCTTCGTGCCGTCATTGAAAGGCACTTCCTTTTCAAGGAGTGAAAGATCGCCAGTCTCCATGACCAGCTGGTGTACGGCATACGCGATCCACACATGGTTGTCTGAGAAATCCTTGTCCTGTATCTTGCCGCCAATCCAGGTGCGAGGCGCATAACCGGTGCTATACTGGTAGGAGAGGACACGATGCAGCTGCCTCTCAGATTCCTTCGGATTGATTATCGCCAGCGCCCAGATGTCCTGGATCTGGTCGCGGAACCCATTGTGCCTGACGCGCGCCCACTGCGTACCGAGCGAGAGCTGGCGCTGAAGCCAGGGGTGGAAGAAGGAGTTCAGGAGCGGATCCGGCGTAGTGATGGAATCTCCTCCAAGAAGGCAAGTTATCCTGGTTTTGACTTTTTCCAGTTCCTTCTCGATCGCGCCTCCCTTGAAAAACTTTGCTCTCAGCTTCGAGATGTCCGAATTGTCCTTGCCGCCGCCTGCGATCACATGGAATACAATTTCCTTTCCGGCTGGGATCGTGAACTCGGTCTCTACGGCGCAGCAGCTCTTCTCCATTTCTGAGCCCGTGTTCGCGCAGTGTCCGCGGACAACTGCATCCGGCCGCTGTTCAGTGCCGTGTCCGGCGAACCCGTTCATCGAGCAGTCGAATCCGGACATTTTCTTGTTGATCGTCATGTAGATGCTGACTTCGTCGGCGCCGTCGAATTCCTGGCGCTTCCTGATGACGATCGAATTGAGCTTCTTGTCGAAACCCGCCTTGCCGCCGTAGTATGTCTGAGGCTTGAAGAAACCATCGAACATTGTGTTGAAGAATGCGAACGCCTTGAACTTCCTGGTGTTTTTTCCGGTATTGCGGAGTTTCGCGGTCCAGATTTCACAGACCTCCTTTTCAGGCACAAACATCCTGAATGAGGATTCAATGCCATCGTATTTCTGAATGATTTCGGAATAACCGAGTCCGTGAATGCAGCGGTACCCCTTGCGGAACTGGTCGACCGGCAGGCCGTTGAGCGACCAGAATTTTCCGGTCTGCTGGTCTCGCAGGAAAAGCATCCTGTTGAAGACGATCTCTATCCTGCGCCCCATCTTGTCCTGGGTGATGGATTCACCCTTGGCGGTCTGGGAGAACAAGGCGACATAGTTTTCATTCCACATGTAGTTGTACCAGTCGCGCGGAGTGTCGGGCGTGTTTATTTCGAATGCCGTTGCATTGTCGATGTATTGTCCGTATTTTGTTTTCAAACATCTCCTTGTCTTTATGTTAAGTAAGGCAGCTTTTTAAACCGCCAGTATTAAAGAATTGTCGGGCTAAAGCCCAACATACTTATAGAGTTCCCATTTTTTTAGGTTTATCAGCCACCGAGGACATGTCCAGGAAAGAACTTTGCAGCCAACCAAATGAAGAAAAGCAATGAAAGAAATCCTGCAGCAAGAATCAATATTGCCCTACGCATACGTTTATTCATACTTTCCCCTCTAATAACGAAAAATCCATAACCGATACAATTGACTTTTTCCGGATCAAATTCAAATGGATTTATGTTTTTTCAGGAACTTGGAAGGAAACGCATTTCCTACTTATTCTGGGAGTGCGGAGGCGGTAGAGGGTGTGAAAAGTAATTTCTGAAGGCTATTTTTATTTTCTCATCGAGCAGCTGCATCAATTTCGCGGTCTGCTCCTTTGTCAGGACGGACTCGGCCTTTTTCTGCATATCAGCATTGATCCTACCGAGATTTTCCTTGAATTCAAAACCTCTGGAGGGCCTGTTATCCCTGAGCTGCTTCAGCTCCTTGAAATAGTCCTTCACGATTGGCGCGAGCCTCTCCCTCTCCTTTTCATTTAGTCCGAGTCTCGGCGATAGAATGACGCTGTAAAAAAGCGCGCCCTTGTCCGGCTTTTCCGGATTTTCCCCTGCCGTTGCATGGAGTTCAGATTTTACAGGAGAAGGCTGCGTCACATGAGTGGAGGTGCTCCCGTGGCTTTCAACTGTCTTGTTTTCGGGAACTGCATCCTTATTTACGGCAACCGCTGGAACTGCTTCATGTTTTCGAACCGGCTTTGATTCCTTCATGCCGGCCGGCTCGGGAATATCCTCGTTTACGATCGACGGCAGCTCCTCATCGTTGGAATCAACCGATTTCTTCTTATGGCCCTGGCTGATCAGTATCATCACTGTGACGACCACGCAAAATGCTATTACTACTGTCGCGATCTTCACGAGCCAGGCTTTCTTCGAATGCTGATTTCCTGATGCTCCAGCAATCACCGGCGCAGCCACCCTGTCATCCAGCACATCGTCAATGTCATCTATCACCTCCTGCCACGATTCCTGCCGTTCCATCCTGTCCTTCGCCATCATCTTCGAAATCAGAAGATCGCATTTCGCAGACAGTTTCGGGTTTATTTCCCTGACTGGGGTGAGCTGCTCTGAAATCACCCTGGCAAGAATGCCCATGGTGCTTGTGGCGTTGTATGGAAGGTGTCCGGTCAGCATGTGATATAGGGTCGCACCGAGGGAGTAGATGTCGGCCCGCTGGTCAATGTCCTTTTCGGCCTTCGCCTGCTCGGGGCTCATGTAATAGGGAGTGCCTACGATAAAGCCTGTCATCGTGATGGAGCAATCGTCCTTGAGGCTTTTCGAGATTCCCATGTCCATCAGCTTGACGGCGCCACCTTCCTCGATCATGATGTTCGCTGGCTTGATGTCGCGGTGGAGGATGCGGTGCTTGTCCCAGGCGTACAAGAGGGATTCGGCCACTTTCCTTGCTATTGACAAGGCGTCCTTCTCATCGAAAACCGTTCCGGAATCGAGCATTGAGTCAAGCGTTTTACCGTCGACATATGAAGTTGCAAGGAAATAAAGGCCGTTCGCATGCCCGGCTTCGTATGCGGAAACAATTCCCGGATGATCGAGTTTCGCGACCATCTTCATTTCGTTGATGAACCGCGCGATGAGTTCGGGGTCCTTGGAAAGCGACGGGGAAAGTATTTTCAGCGCGACCTTCCTCTGCATCGAGTCCTGCGTGGAAAGCCAGACTTCGCCCATTCCGCCCTTGCCAAGCAGCATGCCGAGTTCATAGCCGCCGAGGATCATTCCGGGCGCCATGAGGTTTTCCGGGGCCTTCACGGCATTACGGCAGCCGGGACACTGTATGATCTTGCCGGCGAGGGTCGCCTCGGCCTCGATCTCAGTCCCGCACTTCAGGCAGTTGAATTTGATGTCCGGCATATCTCGTCCTTTTCTGGATGGATGGATTGTTGGATTAATGGATAATTGGGGTTGGACTCAAAGAAAAACCAAAAAATCCTTCCTTCCTGCAAAATATTATATAAATCATTTCTCTTTTCCCAAATATTATTCTATGCCTATGTATCTATTACGCAACCATCCAGCAATCCATTAATCCAATCATCCATCGGGCAATACTACATTTCGTCATACTATAATACGCAATATGCCAATAGGTTATTATATTACATAGATTCCAAATAATTTAAAAATGGGCAAATCTGATTGTGAAAGCTACAAAGGCAAATCTGGACATGAGCGGCACAAAAATGGGCGCCCATACTATTCTCCGCCTGATCGGCAAAGGCGGCATCGGCTCGGTCTATCTCGCCAAAAATGAGGCCAACGGAAAGCTCGAAGCCCTTAAGATGCTTCTGCCTGAACTGACAGAGTCCACCGAGATGCGGGAAAGATTTGAACGGGAGATCTCCAACAGCAAATACCTTAAACATCCGAACATCGTCAAGCTTCTCGACTACGGGAAATCAAATGGCATCTGGTACTTCACGATGGAATACTGCAAGGGAGGCAGCCTCAATGATCTCATCATGCGCGACGGGATGCCGTCACCGGCGAAGGCATGCCGGATCGTCCTGCAGGTGCTCGACGGGCTTGACTACGCGCACAATGTCGAAATCCCCCAGGTAAAGCTGAACGATGGTTCGACAGGCAAAGGCTGCGGATTAATCCATAGGGATGTGAAACCGGAGAATATCCTGATACTGGAAAATGAAACGGAGAGTCGGAGAGCCGGAGAATCGGAGACTTCGAATATCCAGACCGGCAACCCGGCTTCATTGGCAAACTTCGCCGAGACAGGCCGAAGACCGACGACCGACAACCTGCATGTGAAGATCTCCGATTTCGGACTCGCGAAGAGCTACCGCCTGGCGGGCAAATGCGGGAACACGCAGACAGGTTCAGTCGGAGGTTCGCTTGCCTTCATAAGCAGGCAGCAGCTCCTAAACTATAAATATTCAAAGCCGGAAGTCGACGTATGGAGCACGGCGGCCGTATTATATTTCCTACTCACGGCAAAACCTCCGAGGAGCTGTGACTTTGAAAAGAATCCATTCAGCGCCATCCTGAAGAACAATCCAATCCCGATCCGGCAGATCGATCCTTCCGTGCCCGAGGGGCTTGCCGTAATAATAGACAGGGCTCTGGACGACAGTGGTTCCCTGTTCTACAAGAATGCGATCGACTTGAAGAGTGATATTGAAGGCTGCACCATTGAATAATTCCAAGAACATGCCTTGCGGCATTGACTACAAGCAAATCCAAAAATAACTTGATTTCGTATGGTAGTTAAGCCCGCAAGGGCTGTCCTTTTGGCTTCTTTTATGAATTCCGCACTGGCGCGCAGCGCCTGTGCGGAATTCATCCCAGCTCGATCTTCAGGCGTTTAATTTCGGGAAGGAGCTTCTCCCTGATCCTGTTCTTGTGGACGTATACAGTATTTTTCGAGATGCCGAGTTTTCCGGCGATCTCCTCGGGGGTCTTGCCTTCGAGGAACATTTCATATGTCCGCCTGGCGTTATCCTCGAAAGAGCCGGAGATGTTCTTCCATGCCAGTTTAGGGACATAGTCCTCCCACTCCTCTTCCGCAATCTTTTCGATCTCAGGCTCGGTGATCTGTTCAAGGGTGTTACGCCCATCCTCGGTCTTGAACTCCTCGATGGAGACGAAACGCTTCTTATGGTCCCGGTAGTAGTTCCTGATCTCGTTTCCGGTGACACGGCACAGCCATCCCCTGAAACGGCCTTTTTCGGAGTCGTAGTTGAATTCACCGAGCTTGTTCCAGGATTTCAGCAGGACAAGCTGGACGATTTCGTTGGCGTCATCATGGCCTAGGTTCATCCTCCTGGCGATATTGAAGATGTAATTCCTGTAGTAGTACGCGAAATCGGCCCACGCGACATCGTTGTGGCTGTCCTTCAGCTTCTGAAGAAGCGTGACCCGCGTCCTATATGTTGATTTTCCTTCCATATCCATGCAAGGAAAATAACATATGATCTGATATCCTCAATATAAATAAAAATAATTCGATTATTTTTATTTCAAGTGAAAGTTTCCTGCTTTCACGCGGGTAGTACTGGATAGGAAGAGCAATAAAGGAAGTGCAATAAATTAAAAAGGAGAACGAAAATGAAAAAGTTAATCGCAGCGGCAATCGGACTTTGCATGATTGGCTACGCCATCCAGACATCAGCGGAAAACACATGTGGAACGGAAAACAAGGCTGGAAACGGACCTGCTAAATGCGAGAAAAACCGCCCGTCCCCGGAACAGGTCGCGGCAAAAATAGATGAACGCCTCAAGAAACTCGAGGAGCACAAGACCAAGGCCAGCAGCGCAGGAAAAACAGACATAGTGAACGCAATACAGGGCCTTGAAGACGCCCTCAAGAACCTCAGGCAGGCTGCCAGCGCCAAGGACAAGGAAAAATTCAAGGCCGCAATGGAACAGGTCAAGACTGCAAGAGAGGCCCTCAAGAATCTCGTTCCTGAAAAAGTGAAGGAACGTGTTAAGAACAGGAAGGGCAACAGCGATACCGGCAATGCTCCAAAGCTATAAACGGCACGGTGGTAAAAAAAGGCCGGGTATGAAAACCCGGCCTTTTTTTATTAAATGTTGAAAGTATTGTAATCTTCAAACAACATTTAATCCAGGACAAAACATGCCAGAAATAATCGACAGACAGAGTGCAATCCTGCAGGATATTGCACACCGTGCAATGCTTGAAAGAGGACTGCTCCCGGATTTTCCCGCACCGGTACTGAAGGAACTCGACACAATCCATGGGCCTGCGGCAGCGGGAACGGATCCTTCAATCCGGGACATGAGAAACCTCATCTGGTGCTCCATCGACAATGATTCATCCCGCGATCTCGATCAGCTCACATATGCGGAGAAAATGCCAAATGGCGGCATTAAAATCTTTGTCGGCATCGCAGATGTAGACGCACTAGTCAAAAAGAAATCGGCGATCGACCTGCACGCCCAGCACAACACAACCTCCATCTATACGGTCGCGAAGATATTTCCGATGCTTCCCGAAAAATTATCCACTGATCTGAGCTCGCTCAACCCCGACAGCGACAGGGTTTCAGTTGTCTTCGAAATGACTTTGGATGAGAATGGAACCTTGAGAGGTTCAGAGATCCACAGGGCGCTTGTCAGGAATCATGCGAAACTCGCATACAACAGCGTCGCCGCCTGGTTCGATGGAACAGGCCCGATGCCAGCTGGAATCGGGACTGTCAAAGGACTCGAAGAAAACCTCAGGCTGCAGGACAGTGCCGCGCAGAAGCTTAAAGCGCTGCGGCAGGAACTTGGCGCACTCGACCTTGAGACCGGCGAGATACGTCCCCGGTATGAGAACGGCAAGTTCAACGACATGGAACCCGAGAAGAGCAACAGGGCAAAAGATCTCATTGAAGATTTCATGATCGCCGCGAACGGATGCTCCGCCAGATTCCTGGCATCGAGAAAGCTCCCGTCGATCCGGCGTGTCGTCAGGATCCCCAAACGCTGGGACCGGATAGTTGAACTGGCCTTGGAGAAAAAATTCAGACTGCCTCCTGAACCTGACTCAAAGGCGCTGGAGAACTTCCTGATTTCTGCGAAATCCGCAGATCCGCTCAGGTTCCAGGACTTGTCGCTCAGCGTGATAAAACTTCTGGGTCCGGGAGAATATGTAGTCGAGATACCTGGCGCCGCCGCCGAAGGGCATTTCGCCCTAGCAGTAAAGGATTATACTCACACCACGGCTCCGAACCGCCGCTATCCCGACATCATCACGCACCGGTTGCTTAAAGCTGCACTTTCAGGAGCTCCAGTCCCCTATGGCAACCAGGAACTGGATTTCCTGGCTAAGCGCTGCACTGACAAGGAGAACGCCGCAAAGAAAGTCGAACGCCAGGTTGCGAAGTCCGCAGCTTCAATGCTTCTTGAAAAACGAATCGGAGAAAAATTCGATGCGATCGTGACAGGCGCCTCCAACAAGGGGACATGGGTGCGTATCCTGCACCCTGCGGTTGAAGGAAGACTTGCCAGCGGATACCAGGGAGTGGATGTCGGGCAGAGGATCAGGGTCCAGCTCACCTATACTGATGTCGAACGTGGATTTGTCGATTTCAAGAGGGTGAATTGAAGCAAGAGTCCAAGCATCAATATTCAAATAAAGAAAATTCCAGAAAAACATGCCTTGCGGCATTAATCCGCCTGAGATTGCTTTGTTTGTAGTCAACGTCGCAAGACGTGTTCTTGTATTTCTAATTTGCAGGATAGCGTCCACAGACCCGAATGGCGCTAAGATTAAGAGAAGAGCAAACTAAAGTTTGAACTCCAACATTTGTCGGTGTGCTGAGGTTGGAGTCCAAGCTTCAGCTTGTATATTTATGATGGCAGAAGTGCTTAACTTAGCGCCATTAGCCTCAGACTCTGATTATGAACGGTGAGACTATCAATGCAACGCAGACAGAAATCAGCAGCCAGATATTGTCTATGAAATACGGGATGACGCATAGGAGTATTCCCGCAGCAAGGGCGACGCCCTTGTGCTGTTTCTTCCCGTAGACGAAATATCCCATGCCAAACGCACCGGATATCACCCACACTAACAATGTTGTTGCATCCATTATACTTATCATCCTTCTCTATCGAATCCGAGTAATCTTCGTGCCATCGGCAACCATGAGTCTAAAACCCAAGATTCCCCCATTCCGGCAGGTGCGGCACGATGGACATCCCATTTCGCGTAGGAAAGCTCGTTTATCATCGCCCATCCCTTTTCAAAGTTCGTTGTATGGACAATCACGGAGCATACAGGCTTCTGCTTTACAAGAAATCCTGCAACATCAAGTCCACTACCCGGATCTGCTGTCGCCCCCTTCTGTGGCATCAGATCATGATCGAGGGAGATCAGTGACGCAGTCGGTAGATGCTCAGGGAGCTCCTTCATCATCTGGAAAGCGTCATGCCATACGACAAGCTCCAGATTGGGCAGATGCGAGACCGCATTGCGGAACGCCATCAAGCGACCTTCCGAATCTTCTAGCATCAGGATTTTTTTCATTCGTGCCCCCTCCTTAAATGAAGAACGCGCAAACATGCACTACGAACAAAAATAACACAGCCCTTGCGGGCTTGACTACGAGCAAAACTCCAATTGCTTTTACAATTCGCATGTAGTTAATGCCGCAAGGCATGTCCTTTAAGTAGGTACGGGCTTCAGCCTGTACCATTCTTGAAACAGGAGTGTCCTTTCCGTGTCCGGCGAAGCCTTTGCGAAGACGGAAGGATGTACCATATTCATTGCGTCTAAATTCATGGTACAGGCTAAAGCCCGTACCTACTAACAATTCAGGCAGCCACCGGCGAGGATGATTGTGATGTCCTCGGCTGAGAGGTTGTGCTTCAGCTCGATGTTTTTCTTCTCGCCGTCCGCCTTGACGATCTCGGCCTTCACCGGTTTCCCGACTCCGAGCTGGCTGCGGAGTTCGCAGATATTCAATGCATCGCCCTGGGCGATCTGGTCGTAGTCTGCGGAGTCCGCAAAAATCAGGGGGACTATTCCGAAGTTCACGAGATTTGCTGCATGTATCCTTTCAATGCTCACGGAGACCAGCACCTTGATTCCAAGAAACATCGGGCAGATGGCGGCATGTTCGCGTGAGGAACCTTGTCCATAGCTTTCGCGTGCTATGATAACTCCATGCCTGCCTGAATCCCTGACAGTCGCCGCGCGCTGGGCGAAGGTCGGCTTATCCTGCTCGCTGAAGCATTCGAAAACAACTTTTGAATATTCAGGAATATTGCTGCGATGCTTGAGGTGTATGCCGGCAGGCATGATATGATCGGTGGTGATCTTGTCACCGACCTTGATGACGACTTCGCCTTTTATATTTTCCGGAAGCTCAGCGTTCACCGGCGGTTTTCCTATGGTCGGCTTCCTGACGATCTCGACTTTCACTGCCTCCTCCTTCGGAACAGGCGGAATGATCATATCGTCATCAACCAGGAAGCTTGACGACTCAGTTACCTTCGGGAATTTTATTCCAAGCTCCCTTGGATCAATGAATTTTCCGGTCAACGCGGCGGCGGCGGCGGTGGCCGGGCTGACAAGATATGCCATGTCGCCCTTTGTTCCTGTGCGTCCGGCGAAGTTGCGGTTGAACGTGCGGAGGGTGACTGCGTCATTCGCAGGGCTCATCCCCTGTCCGATGCAGGCGCCGCATGAAGTCTCGAGGATTCTGGCTCCAGCGGCGATCATGTCTGCAAGCGCTCCGTTGTCGGCCATCATATTGAGCACCTGACGGCTTCCAGGGGCAATTGAAAATGAAACATGCTTTGCGATCTTCCTGTTCTTGAGCATTTTCGCGACCAGCATCAGATCCTGGTAGGAACTGTTGGTACATGAACCGATGATCACCTGCTGGACAGGAATATCACCTATCTCTGAAACTGTCCTGATGTTGTCGGGGCTAGACGGGCATGCCGCCATGGGGACAAGTTTCTTCAGGTCGATCTCTATAACGCGGTCGTATTCGGCATTTTCATCGGCCTTGAGTTCTGTCCATGACGCACCCCTGCCCTGCGCTTCCAGGAAAGCCTTAGTTCTTTCATCGGAAGGGAAGACTGAAGCGGTTACACCGAGTTCTGCGCCCATGTTTGTGATAGTTGCTCGCTCGGGGACGGAGAGATTGGCGACACCGGGACCGAAATATTCGACCATGCATCCGACATTCCCCTTTGTTGAAAGTATGCTGAGCATCTTCAGGACAATATCCTTGGCGGAGATCCAGGGTTTGAGATGGCCATCCAGTTTTACGCCGATGACTTTCGGATAAGCCATGCGGAAAGGTTTTCCAGCCATGGCGAGCGCGACATCGAGTCCGCCTGCTCCGATCGCCATCATTCCAATTCCGCCGTTGGTGGGCGTGTGGGAATCCGATCCGAGAAGGGTCTTGCCTGGGACGCCGAATCTTTCGAGATGCACCTGGTGGCAGATTCCATTTCCAGGCCTGGAGAAATAGACTCCCTTTGCGGCGGCGACGGACTGCAGGTAGAGATGGTCGTTCTGGTTTTCAGGACCGTTCTGCATCATGTTGTGGTCGACATATGAGACTGAGAGTTCGGTCTTCACCCTGTCGATTCCCATGGCTTCGAGCTCCAGGTATGCCATCGTGCCGGTGGCGTCCTGGGTGAGGGTCTGATCTATTTTAATTGATATTGGATATCCGGGTATCTTTTCACCGGAAACAAAATGCGCGTCAATTATCTTCTGAATTACAGTTCCATTTGCCATGATAGTATCCTTAGGTTAAATATTTCCACGGAGCGCCAGCTTCCCGCTGGCATCATCATTGCCGGCAGGATGCCAGCGTTCCATTAAAAATTCAAACGGTGATAATAAATATTGTTCTATGTTTATATCAAGAGGCTTTTCCAGAAATATGGGAAGGCTGTCTGAAAAAATAATTCCACACAATATAATTTCATATTTGGCGTTATATTACGAAAGGATAAAATTTTCACGGAGGAACCATGAAAAGACTTTTCGTGCTGGTTGCGATACTCGGAATCTCAGCTGGGACACAGCTCTCCGCCGGAGACGACGCGAAAGACAATAAGAAGAAGGCGTCTGTCAGCCCCAAGGCTGTCACGGTAAGCATGGACATTGAAATCAAGGGGCAGATCGTCAAGGAGGAGAAGGATCTGGTTAAAAGCAAGGGCACGAAAAGCATCATCTACCTGATCTGCCCGGCCGACAACAGGAAATACGCGCTTCCGCAGTCGACGGTCAAGGACGATCCCAGCGATCCTGAAATGTTCATCGGAAAGAACGTCGTGCTCAAGGGAAACACCGAAGTGTCGAGCAGAAACGCAAAGGTGACCGTGATCACCAGCATCAAGGAAGACAAGTAATAAATTTTCCTTCGGAAAATTTATCCGTTCTTTTCCGGATCAAGATCCTCGACATCGCCGAATCTGAGGACGCCGCGCTTGCTTGTCTTTACAAACTCGATGAATTCCTGTACTTCCGGAAGATCCGGAACATCGCTCTTGATTTTCTCAATCGCGTTGGGGATGGTGAGCTTGCTCCTGAAGAAGATCTGGTAGACGTCCCTTACCGCCTCGATGGTCTCCTTTGAGAAGCCGTTGCGCCTGAATCCGACGATGTTGATACCGAGGATGGCGCCGTTCCTTCCGCTGCAGATCATAAAGGGAGGCAGGTCCATTGAGATCGCCGAACAGCCGCTGAGGACGGCGAAACGGCCGACCCTGCAGAACTGGTGGATGGCGGTCTGTGCCGAAATAAGGCAGTTGTTTCCGATGTTCACATATCCGCCGAGGGTGGCGCAGTTGACGAGGATTACCCTGTCTCCGATGACGCAGTTGTGGGCGATGTGGGAGTTTGCCATGAAGAGGCAGTTGCTGCCGACAGTCGTTACTGTATCAGGCTGTGTTCCGGGCTGTATGGTCACATACTCGCGGATGAAATTGCTGTTCCCGATCTTCGTGTAGGAAATTCCGCCCTTGAAATTGTAGTCCTGGGGATTTGTTCCGATGCAGGCGAAAGGATAGACGGCGTTATTCGTCCCCATGGTCGTGTACCCGCCGACATAGCAATGCGCGATCAGCTTGGAGCCGGCCCCGATTGTGACATCAGGTCCTACTATGCAATACGGTCCGATTTCAACGTCGTCTGCGATATTCGCCTTCGGGTCGACAATGGCTGTCTGATGGATTTTAGGCATTTCAAATTCCTTTATTTGTAATTTTAATAAGATTTTTCCATGAAAAACCCTTTAATAGACTGCGTTTTCCACAAAAATAAAGCCTCGGAACTTTCTTTGAATTATAAATCTTTCTAGTTAATCTTGTTTTTTTGACGGCACCCCTTATAGTATCGGCCTGTTTCTGAGGGAGACTCTCGGGCACCGGATATCCATTATTGGACTTCGAACCTCGAATTATAATTCAATTGGATGTAAAATCAAAAATCTTGGAGGATTATCATGGCACATAAGAAAGGTCAATCTAGCAGTAAGAACGGGCGCGACAGCAAGCCGAAAATGCTCGGAGTAAAGGTATTCGGCGGCGAAGTCGTCCCCGCAGGAAGCGTCATCGTGCGCCAGCGCGGATCAAAATTCCAGGCCGGCAAGAATGTCGGATGCGGACGTGATTTCACGCTTTTCGCCCTTGTTGACGGGCTTGTCCAGTTCTCAAGGAACAAGAAACAGGTGAACATTGTCCCTCAGGCGATGTCCCAGGCCTGACGCAGCTGCAATATACGCAATTCAATGAAAGCCCAGTCTTTCTGGGCTTTTTTTTTATCCGAGGAATTTAAAAAATGTTTGTCGACAAGGCTACGATCAAGGTCAAAGGTGGAACAGGCGGCGGCGGATGCTGCAGTTTCTGCAGGGAGAAATACCGTCCCATGGGCGGTCCCAACGGCGGAAACGGCGGACCCGGAGGCGATGTCATCCTGCTTTCCACTGAAAACGAGCAGAGCCTGGTCGACTATATCTACCAGAGGCATTTTCCCGCCGAGAACGGGGTCAACGGCAAAGGCAAGGACCAGCATGGCAAGAGAGGACAGGATCTTGTCCTGAAAATCCCGCGCGGCACGGTCGTAAGGGATGTCAAGACCGGCAAGGTCATTGTTGATCTCGACGGACAGAACACAAGCTTCACAATCGTACATGGCGGCAAGGGCGGCAGGGGCAATGCGAGCTATCTGAGCAACTCCAACAAGGCTCCGAGGCAGCGTGAGTCCGGCAAACCCGGAGAGGAATTGGAAATCGAGCTTGAACTCAAGACAATCGCCGACGCCGGCCTTGTAGGTTTCCCGAACGCCGGAAAATCAACTCTCCTGAGGGCTATTTCCCATGCAATGCCGAAAGTAGCGCCCTACCCTTTCACTACTCTCCATCCCATGGTCGGAGTCGTCGATTTCCCGGATTTCCACAAGCTTACAGTCGCGGACATCCCCGGGCTGATCGACGGAGCACACATGAACATCGGGCTTGGACACGAATTCCTGAAGCACATCGAAAGGACGAAAGTGCTCATATACGTCCTTGACATGGCGAGCCTCGAAGGCAAGAAGCCCTTTGACGACTTCACAACCCTGCAGAAGGAGCTTGAGCTATACATGAAGGGGCTGTCTAAGAGGAGGGCGATCATTGCGGCGAACAAGATGGATCTTCCAGACGCAGCGAAGAACCTCAAGGCGCTGAAAAGAAAAATCAAGGACATCGAGATAATCCCGGTCAGCGCGATGAACAAGGACAACACCGACACCCTTGTAGCAAGACTGCGTGAAATCCTGGCGGAAGGCTGATAATTCCAGCGCAAAGCTGGAATTATTATTCATCGATCTTCGGCGGTTTCATTTTCAACCTGCGGACTTCGCGGAAGAATTTCTTCATGATCTCGGAACATTCGTCCTCGAGCACACCACCTTTGACCTTCACCTTGTGGAGCATTCCCGGAAAGGAAGTTATCTTCATGGCCGAACAGGCGGCCCCGCAGCGCGGATCGTGCATTCCAAAGATCACGCTCCGCACTCTTGCGTTGACCATCGCGCCCGCGCACATCGCACATGGTTCCTTCGTGACATAGATGTCGACTTCGTCGAGCCGCCAGTCGCCGACTGCGTATTCC
This sequence comes from Lentisphaerae bacterium GWF2_50_93, assembly GCA_001804815.1. Classification (GTDB taxonomy): domain Bacteria; phylum Verrucomicrobiota; class Lentisphaeria; order Victivallales; family GWF2-50-93; genus GWF2-50-93. The sequence continues at coordinate 18,623 of MHBI01000005.1, forward strand.
GCCTGCGTGATCACGAGCATCTCGGCATGGGCGGTGGCATCCTTCAGCTTCTCGACCTGGTTGTAGGAAGAGGCGATCACATGGTTCTTGTGGACCGCTACGGCACCGACAGGGACTTCCTTCTCCTCTGCGGCGATTTCGGCCTGGTAAAGGGCCTTGCGCATGAAATATTCCTCATCAAACTTTATGATCATTACGTTCACCATTTCATTTATAGACGGGATAACAGGATTAGGATGATAAAATGAATTAAGAAATCCTGAAAATCCAGTTATCCTGTCAAGTTATTCCTTCTTATGTTCCTTGTGCTTCTTCTCCCGGTCATCGATGTTTTCCGGGGCAAAGCCAAGGGCGGTCTGGTAGATGTCCGACACGACACTTATTCCACGGAGCGGATTTCCGACCTTGATACTGCCGAATACTTCTCTGAGCTCAAGCTCCCCTACCCTGACCTTGAGCTTGAGCATCATGGGAGCTCCTATGAAGGATATTATGGCTATTTGTACGAGGATCAGCATATGCATGTAGGAGAATTGGACTCCGGTGAATATTGTCAGGCTGGACGGATTCTTCGTCATGTAGTCCATCACCATTCCTCCGATCAGCGGTCCGACTGCGGCCATGAGCCCGACAACCGTCCAATGCACGGCGATGGCCATCGCCCGGCCGCTTTTCGGGGAGAGTATGTTGATCATATGGATCTGCGCGATGCCGACTCCCCCGCCAAGCGCGCCTGCAAAGAAGTTCACGATTAGAAGCAGGAGAAGCGGTTCGGAGATGGAAAATCCGAAAATGCCGACATTCGCATGTGAGAGGAAAAACCATGAAAGACCCATCATCGGCGCCAGGAACATAATTATCGAAGTAAACGCCCTCGCACCGATCTTGTCGATTATATAACCGTTCAGTATGCCGAAGATGACCGGCCCCAGGGAGGCGCTCACTGCCAGCATTGAGAGTTCCGTATAGGTGAAGTTGAACTCCCTTTTAAGGTAGACAATTCCGAACGATCCCACTATGCCGCACGCGAGATACCAAAGAGAAACAGAGAAGGTCATCCACCTGAAATCATCAATCTTCAGGGGAGTGGTGATCCTGTCTATCAGGCCTGATAGACTCTGATGCCTCTGGTAGAGTCCTACCTTGGGTTCGGGCACAAACATGTGCACGGCTATGTCGAGTATTCCCAGGAACGCGGCAACCGAGAAGACAATCGCGAAACCAACATAGCTTCCTCCGGCCTTGCGTGGATCCGGAAACAGGTCCAGAACCCATCCGGAAAGACCTGTCGCTACAAGAAATGCTATTGTCACCACGCTCTGCCTTATGCCCCAGAAGCGTCCGCTTATCCTGGATGGGACAAGGTCGGCCATCCAGCTCTGCCACATCGGACCGCATATCTGGGCAAGTAACGCACTGACTGCGATTCCGATAATGATGATCGTCGCCGCAACTGAAGGAGTGTCGAAGAAAAAGAGCGGAATGAATGCGGGTATGAACCAGAGGACCCTGTGGATTATGGCAAGCACACCCCATAACTTCTTGCGGCTGGACAGGCCTTCAAAGAAGAGCGCCGAAGGTATCTGCACTACCATCATGAGCTGCTGGATAGTCACCACGAGCCCTATCAGGACGCCGCTTCCGGTCAGGCATTCCATGAGCATGGTCAGAGGGACTCCCATGCTTATGGCGCACCACGCCATGCCCAGGAAGCCAGCCACGGTGCCGACCTTAAGTCCTCTGCGTATCTCATCTTCGCTCATCGGACGTCCGTCCAGATGAACTTTCTGTGTTGAATGCATGTCCATAAAATTTTTCACCCATAAGATACCTGTGTTTGCACAAAAAACACGGATGCCTGCATATTTTACAGAACTATGAACTGGCCAATGGGGAAAGGGTGAAAAATTTTATATGCAGACTCGTTTGACGCGGGAGCCGAATGAGCAGATTATCTCGTAGGGATGGGTGCTTTTCAGCTGCGCCCAGTTTTCAACAGTTATCGCAAGCGGCCCCTCGCCACCCAGGCAGATGACTTCATCACCGCGCTTGGCATCGGGAAGCTGTTCGAGCGAGACAATCGTGTAATCCATGGTCACGCGTCCGAGGACAGGACATGGTTTGCCACTGATGAGGACATAGCCACGGTTTGAAAGTGCAAGCGGAAGTCCGTCGGCATATCCGGCTGAAACAATCCCCACCTTCATGTCCTTCGGCAGCTTGTATGTGCCACCATAGCTGATGCTTGTTCCTGCAGGAAGCTCCCTGATGGATACAAGGCGGGTCTTGAGCGTCAGTATGGACTTGAGATTCAGCACGCGCTGGCCCTGCGAATCAAAAGAGCCGTGGAGGTTGATGCCGGTCCGGACATAATTGAAAGGCGGCTTGTATGTGACAGGAAAATTATTGATCGCGTCGCTGTTCGCCATGTGTATCTTGTCGAAATCTATCCCTTCCGACTTGAGCTGTTCGAGAAGCTTCGTGAATTTATACACCTGCTCGAGAGTATATTCACTGCCTGTCATGTAGGCCATTGGAAAATGGGAGTATATCCCTGAAAAGACCATATTCGGAAGTTTTATAGCCCTGGTGATGACATCAAATGCCTCGGAATCGAGAATCCCCAGCCTGCCCATCCCGGTATCGATGAGGAACTGGCATTCGGCCTTCTTCTTCTGCCTGACCGCCTCCCTGCTGATGAGCTTCGCGATTTCAAGATCGGTTATGGGGAGGATGAACTTGTTCTTGACCGCTTCCGGGATTTCGTCGGGAAGTACACTGCCGATGATCTGCACCGGCAGCTTGATGTCCTTCAGCATCATCGCCTCATTGAGTTCGGCGACTCCTATCCATGATGTTCCGGCATCTGCAAGGGTTTTCGCGATTTCGCCGACACCGAGTCCGTATGCGTTCGCCTTGAGGACTGAAATAACCCCGCAAGGGCTGACGGTCTTCTGGATGTTCCTGAAGTTCTCCTTCAGGATCTTCAAATTTATTTCAAGCCATACTCTGCTATTCATAAATATTTGCCCACAGATTACACAGATGTTAATTAAAGAACGAAACGTTCATATTCAAGTTTGGGATAATGTCCAAAGTTTACAAGCAGTCCAACCTTGAATCTTGTCGCATTAAGATAATTCAACAATTGGGCCCGATGCTCATCAACTATTCCGTCCACCGCTTTTATCTCAATGATAATCTTTTCATAACAAATAAAATCAGGCTGATATATATGTTTTAATTTAGTCCCTTTGTAGTCTAGTCCAATTGACTTTTGCGGGACAAATGGAATTCCCTGGATTTTAAACTCTATTTCAAGACATTCCTGATAAACAGGTTCGAGAAAGCCGCATCCTTTATCATTGTATACTTCAAAACACGATCCGATTATTTTAAAAGTCTCTTCCTTGTATAAACCCTGAATTGTCTTCATCTGTGTCATCTGTGGGCGACGATCCCCGGGATTCCAGCGATGCAGCTGTAGACGATGTTCCCAGCAACTATTGTCGCCATCGCCTTTCCGCGGACTTCGCATCCATCAAAAGGTGTATTCCTGGACTTGGTGAAGAACGAACTGGCGTCAATCTTATGTTTGAGGCTGGGGTCGATTATGGTTATATCGGCAACTGAACCTTCGGCCAGTCCCGTCTTGAGGCCCAGTATTTCCGCAGGACCGACAGTAAACTTCGAAATGAGCTTTGACAGTGTAAGATGTTTCTTATGATAAAGCTCGGTCATGCATACCGGGACGGCCGTTTCCAGCCCTACAATTCCAAACGGCGCATAGTCGAACTCGACGAGTTTTTCCGTTTCGGTGTGCGGTGCGTGATCCGTCGCAATAACGGTGATCGTCCCATCTTTGAGGCCTTCGATCAGCGACCTGCGGTGTTCTTCGGAACGCAGCGGCGGGTTCATCTTGTAGTTCGTGTCGAAATGCTTTATCTCCTCGTCCGTGAGGGCGATATGGTGAGGCGTGACTTCCGCAGTCACTTTGACGCCGCGCTTCCTGGCGTCCTTTATCATCCTCACGCTCCCTGAAGTGCTGATGTGCTGGAAATGGATCTTCCAGTCAATCATTTCCGCAAGGATTATGTCGCGTGCGACCACGATCTCCTCTGAAGCTGCCGGTATTCCCCTTAATCCCAGGAGCACCGACCATGTACCTTCATGCATCATGCCGCCGCTGCCGAGTTTTTCATCCTCGCAGTGGTCAAGAATAGGAAGGCCGAAGGACTTGGAATATTCAAGGACGTGCCTCATCAGCTCGTGGTTCTGGACACATTTTCCGTCATCTGTAAGTGCGACAACGCCAGCCTTCTTCAAACTGCCGATGCCTGTCATTTCCTTTCCTTCCTGGTTCTTCGATATGCAGCCGCAGAGAAGGACTTTGACGACGGCCTCGTCCTTGGCGATTCTCTTAACCAGCTCGATCGTGCCGGGATTGTCCGTCGGAGGACTGGTATTGGGCATCGCGACAACCTTGGTAAAACCGCCTGCGGCCGCCGCCCTTGTGCCAGTCCTGACTGTCTCGCTGTCCGTTTTCCCCGGCTGGCGCAGATGCACATGCATGTCTATGAATCCGGGTGCGACAACCAGCCCCTTGAGATCAATGACATCAGCATCCTTGATCTTTGATGGACTTACGATTTTCCCTTCCCTGACTCCGATATCCATCTTGCGGTCGATGCCGCGCGAAGGGTCTATCACTCTGCCGTTTTTCAGGATATAGCTGGTTTTCATGATGTAAATTTCACCTTGTATTGATGCCGGCGAGACGCCAGCGCTCCCAATTTATTCGATTTACAGTCGCCAATCTAATTCAATGTTCAAAGTTCAATGTTGGATGTTCAATTTATTATGTTGGCTTTTTCCGCCCTCTGCCTCTCTTGTCGGGAATTCAATTCGTCATTCGATATTCCTTGTTCGATATTGGATATTCAATTAGAGTTTACTTCTCAAGACATCCTGCGACCAGGTAAAGGACTGCCATTCTGACAGCCAGTCCGTTGGTGACCTGTTCGAGGATTACCGACTGCGGACCGTCCGCGATGCTTGCCTCGACCTCGACGCCGCGGTTGATCGGGCCCGGATGCATTACGAGGGCATCAGGTTTTAGATATTTTATGGTCTCGCGGTTCAATCCGAAAATGTTCGCATATTCGTTGACGCTGGGGAAGAAGGATTCCCTCTGGCGTTCATGCTGGATCCGGAGCAGGTTCACAACATCTGCATCCTCGATGGTGTCCTTGAGATTATCACAGACCCTGACACCGATTTTTCTGAACTCCTTCGGTACAAGCGTCGCCGGTCCGCCTATTGTGACCTTGGCACCGAGTTTGATGAGCCCCCAGATATTGCTTCTTGCAACTCGGCTGTGGAGGATGTCCCCTACGATTGCGACCTTTAGCCCTTCAAGCTTGCCTTTCTTCTGGATGATAGTGAACATGTCGAGGAGGGCCTGTGTCGGATGCTCATGCGCACCGTCTCCGGCATTTATGACTCCGCATCTGAGGTTCTTCGCGAGCATCTTGTGGGCGCCTGCGGCGGAATGCCTCATTACGATGAGATCCACCTGGAGCGCCTCGATGTTCTTGGCCGTATCCAAAAGCGTTTCACCCTTGCTCAGACTGCTTGTCGACGCAGACATGTTGACGATGTCGGCGCTGAGACGCTGTTCTGCCAGCTCGAATGAGGCCCTGGTCCTTGTACTCGGTTCGACAAAGAAGTTGACAACCGTCTTCCCTCGCAGCGCAGGAACTTTCTTGACCCTGCGTTCGGAAACCTTCTTGAATTCCAACGCCGTGTCGAGGATCAGCTGGATCTCTTCGGCCGACAGGTCGTAAAGAGCGAGCAAATCTTTTTTCGTCCATCTTGTCATATTCATACCCTTACTTTTTTTGCGACAGGTAAACAGCATCCCGGCCTTCGAGTTCCTTCCATGAGACAGAGACATGATCCTTGCCGGAGACATGGTGCAGCAGGCCGACATAGTCAGCCTGAATAGGAAACTCCCTCATTCCGCGGTCAACGAGAACCGCAAGCTTTATCATGGCAGGACGGCCGTAGTCCGTCATGGCGTCGAGGGCGGCCCTGATGGTTCTGCCGGTGTGGAGCACGTCGTCGACGAGGACGATGGTCCTGTTGTTTATGTCGAAAGGAATGTCGGTCTCGTGTATTTGAGGAAGAGTCTTGCGCATGCCAATATCGTCGCGGTACATGCTGATGTCGAGTTTGCCCAGCGGAATTTCGAGACCGGATGATTTTCTGATGGAGTCGACTATGCGTCTGGCAATAGGAAGTCCCTTGAGCTGGATTCCGAGGAAGGCGATTTCGCTTAATTCACTCTTGTCGAAATCAGAACATATCGCCTTTGCTACTTTATCTATGGCGCCGGCGATTTTCTTTTCATCAAAGAGCAATGTTCTGTCTTGTTTCTGCATTTGACATCTTTTGTGATGAGTTTTTTAATAATAATGCGGAATTCGCAAAAGACACAGTTTTTTTACAAGAATTCCTCTTTTTTTTGAAAAACAAGGCGTGTATACCCATGCATAAGCTAGTGTCATGTATCGCAAATACGCCGAATAAAATTATGTCTATTTTTGATGCGGATTTGGCTTGGATGGAACAAGGCGATACTGAAGTATCGTCGGTTCCGGCCAAGACGAAGGCCGCGCAAAAAGAGGCATAACCGTATTACGGCGTGGGTCTTTCGGCGTTCAGCCCATCCGCCTCCGCACAACGATGCTTCAGCATCGCCTTAGCGGAGTCGTACAGACTGAACATCCAAAATCCCCCACGTTTTATTTCGGCCTATTTGCGATACATGACACTAGACGTTGCCTGAAAAGGTAATCTCAAAATGGAATTTGTCTGAAAAGTAGCACAGACATTCCTTTCTGTGAACCGATCTTCCTTAATCGTAGCAATGTACATTGTTTACCTCCTGCAAACGGCCATACAATGAAATAAGATGCAAGCGTTAATCTGGGTGTTTATCATATTCCCCTGCCAGCTTGTCTGGCAGGAAATAATGATTGCGAGCTATTTCATCAGCAGTCACTACCCCACCCCTCCTTCGCATGCAGAGAATGAACTTGATGCCGGGTCGGGATTTGCAGAATTCGCATAATACTTCGATTCCAATACTGGACATCCCATTTACCAGTTCCTAATCTTCGAGCTTTGCTAACTCCAACTCAGCCGACTGCACGAGGACAAACACCAAAGGTATGAATGCAAAATATTTAAATGCAATGACTAACGCAGCATGGCACCAATGCCGTTAACTTAAGCGCAACAATTTAATAACATGAACGTTATGACTAATTTATCTTTACGCATGGAATGCGTTAGGTAATAAAGCCTATGGTTTCAACCATAGGTATTAGATCCCAAAATTTGTTTTGCCCTGAAGGGGCAGAGCATACTCCGTCCCTACAGGACGAATCATTCTTCCATATATGTCCTGTGGTTGAAACCACAGGCTGTATTACTCAATCCCTTCAGGATTCATCATCAGGATATAACATGTGTGACATTAATGTGTTATATCTTAAGTTAACGGCATTGGCATGGCACCTTATAAAAGAAGAAAAATAATTTTATTTATAAATCAGGAAATGATTTTCTTATCGAGGACTTTTACAAGGTTCTCGTAAACTGAAAATGGTACGGCAAGCGTGCCAGTCCCTGTACCAAGTTCGATATTCTTCATGTTCACGCCGTGGAAATCGCTGCCGCCGGAAACGGCTATGCCATATTTGTCAGCAAGATCCAGAAGGCAAACGGTCTGCTCGGGAGAGAACAGGGGATAATACGCTTCAATGCCGTCGAGCCCCTTGCCGACCAGGAACTTCAGTATTTTGCTGATGGTCTTCCTGCTGGTATCGGAATAGCTCATGGGATGCGCCCATATCGCCAGACCTCCTGCCTTGTGTATTACTTCTATCGCGTCACCTGGCATCGGCAGTTCGCGCTTGCAGTATCCGGATCGTCCATTCTTGAGACATTTGTCGAAGGCCTCCTGCATCGTCTTGAAATAGCCTTTCTTCACCAGGATGCTCGCAAAATGAGGCCTGCCCGGACATTCACCGCCCGCAAGCTCATTGACCTCCTCGATGCATATGTCGTACCCCTGCTTCTCCAGCTTCAGGGCGATAAGGTCATTCCTCTCATTCCTGCCTTTGCGAACTTCGCAGAGCATTTTCTCCAGGACGGCTGTCCCGGGGTCGATGAAAAGTCCGAGTATATGGATTGAGAAATCGTAATGCTTGACGGACATCTCAACTCCCGGGACGAGCTTGATGTCCGGATACTTGCCGGCAGCGCCAAGGAACTCCCCGAGTCCGGAAACGGTATCATGGTCAGTAAGCGCGATCGCCCCAAGCCCCTTCCCGGAGGCAAGGGAAAGAAGCTGCGACGGACTGCTGGTCCCGTCGGAGGCCGTACTGTGAGTATGGAGATCGATGAACATTGTAAATCCTTTAACCGAACAACCGAACAACCGAACAACCGAACAACCGAACAACCGAACAACCGAACCGAGAATGAGTCAAGCTATTTCCTTGCAGTAGATATACTTTTAACAAAAATCGAAATTAGTTCATTGTTCTCAACTAGTATTTCTTTAATTTCAGGTGAATTTGGGAAAACTTGTCTATCAATAATCTTAAGGCAGACATAAGTCTCCCGCAGCTCCTTCAATACTATTTTCATCTTATGTATAAAATCATTCTTTGACTCCGCATCTCTGGCTTCTGCATAATTCAAGGCGGGGGAAGTTCCCGAACGTATCAGTTGACCAGAAAAATGGTTGCCCGAAAGATTCCTCGGCATCATTTCAACCACTTTTACTATACTGCAGGCAAAAGCTATAAGACGTTCCTCAAGATCAAAATTCTTCCGGTTCATTTTTTGTATTTCCCCATTGATATCCGATTGCTTAGTTGTTCGTCATTCGAATGTTCGGTTGTTCGTAAATCGATTGTTCAAATGTTCGATATTCGACGTTCAGTTTTCTAGACTCCCGCGTATTCCATCCACGCGTTCGCCATGAGCATATGTCCCGCCATGGTCGGATGGACGCCGTCGCCGGCCCAGTATGCTGGCTTCTGGCGGCACGAGGCTGAAGCGAAAATCCCGTCAAGCGGGACATAGACGTCGGCGTATTCCAGTGCAAGTTCCCTTGAGGCTTTTATCTTTTGATCAAGGTCCTCGCGCCATTTCTTCCTGTCATCAGGAACAGGAAGGACGAACGGTTCAAGTATGATTATCTGGCAGCCTACCTCCTTTTTTGCCTGCTGGAGTATATGCCGGCAGTCATTTTCGAAGGCAGATGCTTCAGTCGCATCATTGCTGTCGTACCTTCTCCAGGTATCGTTTATACCTATCAGGATGGAGAGGATGTCGGGCTTGTGGCGTATGCAGTCGTCGGTCCATCTGGACTTCAGATCCCGGATCCTGTTGCCGCTTATTCCGAAATTAAGGAAGGAAAGGTTGAGTTCCGGGTATTTGGCCAGAAGCTTTGCGGCTGTCATCATGGCATAACCTCCTCCCAGAAGCTGGGGGTTCTCCCTGCTTCTGCCGCAGTCGGTAATGCTGTCGCCAATGAAAAGGATCCTTGCATTCTTCTTAAATGAAATCATAATTCTTCCTTTGATCTGCCATATAAAATAATTCACTGAAAGCTAGCATCTATCCGACAAAAGTAAATTGCAAAAGCAAGCAGGCAATTCCAAACGGCTATAATTCCCATTAAAGTTTACTATTCCTCTTGACTAATCATAAATACATGTTAATTTCTGCGCCTAATTTAAGAGTTTTTTTTAAGGATAAAACAACATTTTCATTTACTCAGAAAGAGGGGTAACCCATGGCTAAAAGCACATCAAAAAAGAAACCTGCTGCAAAGAAGATCGTCAAAGCAAAAGTTTCATTGAAAGCTAAGGTAAAAAAACAGGTTCCTGCTAAGAAAACGGCGAAACCTGCCCCGAAGACCGCCAAAAAACCTGCAGCGCCTGCAAAAGCAATCATCAATAAATCCCTGGCCAAGGCACCAAGGGGACTGAAGAAGATCCCTATGGCCAAACCTCTTGCGCAGGCTACATTGGCCCCCAAACTGCCAGCATTCAAAGGAGCCAAGAAGAAGTTCTATGACATGCTCGTGGAAGCAAGAAGGCAGTTCGAAAAGCAGATCAACTTCCATTCAAGCGAAGCCCTTACTGCTCCCGGCAACGCAGGCGACCTGTCAAACAGCATGTCAAACCACATGGCTGATTTTGGAAGCGATAATTTCCTGCACGACATGGAACTTGAAATGATGTCCAGCGAAGTCGAAGTCCTTGAAATGATCGATGAAGCCTTTGAACGTCTCGTTTCAGGCGACTTTGGAAAATGCCTTGACTGCGGGTGCGTGATTCCGAATGAACGTCTTGAAGCCAAGCCATATGCGCGCTTCTGCGTCAAATGCAAATCAGCCAGGGAAGAAAACAACGGACTCCGTCCTGAATTCAACCGTTGAGCCAGATTTTTAAAAATCAGGTCTCCTATATACCGGTGAAACTCTGTCTGGCGGTGGCCGCAGCCATACTTATCCTCGACCAGATTACGAAGCTTCTGACGGTAAAGTGCATAACATCTGCCATACCGGTCATCCCCGGTTTGTTCAATCTCGTCTATGTGAAAAATCCCGGGGCGGCCTGGGGAATTCTCGCCGGAAAAGGGGTACTGCTCCTGGTAATATCGTTATTAGTCCTGTCCCTGATAATAGTCTATATAAGGAAACTCACTGAAGGGTGGATGGAAAGATATCTCGCCATCTCCCTTATCTGCGGCGGGATACTTGGGAATTCATTCGACAGGATTTTCAGGGGTTCAGTTGTCGATTTTCTCGATTTTTTCGTCGGCACCCATCACTGGCCGGCATTCAATGTCGCCGACAGCGCGATATGCGTCGGAGTTTTCATCTTCGTGATTTCGTCCTGGGTCAGGCCAGAGGCAAAAGGGGAAACTCCCAATCAGAGTCATCCCTGAGGATGACGGATGATTGGATTGCTGGATGGAAGGATGATTGGGGTTGAATTCAAAATGAAGCAAAAGCAATGGAGATGAATGAGAATTATTGGAAAGTCATTTCGGATAATTTGCCCAGAATGCTTTTGGACTAATGTCTTTGATACCCAACCATCCATCAATCCAGTCTTCCAATCATCCATGGGACGACAGTGAACTTAATCATCATATGCGGCCCGACGGCAAGCGGAAAAAGCGAAGTTGCGCTCGAAATAGCCCGCCGCCTGTCAGGTGAAATAGTCTCGGCCGACTCGATGCAGCTGTACAAAGGGCTGGACATAGGCTCGGCAAAACCCGGAAAAAGCGATACAGATGCTGTCCCGCACCATCTCATAGATATATTTGACATTTCAGAACGCCTCGATGTCTTCCGCTACGTCGAACTTGCCGACAAGGCAATCTGCGAAATCCGCGGCAGGGGGAACATCCCGATCCTCTGTGGAGGAACAGGAATGTACATCAGGGCCCTGCTCCATGGACTCGATCCGCTGCCTTCAAATCCGGAACTCCGAGCAAGGCTTGACCTTGAATTCGACAATGATGCAGGCTTTGAAAAACTGAAAGCGATCATGGCGGAGAAGGATCCCGGGGATCTTCAGCGGTGGAGGCAGCACAGGCGGAAACTCATCAGGGCTATGGAAGTCTTTGAAATAACAGGCAAGTCCATCACGGAACTGCAGAAAACCTGGAACGATAAGCCTTCGCTGCGCTACAAGGTTTTCGCGAGGACGCTTGTATGGGACAGGGTTCTCCTGAAGCAGAGGATTTCACTTCGAACCGACAGGATGCTTGAATCAGGCTGGATCGATGAAGCAAAAGGAATGATATCACGCGGGCTGCTGCACTCGCCTACGGCCCATCAGGCGCTGGGCTACAAGATCATATCCGAACATCTTGACGGCAAAATCAGCTACGACAAGATGCGTGAGAGAATCAGCATTGAGACCTGGCAGTACGCCAGGAGGCAAATCACCTGGTTTAAAAACCAGACTCCTGAATCAATTCCACTTAACATGCCTGCAAGCATGGAAAAACTAATTGATGAAATCCGGAACTCAGGGTTCATAAGCTGACATCCCAAGAGATACTTTTATACCGGCTGGCACTCCAACATCAGGGAGTTGTACTTAGGATTTTGATCGCAGCTCGTTTCCGAGAGTTCTTAATGGAAATTCCAAAGACTGAAGAACGCGCAAACATGCGCTACTACAAGCGAATTTAGTTCATTCCCGAGGCCCGCATCTCAATCGTTTGGCACCGATATCGGACGGGTCCGGATGGAACCGCAGTTCGGGCATTTCTGCATCTGGAGCGCATAGGTGAACTTTCCCATGGTCCTCATCTTGGCAACCCCTTCCGGAGGCAACTTTTCAACAGGCACCATGGAAAACTCCCTGTCGCAATCCTCGCATTTGAATGCATAGCCTACCATCTTGCCGCAGGCATGGCATTTGTTGTGAGCATCCTTGGTATCGCTAATATCCTTTATCCTCTGAACGGACTGAGTGTCGCAGTCAGGGCACCTGACAACGCGCAACGCTCCTTCAACTGCAGGAGGTTCGTAAATAAACTGTATGTATACTGCGACAGCAAGTACAATTACAAGAATGCTGACAACGAGCATGTTTCTTTTATTCCGGTCAGTGAAAATCTCAAGTAATTTCATTGATCATCCTATTCTCTTCCTGAATCAAAATGATTATATATTTCCCTGTCGGTAAGCGCACGCTTATACAGAAGGAACTCATCGATCCTGCCCTTGAAGAAGAATTTCAGGATAAGCTCATTGCTCAGAACGCCGGCTTTATTCTTATCATATGTTCCGGGGCTCCAGTATTTCCTGTAGCAGCCTGCGGCACCGAGGACGAGGGGGACGTTGAGTACTCCGCCTGTGCAGGCCTTCCAGCCCGTAGCTGATGCAGTATCAGGATTTTCACTGGTTGTATTCATAAAGGCGCCGAGAGCCACACCATTTATGAATACCGTGATCTGTCCAGTCGGATCACCGCTGGCATCGAGTCCGGTATGGAGATATCGGAGCGTCAGGTGGACCCAGCCGGCCTTATTGAAATCGACATGGGTGTTAGTCCAGGTTCCGCATGTCGTGAACACATCGGCATCGAATGAACCTTGTCCGAAGGAACCGGCATAAGGATTGGAATATATGTCATACTGGCATGCAGCGTCAGCCTCGGTGCCCCAGAGGGATTTCGAGAAAGGGCAATCGCCCAGGCCTAGCTTGTCGAATTTCGCCCAGACCAGAATGGTGAAATCGTCATAAGGTGTGAAGTCAAGTCCCTGGGTCCCGGGAATAAGGACGTATGTGTCGGCTCCATTGAACTGCAGAGCATATTTATATCCGTACTTGCTCCAACGGCCACCGGACTTGATCCATTTCAGGTTGCTCTTGCCGCCATTGCTGTTCATAAAGGTGCCATTATACTCGTTGGCCTTGAAGTTCTCAACGTCCGCGCCGGCACAGATATTGTTCAGCGTAGTCCCCTCGCCTTCCTGGATGTTGAAGTTCACAATGCACGCAGGATCGTTGGCGCACTGCCTGTTGAAAGCATACCATTTAATGAATTTCGCCCTGTCCTTGGCACGGCTGAGTACGGGCAGCATGATAGCCATGAGAATTCCAAGAAGGAGCACGACCATGGTGACCTCTATGAAGGAGAACCCTGAACGCACCAGTCTTCTTCTGGTGATTTTATCATTTGTTTTCATGGTATCACCTCACATTCTTTAATCCAGCCCCAAATTATGTTGACCCTGGGTCCAATCGAAGCATAAAGGATGCCAAGTTAAAAAACATTCAATTGCAGTAACGATTCGATACAACTGCAGGTAAGATATCCCTGATTTAAAAATTATCCAGCCGCATGATGATAAATGGCAAACATGGATAACGCGCAAACATGCGCTGCTGCCAGCAAAGACATTACTACGGAGAATTTGAGGTTCTGATGCACACCCTTCATGAATTCACCTCAACTCCGGTTTTATTCGCCCCTCGGTTGTTCGACTGCTCGTCATTCAGACGTTCAGCTCAAGAGAACAGGCAGGAATGCCTGTCCTACTTTAATCCGAGGACGTCCTGCATGTTGTAGATGCCTGGCCGGGCTTTTGAAAGGAATCGGACGGCCTTCAATGCGCCTTTCGCAAACGTGTCGCGGCTGGAAGCCTTGTGGACCAGCTCAATACGTTCGCCTTCGGTCGCGAATATGACAGTATGATCTCCGACCACATCGCCACCTCGGACGGCATGTATCCCGATCTCAGACTTCTTCCTTTCGCCGATGATCCCCTTGCGGCCATGGACGGCATTCTTCTCATAGGAAAGATCCCTGGCCTTTGCAATCGCCTCGGCAAGGCTTACGGCCGTCCCGCTCGGGGCGTCCTTCTTCTTATTGTGATGCATCTCGACGATTTCGACGTCGTAGTCGTCTCCGAGGATTTTTGCGACTTTCGCGCAGAGATCAAAAAGCAGGTTGACGCCCACGCTCATATTGGAGGCCATGACGATGCGTCCGCCTTTTTTTCCGGTGAGGTCCGAAAGCGTCTTCTTGTCAGCGTCTGTGAGCGCAGTTGTGCCGATGACCATGCACGCACCGGCATCGGTTGCGAGTTTTGCATTTTCCACGACCGGGCCCGTGCTGAAATCAATCACTGCATCCGCATTCCTGAGGAGCGGTTTTATATCCGTGCCTATTTCAATCCCGCAGGCGTCGAGACCGGCGATCATTCCGGCATCTTTCCCGACAAAGGGGCTTCCGGAAAACTCGGTTGCACCCGCCAGCTTCATGTCATTTGAAGTTAAAATGCGGGACACGAGAAGCCTTCCCATTCTTCCAGCCGCACCTACAACCACGACTTTAATCATTGATAAACCTCGAAAGTTTTATTTATTAAGGAAAACAGAAACGTATGAAAATATAAACCAAGAATCATTCTAAGCAAGAAGCCGCATCGAAGCTTCAGCCAACCGGCAGTACGATTCTTCCATACTTCTCGTTAATCACTTCGGCCATGGCCAGATAAATCGCGCTGCAGCCGCACACAATTCCTTCCCAGCCGGCTATTTTACCAATCAAAGAGGATTCCAGCCAGTCGCGCGCAGCCAGCATGAAGAACAGGACAACGAGAGAGAGGAAGACAAACTGCAGTACGCGGCTGCTCTTGAATGTGGCAAACCACATGAAGAGGGTAAAGACACCCCACATGAAAAGATACCAGCCCATGAATGCCTCAGGTGTTTTCTCCGCCAGTCCCAGCCTGGGGGCGACGATCAACCCTACGAGCGTCAGCCAGAAGGAACCATATGAAACAAAGGCTGTCAATCCGAATGTGTTTCCTTTCTTGAATTCCAGTACGCCGGCTATTATCTGTGCGATTCCGCCATAGAAGAAGCCCATGGCGAGGATCATTGCGCTGATCTGGAAAAAACCTGCATTGTGAATATTGAGAAGTACCGTGGTCATTCCAAATCCCATCAGGCCCAAAGGGGCGGGATTGGCTGTCTTATTTTCAGTCATTATAGCATCTCCTGTTATTTTATGTTTTCGAGGCCTTTGATTGACATGTCTTCAAGCATTTGGAATATCAACAGATCTCCACCGGGCACCTTGGAATTGAATCGAGGAATATCTTGCCATACCTCTTGGAGATGATCCTGCGGTCCAGGATGACGATGATGCCGTTGTCGGTCTTCTTCCTTATTAGCCGGCCGACCCCCTGCCTGAACCTCAAGACGGCCTCCGGAAGCGAGTAGTCCATGAAGGATTTACCGCCTTCCCTCTCTATCCTTTCCGATCTCGCCTGGACAAGCGGATGACTAGGTACGGCAAAAGGGAGCTTCGTGATGATGACGTTGCTCAACGCCTCTCCGGGAACATCGACGCCCATCCAGAAACTTGTAACTCCGAAAATGACGGAATCTACGTCCTGCTTGAAGGCGCTCAGCATTGCTGAACGGCTCTTCCCCTCGCCCTGCACCAGGAGGGTTATGCCCTTGTCGTCGAAGAATGATCTCAGCCTGTCGGAACTTCTCTTCATATTGTCATAGCTGGTAAAAAGGACAAAAGCCTTGCCGTGAGTCCTGCTTATGTAGGTTTCAATTTCATCGCAGACCGATTCAAGGTAGTTTTCCTCGTCGGGGAGCGGCATGTTCTTTGGAATATATATTTTCACCTGGTTCTCATAGTCGAAAGGAGTGTCGAGGATATTCTCGGTTCCCTTGTCGAACCCTATCCTCCTCTTGTAATAATCGAGGTTTCCGGCCACGGAAAGGGTCGCACTTGTGAGGACGACCGGAAGATTCCCGTTGAACAGTACCTTCTGGAGAATCTCGCTGACATTGAGCGGGGCCGCATAAAGCTGGATATTCATCTCGCTCCTGCCGCCCTTTTCAACCCAGTAGACATGGTCATCGAGCCTCATGGCCACGAAATCGGATACGGCCGTCCTGTAATATTCGCAGCGCATGAGCATCGCGGAAAGTTCCTGGCTGAGATCATCGTCCTCGTCCTCCTGCTCCTTGAGATACTCGTTCAGCCGGTATTCAAGACGCCCGATCTTCTCCGAGAGGATGTCGACGACGAAATCAGGTTTCCTGAGCCTGATTATGTTGTCCTCGAAGGCGGCGGCGAACTCCCTGACCTTCTCGAAGAATATTTCCGAGGCGTCCACCAGCTCGCTGACTTCCGCCCTCAGCTTCAACATTTCCTCTCCGGGCTTCACAAGAAGTCCCTTGCCGCGCTGGGGATCATAGAGCCGTTTCAGGAAGAGGCGGACTCCGGCGCTTGACACATGGAGGCCGAGATGCTGGGCCGCCTCATCTTCAAGAGTGTGCGACTCATCAAGGACGAGAGCTCCGTAGACCGGCAGCAGGCTCGTCTCAAGGTCTTCCGAGCTTTTGATCTTCAGGTCGGTGAAAAAAAGTGCGTGGTTCGAGACAACTATGTCAGCAGTATCCCAGAGCTTCCTGGCCTTCCAGTAGAAGCATCTCTTGTAGAACATGCATTTGGGCTTGGAGCAGTTTCCGGTCTCGCAGCAGATGTAGTCCCAGATCTGCCGGTCGAAGGGGAAATCGATCTCGGAAAGACTTCCTTCCCCGGTAGTGTCGGCCCATATTGCGATCCTCTCGACATCAGACCGCATGGAGTCCGCGGGCAGGTATTCGGTATGTTCTCCTGCGATGAGGGCGAGACGCCTGCGGCAGATGTAGTTGCCCCGGCCTTTTGCAAGGGCAATCGTGAACTGCACGTTCATCAACTTCTGGAGCAGGGGAAGATCCTTCTCCACAAGCTGTTCCTGGAGGCTTATTGTCCCGGTGCTGACGACCACCGGCATTTTCTGTTCGAGGGCGCAGTAGATGGATGGCACGAGATATGCAAAACTTTTTCCGACGCCGGTGGGGGCTTCGACGCACAGATTCCTCTTCTCGGCGAACGCGGCCGCCACCTTGAGCGCCATCTCCTCCTGCTGCGGCCTCCTTTCATATGCAGGCCCGCCAAATTCAGACGATTTGAGCAAGGGCGTTTCGTCGGAAAAGAAGCCTGAAGTGGAGGACACTATTTCACTATGGAGAACCTGCACTTCATCATTGTCGAGGGGCATTATCATAATTTTTAAAAATCCCGCTTGAGATTATCAGTATGTAAGTTACCCTATATTTTGCATTGGAACCGGATATTTGACATCAGTTTCAGTCCGCATGAAAATAACTGAAAACATCACAGGAGCAAGACAAATGTTTAAAAAGTTTCTAATTTTATCTGCCGTCATGGCGATAATATCTACAGCGGCCGTCGACGCACAGGAAGTAAAAGTGATCAAGCGATTGACTGACAGGAACCCCACGCTGATGTACAAGGACATCACCGGCAACCCCGAACTTGCCAAGCTCATCCAGTCGGATCTCAAATACTGCGGCTGGTTCGATCTGGTGGACAGCGGTGCAGAATACTTCATAACCGGCGCGGCGGCCGGCAACCAGGTCCAGATGGTCCTGGCCAACGGGAACGGCACCACGCTCTTCACGGTGAACTCCCCAATCACACAGAACCTCCGCACAGCCGCGCACAAGGCCGTAGACGCAATCCTCAAGAAGAAATTCAGCATAGCGGGAATATGTTCCACGAGAATAGCCTTCGCCGGAGAGACCCAGCCTGGCAAAAAGGAAATATTCACCTGCGACTTCGACGGGCAGAACATCCTGCAGCTGACCAACAGCAGCAGCCTCTCGGTTGAACCCGACTGGATACCCAAAAGGGATGCCATCGTGTATACCCTCTACATGAAAAGGTTCACCGACATCGTGGAACTTGACGTGCCATCGAGGCGCAGCCGCAGCCTTGCCCAGTTTCCAGGCCTCAACTCAGGCGCAGCCATTTCCCCCAACGGAAATGTGATGGCGCTCATCCTCAGCCGCGACAACCAGGTCGAGCTCTACATCAAATCCTTTGCCGGAAGGGAATTCCAGAGGCTTACAAACGACATAAGCGTTGAAGCCTCCCCGTGCTGGTCGCCGGCCGGAGACAAGATATGCTACGTCTCCGACAAGAGCGGCAGGCCAAGTCTTTATGTGATCGACTCCCGCGGAGGCGCTTCCGTAAGACTTCCAACTGTCGGGACTGAAGCAGTATCACCCAGCTGGTCGGCGGACAACAAGATCGCATATTCGGCGAAAAGCGGCGGCTACACCATCGCAGTCCTCGACCTGAGCGGCAAGGAACCGGGAAAGACGGTGGTGAACGCGGCAGGCGACTGGGAATCCCCTTCATGGGCGCCTGACTCCAGGCATGTAGTCTGCGCCAGGAAACTCGGAGGGAACTCATCCCTTTATGTTATCGACACCTGGACCGGAAAGGCAAGACAGCTCCTCGGCGGAAAGATGAACATCGTCCTGCCAAGCTGGTCGGGGATAAAATAATACGAACCGGCGAACCGAAGAGCCGGTGTATCGGCGATTAAGTTAGATATTTATGCTGATTACAAAAACACATAAAACGTCTGTTGCGAAAACATGCCCGTTGGAGTTCAAACTTTAGTTTGTTCCAGATTCCTTGGCATCGGGACTAAAGCTGAAATCCAACTCAATCAATCAGTTCAATAATAGTAGCCGTTAAAGAAGGCACAAAAGATGCGGTTGAGGCTGTCAGGGGATGCTTAAAGTCCAAAAAAAGGACCGATGCGATAATCAGGGAACTGAGAGATGTGGAAAGGACGAAGTCAATAGCGGAGGAGTGACCCAAATGGCCCTAAGTGAAGAGCAAACTAAAGTTTGAACTCCAACATTTGTCGGTGTACTGAGGTTGGAGTCCAAGCTTCAGCTTGTGTATTCATAATGGCAGAAATACTTAACTTAGCGACATTCAAGGGTGACCCTGTTCTTCAAGTTAAACAAAGGAACTTTTTGCTTGAAAAATAAATCGATATGGCTTTTGAACTTCATGAAACCTGATGAAGATAATGTCCAACGGATAAAAAGCATTCTATGGGGCATGCCAATTCTACAAAAGAAAGAGCAGTCAAATAAAAATATTAAAGATATGGTATTTCTGTAATCCGATTAGAAGAAGATCATTATGCATTGAAAATCGACAAAGATTAAGGATCGCCTTCTGGCTTAAATAAAATCCAAAATCATATATGAACAATCCAATAAATAAAGTCCGGCCCAAGCTTCCGCCATGGATCCGGGTCAAGGCATCCGGCGGCGACGGCAGGGCCAAAGTCGAATCGCTGATAAGCCAGTACAATCTCCATACCGTATGCCAGAGCGCAAAATGTCCGAACCTGTGTGAATGCTGGCACAAGCAGACCGCGACCTTCATGATACTCGGAAACGAATGCACCCGCAACTGCACCTTCTGCGCTGTCAGCCATTCAAGAAAACCTTCCGCGCCCGACAAGGATGAGCCTGCGAAGATCGCAGAAGCGGCAAAGAAAATGAAATTGAAATACGTCGTCGTCACAAGCGTGACCCGCGATGATCTTCCTGATGGCGGGGCTTCGCTGTTCGCCGAGACAATCCGCGCACTCAAGGAGAAGATCCCGTCGGTGAAGGTTGAAGTGCTGACTCCTGATTTCGGGGGCGACATAGGATGCATCAAGAGGGTGGTCGACGCCGGTCCGGATGTCTTCAACCACAATCTTGAAACAGTGGAACGGCTTGCCGGAGAGATCAGGAGCGGAGCTGACTTCAGGCGTTCGCTCAAGGTGCTCAAGGCTGCTTTTGAGCTGGGACAAAGCAAGCTGTCGGTGAAATCCGGAATAATGGTCGGACTCGGGGAGACAGACCAGGAGATCGAGGAGACTATCCGCGAGATCCGCAGGACAGGCGCGGAAATGCTCACAATCGGCCAGTATCTCCCCCCCTCGTCCAGCCACAGGCCCCTGGACCGATACGTGACTCCCGAAACTTTTGAAAAATGGAGGGATTTTGCGCAGGGCCTGGGATTCAGGAGCGTAGCAAGCGGCCCCCTTGTGAGAAGCTCCTACAATGCCGAGAACTTCTATTTGTAAAAGTTTCACAATATTTTTATTTTTCTCCATCTTGCTTAAGGAATTTTATCAATTCCATAATATATTCATCTTTTAATCAGATACCTTAATTTTTTATTTTCGAGGAAACTACACATGACCAACAGCGTCCTATTTTTCCTGGTATTCATAATTCTCATACTTGTCGTCTGGGTCATCTACCAGCACACCCGGGTGATAATCACAAACAGGATCTGCTACGACCAGGCACGCCAGATCGCCAAGGAGAGAGAGGCCACTGCGGCAATCCTCGGACTCAGTGGAAAGGCTATCACGTCCGAAGACCTCAGCGACGAGACTTTCCTCACCCACTTCATCGAATATGCGCAGAGGACGCTGCGGGGGGTCGGGGGAGCCATTCTCATCGCCTCGGACAACGACACTTTCAAGGGATGTGCCGTCTCCGGCACATTCCCCCCTCTCAAGGACGTACCAGCCCAGGTTGAACAGCAGCTCCTGGCACATCCGAAAAAGCATACCGACTTCATCAAGGAGATAAAAATCCCGGTACTGATATCCCAGCTTGTCGAAGTCTGCCTGGACAAGAAATATGTCCTGTTTTCTGATACGCTCCCCAAAGGCTTCCCGGAAAACTTCAAGAAGCTCGCGCCCAGGATACTGATGGCCCCCATCTACGTGCATTCCAAGATATTCGCCTGCTCCATCGTGGTATCGAGGAACGAGTTTGACGAGCATGCGCTGCTCGACAAGGACGGCGAATATCTCGTCCGTCTCAACGAGATCGCCTCCCTCAGCCTCGAAGCCATACAGCTTTTCCGCGAACGCAGGCAGTATGAGGAGAAGCTGAGGACCGCCAAAGAGGAGGGAATGCTCCAGGTTTCGACCGGCATAATCCACAACATTGGAAACGCCGTCACAGTCGCCAAGCTCACAGTCCTTGAACTCCAGGAGAAGAATCCGGAAAACGCCGAACATCCTGAAACATTCATACTTGGCGAGATAATTCCCAGGTTCAAGAAGGAGCTTGACGCTGGCAACCTGCAGAATTTCCTCAAGGAGGACAAGTCCGGACAGCAGTATTTCGACATCATATCCGAGCTCCTGAGCCATGTCAACAAATCCCGCATGGAAACAGTCAAGATGCTCTCATCCCTTTCGAACAAGCTCTACTACATAAGTGAAATCATCGAACTCCAGCAGAGGTTCATGGGCGAACTCGGAACCGAGAACATGACTTCGCTGGCGCCTGTCATTGAGTCATCCGTGAAGATTTTCGAGGAGACCTGCAACAAGAAGGGTGTCATCATCAAGACTACCCTTGACGACAAGACTCCGCAGGTCGTAGTGGATCCTTCGATGATGACGCAGGTATTCATCAACCTCATCAAGAATGCGGTAGAAGCCATGGAGGCCGAAGGAGGGGCAAAGAAGCACTCCCTTGATATAATCCTTAAAATGGACAAGGTGGAGAACCAGCGCATGGTAGTCGTAGAGGTCAAGGACAATGGTCCGGGAATACCTGACGACATCCGCGCAAAGCTGTTCAGCTTCGGCTTTTCAACAAAGGACAAGAACAAGGTTTCCAGGGGTTATGGCCTCCATTCCTGCATGGACACTGTCAAGAAATACGGTGGAATGCTTTCACTCGAAAGCAAGGTTGGGGAAGGATCGACCTTCAAGATTTCCCTGCCTGTGAGCGAAAGGCACTGATAATGGCGACTTGGAGCCTGCTCTACTATTCCGCCCAGGCCATATTCACTATCGTGCTGATGGCAGTCGGAGGGATCATACTGGCCAAATGCAGGATCCTGGACGGCAACTCCCTGCAGATCCTGAGCAAGACCATCTTCTATCTGCTCCTGCCATGCATGCTTTTTGCGAGCTTCGCACAATCAATAAACATGGACAAGCTGAAGGAGCTGTGGATACTGCCTGTCACCGGAGTCATCTACATCCTGGGCGGCATCGGACTGGGAATCATTGCCGTCAAGGCATTGAAGATAAAATCTGAATTCAAAAGCATGGTGACGGCATCATCTGGTTTTGCGAACGCAATGTATCTGCCAATTCCGCTCGTGGCGTCGATCTGTTCCATATTCCCGGAATTCAACAGCAATCCTGAAATGAAAAACATCGGAATGGTCTTTGTCTCAATGTTCATAATCGCCTTTTCTCCGATGATGTGGACGCTGGGGTACAACATTCTTGGGGAAAGGCCGCACAACTCGATCAAATTCACTGATGTGGTGACTCCTCCGGCCTGGGGGATGATTGCGGGGTTCGCAATCGCAAATTTACCCCCCTTGAAGATGGCGCTCTGCGACAAGGACGGCTTTCTGCATCCCTTGCTCACGACCTGCACCGGCATGGGAAATGCGGTCGTGCCCTGCGCAATGATAGTACTCGGAGGAAGTTTCGCCCTTGGCCCTGTTGCAAGACGCATCGACATGAAAACCGTCCTGGCCGTGATAGCCGTAAAACTCCTGATAGTTCCCGTCCTTGCAATACTCTACATAAAAATACTCGTCACCTATGGTCTTGTCCCGCACGGCACGCTGCAGGACACCCTGCTCGCGCTTGTGATGCTGATCGAGGCGGCCGTCCCTCCGGCTACAAGCCTGATAGTCATCAGCTCCCTCCAGAAGAAGAACGTCGAGGAGATGGGTTCGCTGCTGCTGTGGCTTTATCTGGTGTCGCTGGTCACGCTGACGTTGTTCATCGTAATAGGCATGCGGATTTTCCAGTGATAATTTTCCGGGCACCCGGAAAATTATAATAAAAAAAAGGAGTGCACATGTTCCTCTTCAAGAAAAACAAGGATCTGCTTGAGCAATACACCAAATATCTGGAGCTGTGCGCCGAGACCCTGGACATCTTCAGGAAGGCGATTGCCTATTCCTTCGAGAACGGCCTCAATGAGCATTTCGAAGTCCTGGCCGGAAAAGTCCATGCCATGGAATCCGACGCCGACGACATCCGAAGGCAGATCGAACGCACCATGTATGAACAGTCACTCCTTCCAGAATCCAGGGAGGACCTCCTCGACATCATCGAGAGAATCGACATGGTTCCAAACTGCGCGGACCATCTCGCAACCTTGATGACGCTCCAGAGGACACCGATCAATCCGGCACTCAAAAGCGAAATCATGGAACTGCTCGATCTGGCCATCGAGTCATTCAAATATACCAAGGAGGCCGCAGTGGACTGCTTTTTAAAGATGGAGAAGGTCAAGGGACTCAAGATCCTGATCGACAACAATGAAAGCCTCGGCGACAAGCTCGAGCACAAGATGATACGGACGGTTTTCGCGGAAAACACCGGTACCGGAGAAAAGATCATACAGAAGGACATGATAAACCAGGTCGGAGAGATCTGCAACCTCTGCGAACATGTCATGGACAGGATCGTTATATGCAGCATCAAGAGGCAGTTGTAAAACTGTGTCACCCTCATGGGATGACACGGATGGATGGATTGCTGGATGAATGGATTATTGGGGTTTAATTCAAAAGTACATAAAAACACATGATTGATTGAGGATTATGAAAAACTTTTTCTGCAAATTCATATTGGATTTGTCTTATTCTTATATTCTTAACAAGCAGCAATCCAGTAATCCATCCATCCAATAATCCAAGGTTTTCGCGCATGTTCACGCACTACATACAGTATCTTGGAAGCGTTTTCATGGGATGGGGCCTTGGCGCCAACGATTCCGCAAACGTCTTCGGAACAGCCGTCAGCTCCAGGATGGTCAACTACAGGCTGGCGATAGTGCTCACTGCTGCATTCGTCATTCTTGGAGCAGTCATGGATGGAGACGCAGGGATAAGAACTCTCAGCAAGGATCTGCGGAATGACACGGCATTCGACAGTACTGCCACCAAGGCAGATCCCGATAAGGCCCACAGGAAAGCATTGAAGGCGGCAATAGTCATATCTTTTGCAGGCGCATTCGCCGTAGTGCTTTTAACAATTTTAAAGATGCCAATATCAACATCCCAGGCGGTGGTAGGGGCCATTGCCGGGATCGCAATCCTCCAGCACTCCTTGAACATCGGAAGTCTTCTAGTAATTGTAGCGTGCTGGGTGGGCACTCCAATAGGCGCAATGTTCTTCACGTTCATATTCTATTTCATCTTCAGGACCCTGATAAGAAAAATCAAACCATCTGTTTTCATCTATGATCCAGTCATGTCCATCCTCCTGATTGTGTGCGGATGCTACGGGGCCTACGCACTCGGAGCCAACAATGTGGCGAATGTGGCCGCAATATTCGTAGGACACGGCATGCTGACTGTCGAGGAAGCAAAAATATTCGGAGGAATAACAATTGCGATAGGCGTGCTGACATATGCCAAGCCCGTTATGATGACGGTCGGCAAGTCAATTGTAAAACTTGACGCCTTTTCAGCTTTGATATGCGTGCTCTCGCAGGCGGTCACAGTCCACTGCTATGCCATAATCGGGGTGCCGGTCTCTACAACACAGGCGGTAGTGGGGGCGGTCGTAGGAATTGGAATCATAAAAGGCGGACAGACTATCAACTACAAGACATTGTCATATATCTGGATTGGATGGCTGGCCACTCCGGTTGCGGGAGCCTTGATAGCAGTATTCTTCTATTTCCTTGCAAACCTCTACTATATCCCGGAGTAGGTACGGGCTTCAGCCTGTACCATTCTTGAGTTAATTGCAGTTTTAAAATCAGCTTTCTTAGCTAGAGCCTGCTCGACAAGGGGGTAACGCGGACATTCCTGTCTGCGATTGAAAATGAAATTTGAGTCCACAGACAAGAATGTCTGTGCTACTTTTTAGACAGACTTAAGATGGTACATGCTGAAGCACGTACCTACTTCAATGCAAGGTCGTCGGACCTTGACGCGGTCCACCGGGACCGCCTGGCCAGTCATCGCATGTATCCTCATTCGTAGTCAGGACGGCAGTGATATTGCCGACAGCATCACGGGAATACGTATGCCCCATCTGGAGCCAGCCTGCTCCATTCGGATTGGATGCAGGATCAAAAGCAGCCGGAGGCATGGAAGGGGCATAATTCCTGTTGTACCCCTTGCTTCGCCAGTCCTCATCATTGAGTTTCTGGAGACAGCTCAGATAGAATGCACTTGGACATTCTGGAGGAGGATTGTCTATGTCATCAACATCGGCGGCCCACTTCAGGAATTCAAAGAGATTGTACAGCTCCTCGTTGAAAGGATCATAGAGTCCTGTCGGATCCTGCATGGCAATTGGGATAAGGCGCGATTCATCAAATACCGGGAGCACCATCTTCACGGAATTGGGAGTCCTGCCATTGGAAAGTTTTCCAAGCGGTTTCGCAAGCGCGGAACAGGTGATTGGCGCATCCTGCGCGGGTGAAGTGCTGAGCCATGTTCCAGAAGGCTTTCCGACGGTGTAGTTGCTGGACAATACCTTGGTCTCGGCCCTGCAGGTCATCTTTGACACCGCTCCTCGGTAGTTATATTCGGACTTGAGGGGCTGTCTCATGTAATAAGGTTCGTCGGTAGTTGTCCATTCAGGAGAAATCTGGTTGTCCCAGCGGGATTCGTACTGGCACCATTTCACATACGGGAGGGGATTGTTGATTCCGTCGGTATCCTGGGCATCAGCCTTGTCGAATTTATCAACGACTGTCATGCTGCGTTCAAGGGACTCGACGCCGATCTCAGACCTGGCAAGATCAAAAGTCTCGGTGTCGCCCACTGCAGAATATTCGACATATATCGGCGCATATTCACATTCTTCAGGGAATCTTGCAGTATCGTTCACAATCGAGGCCTGCCACCACTGCCCGTCAAACGAATAACTTTTCAAAAGCCCCCTGAGGGTTCCATAACACCAGTATTGTGCGGCAATAGCGTTGTAGAGGCCGAGATCCATAAGCCAGGCGGGATTGACATCAGGCAGGGATGCGAAATCGACGTTGGGAGCCGCTGCGATCCCGCCCTGCCCGTTGACAACGGACTCAATCATGTCCTGATACGGCCATCTCCAGGCGTAGTTCTCGACATCCTGGGGTATTCCGACGGTTTCTCCATAATAATCATCGTTCTCGAGGTTTGCAATATGCTGCCTTACAATATTGGTGTAGTGCGTGACTGGATTCATTCCATTATTCTTAGCCGACTGCTGGGCTGCGCCGAATCCTATCATTGGGCCGGCAAATGAAATCCTCGACTGCATTTCTGTAATCATATCATTCTTGGTATTGAGATCGTCTGAAGCGTCCCCGACGGGCTCAAAATCCGTTGAAATTACAGTACATGCCTTGACCAGGTTCAGCTCACCGACAAGGTTCAGGCTGTGCCTCTGCCAGTTTGCGACGGTAAGAGCGGCGGCATCGGCCGCAGTCTGAGCCTTCACCTTCACTCTTATTATCGAATGTATGTCAAAAAGAAAGAGAACGGCGACCAGAAGGATAAGTACGGCGATGACCCCGATGATCATTGTCTGACCCTTTTCTCCGCCTGATGTATTTTTTTTGTTCATTTTGATACCAAGACAAACTAAAGTTTTAACTCCAGAACTTTTCCTGTTTTCTACTTTCTAAATCCTACTTTCCTACACTTCAATCCCCCTACTCCTCTCCGCCGCCGACGAGATATGAACTGGCGTGATTCGTCATCCTGGAAGAACCCACGACATCGGTCGATTCGTCGACTTCAAAGATAACCCTGTTTTTATCAAAAAGGTCAAAGAATGGAAACGGATAGTTGGAGAAAGTCACATTCATCACAACGCTGCCCTGGGCGTTCAAAGAATGGTTATCGCTTAGACTTGTGCGTGGGGGCGTGGCTGAATCGTAATAGGCCGGATCATATTGGTTCTCGCCCTGCCAGTATTCATATTCAAGCCATCTCGTGCCGGAGATATATTCAGGTATCATCAGCTCTTCCGCTGCAAACTGGGCCATTGGATCCGTAAAGGCGTCGTTGTCAGGAGATATGATTTTCCCCGAGGCGCCGATCGCGCCTACCCTGGCACTTCTTTCCTGGAGATAGTCCCTGAATCCGACACAGTAGGAACGTGCGGTCCTGAATGCTGAATAATCCGTGAGCAGCTTGGCGACAGTCAGGTGGAATATCTGGAGGAGTCCTACGAGCATGATGATCAGGATGATGGAGCACAGCATCGACTCCAGAACAGTCTGTCCGCTGGCGTCCCTGCAGGCTATTCGGAAAAGCTTCAATGTTCTTTTTCCCATCATATCCCGGTTCCTTTGTAAAATTCGTTGAACAGGGGGTCAGCGAATATTTGCCTTGAATCTCATACTGACCCTTCACGCTCCTAACTAATGTCAGGCAGTTCAGCCTGACCTTGGAGTGCGGGAACTTGTGCTTGCATCCCGAGACCGCAGGTGCTCTGGATTACCGCCTTGTTTCGCGAAATTCATTTCGAGGAAGCTGTCTTGGACGGAATAAATTCCGTCGTCAAAAGCGGCGATGAACCACCGCACTCCATGTGATTCGCTTTGCTAATCAGCAAATCATCTGAAGTTGAACCATGGCTTACAGCACGCTCCCGGAAATACCCGGAACATTTGAACTTCAAATCCGGGAAACAATCAGTTCTGCACGCCAGTCTCATCAAGACCCTTGAGAAGATCTTCAGACTTTGTACCAACATTGTCCTGGGCGTCCTGAGCTTCCTGGCCGGATGTCAGCGTTGAAATCACTCCGGAAATCTTCTTTCTGAGCGTATCACTGAAGAGACCAAGGACCGTCAGGGATGCGATTGCGACAAGAGTAACAATGAGAATGTACTCCACGATTGTCTGGCCAGCTCTTCTTTTTTTCAAAAATTTCTTCATTTCGTCATCTCCTTATTTTATTATGGGTAGTCCAATCCCACCAGGGAAAGGATACGCCATCCATAACCTGTAAAAGCCGACAGCAGGAGCAGCAGCACTACGGCCACCATCAGGAACATCACCAGGACCAGCGAAAACTCGGTCGCCGCCTGTCCTGAAATCCCGGCCCTTCCCGTTTTTTTCCGGCTATCCATGATGCCCGTCCTCCAGTCAGCATTGTGAACACTGCCTCAATGCTGATCTAATATCGAAATCCGAATTTTGTTTCGTATTTCGTGCTTCGTGCTTCGAATTTTTCATCTTCAAAGATCTGCCAGAGGCGACCTTCCTTTTCTTACTACTATCCCGTTCTTGTCGTCCATTACTATTATCTTCGGGGATATCTTCCTGGCCTCATCCTCAGTGCATATTCCAAAAGACATTACTGTTATCGTATCACCAGGGCTTGCCCGGTGGGCGGCCGCGCCATTCACCTTGAAGCACCTGCTGCCCGCCTTGCCAGGTATGGCATAGGTCTCAAACCTATGTCCATTGGAGGCGTTCACCACAAGTATCTTCTCATATGGATAAAGGCCGACTTCCTTCATTATATCAGTATCTATCTCAAGGCTACCCTCGTAATCAAGAATGCTCTCTGTCACTCTTGCACGGTGTATCTTGCTCTTGCACATTACTAGATTCATCTAATTGCACCTCTCTCTACTTTAATAATACGTCTTACGGTTATGTTTATTATGCCTGAAAACCAATTTATTAGACTAAATCGCCTATTTAAGGTAGGGACGGCTCGCCGAGCCGTCCGTTCTTAGAGCGGCGCTCTCGGCGAGAGACGCCCTACCTTCGTCATTCTTGCAATCAGCTCACCCCAGAATTTCCGCTCTTGAATCAAGGTAGATCCCCTTGAGGTTCATCTTCAGGGACTCAGGATTGCTTGCCATCTTCAGCGCGTCTTCCTCTGTTATAAGACCTTCATTTACAAGGCCCAGCAGCGACTGATTGAAGGACTGCATTCCATCCTCCCTGCCTGTCTCGACTGCGGCATGAAGCTTGTCGATCTTGTTTTCCTCAAGAAGCTTCCTGACAATCGGGGTATTGATCAGGATCTCCAGGCCGGGAATCACCCCGCCCCCGAACGCGCGCCTTATGAGCCTCTGGCACATTATCGATTTTATATTTATGGCAAGCGCCCCTCTTATCGCATCCTGTTCCGCTCTTTCATAGAAGTCCAGGATACGGTTCACTGCCTGCGATGCGTTCGTGGCATGAAGCGTTGTGAGGACAAGATGTCCTGTGTCCGAAGCCTGGAGCGCGGCATCAAAACTTTCCTTGTCGCGCATTTCACCGACCATTATCACATCCGGATCCTGGCGGAGGACATGCCTCAGGGCGCTCTCGAAATTTATCGTGTCCAGTCCTATCTCGCGCTGTTCGATGATCGACTCCTTGTCCTGGAACTCGTATTCTATGGGATCCTCAACGGTTATGATATGCTTGCGGAAATTCTGGTTGATATATTCTATTATGGAAGCCAGTGTCGTTGATTTTCCTGATCCGGTGGTTCCGCTGACGATGATGATGCCGCGTTCGGATTCAGCTATCCTCTTGACGTTCTGGGGCACGCCCAGCTCCTCGATGGAAAGGATGTTCCTCTTGACATGCCTCAGCGCTATCGAAATCATGCCCCTCTGCCTATGTATGTTGACACGGAAACGACCTACTCCCTCCTCGACGAATGAAACGTCCGCATCGCCCCTCTCGGCAAGCCTTCGTTTCATTTCATCGGTAGAAAGCATCGCTTCTAACGCCTTCGCGACAAATTCCTTCGTGGAAACCATGTCTGTATCGACAAGCCTGCTGTCAATCCTGATCGCTATGGGGGAATCTTCCTTGATATGCCAGTCCGATGCCCTGGAATTGACACCAAGCTCAAGAACGTCATGCATTATGCTGGTTGGCATGCTTATTATGATCCTTTCATTAAAACTCTTAATTCTCAAACCAATGCTTGAAACATTTGATATTTCATAAAATTTCAATTTGTTTCGGATTTCGACATTCTGATTTCGATATTGTTTTGCGGCTCATCGCCTTCATCATTCGGCTGTTCGTCACTTGTACTTCTTCATCAGATGCAGCATTTCCGAGACCGCCTCATGCATTCCAGTCAGCACGGCCCTGGAGACGATGCTGTGCCCTATGTTGAGCTCGTAAAGATATGGAATGGTAAGAATCCCTTCAATATTAGCATAGTTTATGCCATGTCCTGCATTGACCTTGACGCCTATCTTATGGGCGAATACCGATGCCGCGACCAGCCTTTTCAGCTCTGCAACGGCGGCACTCCCGCTGGATTCGGCAAAAGCCCCCGTGTGGAGCTCTATGAATTCCGCACCGCTTTCACGGGAAGCCTCAATCTGGTCCTTGTCGGGATCGATGAACAGGCTCACGGTTATTCCGGCCTTGCGGAGCCTTTTCACGGCCGGCTTGATCTTCTTGAAACCACCAATGACATCCAATCCGCCTTCAGTGGTAAGCTCCTGCCTCTTTTCGGGGACAAGGCAGCAGTTTGCAGGCTTGAGCCTGGAGGCTATTCCCACCATCTCATCGGTGACAGCCATCTCCATGTTAAGCCGTTTGACCTTCATGGCAAGCATCTTCATGTCTGAATCCTGGATATGGCGCCTGTCCTCGCGAAGATGTGCAGTTATTCCATGGGCTCCTGCTTTCTGGCAGACAAGGGCCGCCTCCACAGGATTAGGGAAGCTTGCCTTCCTCACCTGCCTCAAGGTCGCCACGTGATCGATATTTACGCCAAGTTTCAGCATTGATTCATCCTATATCATGCAAATCCTGCAGTCATGTCTGAAAAACAATGGAATCTATATTCAAAAGCGCTCTTTTTCCAGTTGATTGTTGTTTAAATGACTTTCATAATCCGAATAAAACGTTAAATTGAGCACTTCGAATAACAAGGCCCCTAGCCTGGACTATAACAAATGATCAACGATGAAACACTGTTTGCCATAAGCCTGCTCCTTTCAGGAATGTTCTTCCTGGGCGCATGCGTCTGGACATACAGGACTACCGACAAGAACATATCCGGGCACGAAAAGCTTCCACGCCAGAGGATTCTCGGCGCGGTACTCGCCGGACTGGCTCTTTGCTGGTGCGTCTTCCACTCAAAACCCCTTGTACCGCCTTCAATGCATTCCTATCTCTTCCCCGCAGCCATATTCTGCACCTGGATAGGATACATGCTCCTCGACTATCTTTTCTCCAGGGCCTTCGGAGGAATGCTCATCCTCTTCGCACATTATTTCCTGCATGATTCGTTTGCGTTCAAAACCCCCTGGAAGCCATATTTCTCGATCCTGTGCCTTGCCATGGGAACTTTCGGCATAGTGCTCTGCGGCAAGCCGCATCTCCTGCGGGACATGATAAGGGCGGCCGCAAAATCCGAGAGATGGAAATATTCCATCTCCGGCATCCTGCTCCTGTACGCAGTCTCATATATCGCCTACGGCCTGATGCACCTGGCGCACAGATGAAGAAACAAATATCGAAATCCAAATGTCGAAATTCGAAACAAATTGGAAATTAAGAAATATCGAATATTTCAAACATTGTTTTGAGAATTAAGATTTTCATTGTTCGAGCTTGTTTCGTATTTCGTGCTTCGAATTTCGAGTTTCACACGCACTTAAAGCATAGAACTGTAAAACAAAAAAACGAGGGTCCCCATGGATTCAAATCCAAATTCATCTCCTGAGCTCAATGAAATCCTGAAGTCCTTCAACATCACCGGCTATCCGGCGTTTGAAGCATCGATGATGAAATTCTACGCCTATCTGGCCGAGGAGAACGAAAAATACAATCTCACAAGGCTTACAACACCGGATGAGTTCTGGATAAAGCATGTGATCGACGTCCTCTACATCGTCAGATATTTTCCGGAAATTGCAAGCTCCAACTTCAAGGTGGCGGACATAGGCGCCGGCGCGGGATTCCCTTCGATCGTGCTGGCATGCGCATTCCCAAACCTGCACATCACGGCAATAGATTCCTCGCACAAGAAAACTGACTTCATGAGACGCGCATCCGAACTTCTGGAACTGAAGAACCTTTCCGTCCTCACCGTGAGGGCGCGTGAAATGGCTGCCAAAAGGGAATGGAAGCTGAAATTCGACATCATCACCGCAAGAGCGGTATCAACCTCCACCGACATCTATTCCGAAGCACGCGGCATGCTCAGGAAAAACGGAAAATACATCTTCTACAAGACCCCCCGCCAGTCCGAGACCGAACTCGGTGATATCCGCAAGCTCACGGTCACGCACGCGGTGAAATGGAACTGTACCGAACCTTTCAGCCTCCCGCGGAACCTGGGCGAAAGGATTTTCATCTACAGCCTGTAGCGGAAACTGCGCTTTCCCTTTTACAAACCGTCAAATTCCCGCAAATGGCAAAACATACTGGATTTTACCCCTTCATCCCTGTATATTCATGAAGTGATCCCCTTAATTGAACATCAGGCACGCAGAACAAACCCTGAAAACACCATCATGAGCAACATATCAAAGGAAATCGACCAGATAGTCCAGGACGCCGCCAGGAAGAAGAAGGAACTGGACAAGCTGAAGGAGGACACCGAGAAAACCGGTTTCACCGCGATTGCCGTGGATGACAGGAAGAAATTTGAACATGACCTCAAGCATCCAAAAACTGATCACACGAAAACTTTCCTTATAATCCTCTGTTCATTCCTTGTGATTTTCGCGATTGTCCTGATATATGAGTTTGTCCAATTGAACCGCGAATCCGAAAAGATCATCTGGGAAAAGCCTGCAATCGGAAACGAGGTCCCGGACAAAGCCAGGGATTACGTATCAGGCTTGCTTGCAAAAGGCAACATCACCCTGGACTCGCATTTGAAATCAGGAATTCCAGTCCCATGGAGAAAGAACGCGGAAAAGATCTACAAGGAGATAAACCTAGGAAGAGGCCAGGTACTCGAAGCCGTAAAGGACGAGAAACAGCTCGGCAGCATACCCCGAATAAAAGTCGTATGCTCCTCGTCCGAACCGAATACACATGTAATATTCAATCTCCTTTACATAAAAAATGAATTCCAGATATTGAATATTGAGAAGAGGCAGATGAATGCTGAAACAAAAACGGGGGTTGTAAAATAATGAGGTTCCTGAAATTCACTCTTGTAGAACTCCTCCTGGTGGGAGTAATCCTCATGATGCTGGCGTCATTTGTCCTTCCCGGCCTCATGAAATCAAGAAACCAGGCAAGAAGGACGAACTGCCTGTCAAACCTGAACCAGCTGGGCATCGCCGCAAGACTGTATTCCGATGAACAGAAATACTATCCGGATGCATTCATCCAGGGACCTGGAACTGAAAGATACTACTGGTGCGCCTTCATCAATGGATCCAGCATTGACTTTTCAAAGGCCATCATGTCCGACTATGTTAAGAATCCCAATCTCTACATTTGCCCTGAATTCGAGCTCATGTCAAATGTAACATCAATGGCCCCCCCGATTCCTTCTACATGCTCATACGGCATCAACGCTGAATATGTCGGAGGCACGCCGAACCCAAATGCAGCGCCTACGGAAAACGACATCCTCAACAGCAGCCCCGCAAAGCTCGTGGAGATCAAGACCCCGGCCAAAACCATGCTCTTCATGGACTCGGCGACCGCCGGAACTTCAACGCCAATGGCCGAAAGCTACTACTTCTGGGCAAGGAACAGCTTTGTGACAGGAGTCCAGCATGAGTCACGCTCGCATTTCAGGCATCTGAGGTTTGCAAATGGAGTCTTCTGCGACGGACATGCTGAAGACAACATACTTCCCGAGGCCATTGACAGTTCCGAATCGAAGATCGGCTGGCCTGATCTTGAGAAATGCGAAAGAGAGTAGCCGCATCATGCCAGGAAGAACAACCTTACCAGTGCTCTTGTTTACCTTCTTTATTTCCATAGGATCCAATGCCGCTATCATCATGCCCTACATACTCAATGACAACATGGTGGTCCAGCGCGGAGTCGATCTTCCGATATGGGGTCTCGCCGAACCAGGAGAGGAG
This sequence comes from Lentisphaerae bacterium GWF2_50_93, assembly GCA_001804815.1. Taxonomy (GTDB): domain Bacteria; phylum Verrucomicrobiota; class Lentisphaeria; order Victivallales; family GWF2-50-93; genus GWF2-50-93. Next base: position 53,141 of record MHBI01000005.1, read on the forward strand.
GTCACAGTGGAATTCAACGGACAGAAGGTCAAGACATTCGCCGACGACAAGGAAGGCAGGTGGAGGCTGTCGCTCAAGCCGATGGAAGCCAGCTCCAAGCCCCAGCAGATGAGGATCTCCGCCGCAAAGGCCTCCTTCAAGATTGAAAACGTCCTGATCGGCGACGTCTGGATTTATGGGATTCAAACCTCTTTCGGAGGTAATATCAGGAAGCCCGAGCCTGAAGTGATAGAACTCCCAAAAGAGATAACCGGAGCAAAGGATGAAAATAGGCCAAAGGAAAACGAGGTCCCCGTCAAGGAAGTGAAAATACTGGATCCTCTCGTCAGGATCTTCGACGTCAAACGCACAATCGCAAAAACATCGCAGAACCTCGTCTCAGGCACCTGGATGAATTTCGACACTGACAACTGCAGCCGCTTCCCTGAGATCGCCTATGGGTTCGCATGCAGGGTCAAGACCGGACAGGATGTCCCCGTCGGCATACTCAATGTCTCCTGGAACAGCAGCGCGACAGAATCATGGATCAAGGACGGGACTCTCAGGAAGAATCCCGACTACGCGCAGATATTCCCGTACTGGTCCTCCGCGATCCAGAATTTCGCCAACAACAAGACGCGGTGGGAGAACGAAGTCAAACAGTGGGAGAAAATCAAGGATTCCAGGCCGAAGAACCCTCCAAGGAAACCGGAATTCCCGGACGGTCCCGACAGCCAGCGCCAGCCTTCTGTCCTGTATTACGGCATGCTGACCCAGGTGATCCCGTTCAAACCCAAGGGCGTCATATGGTGCCAGTCGGACAAGATATACGCAAAACCTTTCTCAAAATGCTTCACGCTGCTGCTCAAGGAGCTTGTAAACGATCTTCGGGAGGATTTCGAATCACCTGAACTTCCTTTCGTCCTCATCCAATATCCGGTCTATGGCAAACGGCAGGAACTCCCTGCAGAAGCCGCAACGAGCTTCGGCCCCTTCATCCGGGAGGCGCAGGTTTCTGCGGCGGATATGAAATTCCTGGCAGTTGTCTCCCCTCTGAACCTCATCGGCGAAACCTGGCAGTCAGCCGCAGCCGACAGGATTTATTCCGGCGCCATCGCGGCGGCATATGACCAGAAACCGTTCAGTCCCGGTCCCGTCTTCAAGTCGGTGTCCATAGATAAGAACAAGGCGACAATAACATTCGACAATGCAGAGGGTGGGCTAAAGGCCCTCTATGTCGAGCACTTCGAAGGAAACAAGGGCGATCTTGAAGGCCAGACAGTAAGAATTACCGAGAAACAGAAACTGGTGGACGGAAACTATGCAACCGAACGGACAATCGCCGTTGATCCTGCAAGCACAGCAAAGGTTGTCAAGGTAGCTGTAAAGAAGACTGAGGAGAAATTGAAAAACGGCGAATCATCATTCAAGGAAGACAGCTGGCTGACAATCGAGAATCCGGTCTCCGCCACAGGTTTTGCAATAGCCGAGGACAAGGCGCCTTTCAAATGGGCGAACACCGCGATAGAAGGAAATACGGTCACTGTCTGGAACGATGAAGTCAAGAAGCCTAAGGCCGTACGCTACGGCTGGGCGAACAATCCTATTGGAAACCTCCACGGCAAGGACGGCATTCCCGCAAACTGCTTCCGCACTGACAAGTAATAGATCCAGCACGCTGAATTTATTATTTCAACGGTTTCGCATACACCGCTCCGCTGACTTCGCCTTTCCCATTTTCAGATAAGGATACGGCCATCATCCTGAGCGGATTCTTTTTTATGAACACATCCCCCTTGGATGTTGTGGCGGGATTGTTGTGTGAACCGAAGGACTGCCAGCCTTCTGCGTTGAGCTGCATGGCAACGGAGCTCATTGCCGCATCCGCCGGAAGGGCGGTCTTGAAAAATCCGTACGTCGATTTCCTGTCGGGGAATTCCATGGTCGACACAGGAGTGGAATCCGGTGGAAGCGGAAGCTCCTTCGGCCAGGAGGGGGCTTCAGGTATTTTCGCAGGCAAATCCATCGAGAACTGGAGCACCGGGTAGAGTCCGCCGAGTTCAACCAGGTATATCCTTTTCCTGTAGCCGTCTGGATCCTTGAATTCGATCAATGTGGAATTTCTGTTTTTCAGGATCTTCGCATTCGGATAATTCCTCCTCATCTGATCAATGGAAATATCCAAACCTGTTTCAAGGGCGCATATCCTGAGGGAGGAGGCAACTCCGTTTATTATCACAGGCTCGGTCCATAGGCTCAGCGGATGCAGAAAATCTTCTGGCTCGCCCCTGCCGGAGCCTGAGAAAGGCGCCAGCGTGAAGACTTCGGCATATGCCGGCTGAAAGCAGACGAGGAGCAATGTTATAACCAGTTTCTTCATATTATTACAATACCATAAGTACTATCCTACCACAAGCATTTTGACATAAAGGTCCGAAAAGCCTGTCTATATGCTTGACAACCCCGCAAGACAATACGCAATGAATATGGAACCATTATGTTCATATTGGATTTAGCAGCTTGGGCTTTCCAGCCCTATCTACTACTATACGCATTATTTTGACTCTATTTTGAATTCTTTATGATGAGTCCTCCAGCCGGAGGACGAATCTTTGGACTGCGCAGATCATTCTGCGCTTTGGATTCCGCTGGAAGCGTGAAGAAAACAACAGCTATCGCCTTTGCTAAATGCCATGGCGTGACGAACAGCTGTAAAAACAAAGCGGTGAATAATCACCGCAGTCCAAAGTCAGGCCGGCCTGTCCCTCGTAGCTCGCAGAGCGAAGTGGGAAGCGCCTGACGTAAAGATAAAAAGACAGAAGAACTGGAGAGCATGACGTGGGCAGTAAAGGAAAATGCCTATAGTAGATAGACTTTCCATCCCGAGATTTGAAATCAAAGGAAAAACCGTCAAGCTTGGATACCCCCTGCCAGACAAGCTGGCAGGGGGGATATGATAAACACCCGGCTTAACGCCTATTCAAAAGATCCTCGGACAGGAATGACCGAGTTGCCCATGAATAAATCCACGGCGTCAAACGCCATTTTCCAGGGGTTCCGTAAATCATCTTATCTCAGACAGGCCCCTGACGGACGGGAGCACGGAAAAGATCTTTCCGTCGCCGGCAGGGAGCGCATAGAACGAAACGCCGGAATTCTTCAGCTGCTTGTTGGCCCAGAGCCAGTGGTCGAAAATCCTGAGCATGTTCCAGTGCAGCAGAACCTGCTTCTGCGGTCTTTCAAGATGCGCCGCATTTTCACAAAGGGGAACTGTGAGATTTTCAATGACGATATTGCGAGGCTCTGAATTCCCGAGAGCCGATCTTATGATGCTCCTGAATATTCCGGAAACGGCCGGCGAATGTAAGCATGAGACATTAAGATTCCTGCTACCGTGGCAGGCCGCCAGCTGCATCGGGACATCTCCTTCGGGAAACCTGAAATATTCGCCGTCATCCGATTTTCCAGATGCATCATCGCGGCGTTTAAAATATTCCTTTCCCGGGGCCTCCCAGGAAAAATACCAGTTGAACCTGTATTGCCTGGAACCCATTATCGTGCACTCATCCCATTTGGCGACAATGCGCCTGAGACCGATTCCACCATCGGTCTTTTCAATGACAACCGACTGCGATGAACCAGGGAAAACCGAAGTGTTGAGCCAGCGCCAGAGATCGTCGCCGTTCCCGACCTCAACCATGAACTTGTCACTCCTCTCAAAAAGAATGAGCAGCGGCATATGGTCCAGTTCCAGGCGGAAATCCCCGCCCTGCCCTACGTCATGCCACTCGATGTCGCCGATGGATGGAATGGGATTTGAGATTTTCACGACACCGATTCTCGTCCATTCGCCTTTAACGACAAGATTGTCAACCTCGAACGACGCGACCTCCATCTTATGCCTCATGTCGCAATCAGTGGTGATGACGGCATGATTTCCTGAGATCTCGCACGTCCTTGTGATCGTCGGTTCAGATCCGAACGGCAGGGTATTGACCGTGTGAAAACTGCTGTTGAGAAGATCTGCCGCCTCATGTTTCTGGGACTTGGTGCAGTACGCTGACGATTCGTCAACCTTTCCCAGGGAGATTCCTGAAACGGCCAGCAGTTCCCTGCCAGCGTACTTGAAAACAAGCTTCTCCCGGTCGCCGGGGGAAAAACAGCAGGTCCAGTCAGGACCGTCAAGGATGACAGGCTGCGAGATGTTCATTCAATGATCCTGAAAACCTCTGAGACTGGTTTCCTTTTTCTGGCTTCAGGATTCTCGGCCGGTTTCCCAAGAGGGGAAATCGCGAGCACTTCCCATGGGGGGAGGATTCCCAGCACGGAATTCATGCGTTTCACGTCATAGGCGCACACCCAGCATGTCCCGAGGCCCTCGGCCGTCGCGGCGAGCACGAGATGCTCCATGGCGATTCCGATATCGACATCGATGATGCTTCCACCTTCAAGCCTTTTCCATGCGGCCTCCCTGTTGCCCAGCGCGACAACGATGGCTGGCGCCTGCTTTATCCACTCATTATTGTAGCATGAGCAGATGCTCTTGCGGATATCGCTGTTCAGGATTATCCTGAAACACCATGGTTGGATGTTGCATGCGGAAGGCGCCAGATTCACGGCTTCCCCGATCCTAGCCAGGGCTTCCATGTCAATCGGATCGCCCTTGTATGCCCTGATGCTTCTTCTCTTTTTAACCACATCGTAGAATTTCATCGGAAACTCCTTTATATTTTTTTACTTCTTAAAAAAATATTTATGCCGTCCATTCCGTTATCGCGGCGACGGCGGCGCAGTCGACGATATCATCGGCGGAACAGCCGCGGGACACATCGTTGAAAGGACGGCGCAGACCCTGGACAAGCGGTCCTATCGCAATGGCCCCGGCAAGCCTTTCAGTCGCCTTGTACATGGTGTTGCCGCAGTTGAGATCGGGGAAGATGAGGACGTTGCATGTTCCGGCAATCTCGGAGTTTGGCGCCTTCGCCTTCCCAATCGCCGGTATCACAGCCGCATCGAACTGGAATTCACCGTCCACCTTGAGATTCGGGTCGAGGAGCTTCGCCTTGGCCGTCGCCTCGATGACCTTGTCGATTGTAGGATCCTTGGCGGAGCCCTTTGTCGAACAGCTTATCATGCCCACTCTCGGCTCGTCGCCTGTGAAGTTCTTGAAAGTCCTGGCCGTGCAGACCGCAATCTCGGCAAGCTGGTCCGCATTCGGGTTTATATTCATTCCGCAGTCGGCATAGAAGAGCGCACCATTGAAACCCCACTTGGGATCAGGAAGCTGCATTATGAAATACGCTGAGGCGGTCTTGATGCCCGGGGCGGTCTTGAATAGCTGTAGAGAAGGCTTTGTCTTCTGGGCGGTGTTGTGGTTGTAGCCCTTCGGATTTCCGCCGCCGGACACATAACCGTGCGCGTCTCCCGCGCAGACCATCGCCGCTGAAAAAACACATGTGTCCTTTATCCATTCCCGGGCCTGCTCCTCGGTCAAGCCCTTGCTCTTCCTGAGTTCGTAAACGGTCTTTGCATAATGATCGAACTTCGGACTGGTCAGCACGTCCACTATCTCCACCCCGTTCATGCTGATGGAATTCTCCTTCGCAAGCTTTTCAATGGCCGCGGCAGCACCGACAAGTACGGGGCGCGCATATCCCGTGGCCGCCAATTTCTCGGCCGCCCTGAGGTTTCTCACATCGTCCGATTCCGTAAGGCATATCCTGCGGCTGAGCGATTTGGCCTTGCTGCGGATTTTCTCAAGCACTGTCTCTGACATCTGTTTTCCCTTTTCATTTTAATATGAGAGCCAATTTCAAAAGCAGACCGGATTCAGAATAAAACCTAATTTGAATTCAAATTCAATTCTATCTCCTGTATTCTGACTCCTGAATTCCTAGTTTTGAAATTACCTCATGAAATTAATTTTTATGTTAAACATTTAACACAGATATAGTCTTGAATGAAAAATTCAATATAATCAAGACAAAAAAAAACGCGCCTTTTAAAGCGCGTTTTTTGTAGGCTTAAAATCTCCCCTGCATCATTTCTTCGCATCTTTGGCTGCAGGTGCGGCGGGGGCTCCGGCGGCCGCAGGGGCGGCAGGAGCTTCATTGCCGTAATCATCCTTCTTCAAATCAATAAGAACTAATCCAGCGAGGAAATCCGCGATTTCAACGGGATGGATGGCAACTCCCATGGAAACCATCCAGCCTGCGTTTGCTCCGATCTCCCAGAAATCCCTGCTCTTCTCAAAAGTATTTTCGCCAAGATCTGCAAGGCCAAAAGGCTTTCTCTTGACAACATACTTGTTCATAGATCCGAAAGTATAATCGACATATTTGGCTTCAGCGTCGAGGCAGAACATCTCATAGTTCCATCCCGCCTCATAACCACCGCCGAACTGCCTTGAACAATTCTTGCCTACGAAATATCTGTCTATCGTCATCCCACCGAACTGGAGCCAGCGCGTAATCCTGGCTTCAGCGCCGAAAGAGGCGCCGGCGCCGACATCCATCGTGACGATGTCGAGAATGTCGATGATCCTGTTAGGCAGGTACATGACAACGGTCTTGGCAATTGAATATTTATCGAACGAGCTCTTGGCTTCTTCGGGCTTGGCGGCGGCTTTAGGAGCCTCAGCTTTTTTCTCTTCTGCGGCGGGAGCGGCGGCTTCAGGTTTCGCTTCTTCGGCCTTAGGTGCTTCTGCAACCGGCGCTGCAGCGGGAGCTTCCTCTTTCTTGACTTCGGCTACGGGTGCGGCGGCTTCAGGTTTCGCCTCTTCAGCGACCGGGGCTGCGGCAGGGGCGGCTTCTTCAACTTTCACTTCTGCGGCAGGAGCTTCCTCTTTCTTGACTTCGGCTACGGGTGCGGCGGCTTCAGGTTTCACCTCTTCGGCGACCGGGGCTGCTGCAGCAGGTGCTTCAGCCTTCTTCTCCTCGGCTACAACAACCGGTGCGACTTCAATCGCGGCGGCTTCAACCTTGACAGCAGGATCAGCATCCTTACCACCATCATCTGCAAAAATCACGAATCCTGCGGCAATAAACATCCCACCTAACAGAACAAGCAGTTTTCTTTTCATCGATGCAACACCCCTTTCCTTATTTCATTTATTCAGATTAATTTGAATTTACATAAACCGAATAATATAAACCTCAAACAACACTCTTCAAACAAATTCAGTCAATTTTTTCCATCTGGAACCATAAGGAGCCGTGCAGAAATAACTTTTACATTTGCTGGCAGGGATTTTGGATTGATTATCATGATGTTTGCGAGGAGTCCCGACCTCGCAGGGAGCCGGGACAACGGGCAGACAGCGTGATAAGCGGCCAGAAGAACGCCAGCCCTTCAGGGCGGAATTCCATGTATTTGTCTTCTTCGTTGCTTCACCCCTTACGTATGTTCCATACGTGCGCGGCTTGCGCCTCGAATCCAAACACCTGTATTTTCCGCCAAATGTCAAAGTTATTTCTGAACGACTCCTAAGGGAAAACTGCCATTTACTTGAACCTTATGACCGACTTGTCGTATCCCTCTGGTGGCTGGTACCCGAGCAGCTCTATCGATGTCGCCGCAAGCGAACTTATCCCAAGCCCTTCGTTCAGCTTGCTGTCATACTCGCCCTTCGATTCGGGATCGTAGATGATGCAGGGCACAGGATTCAGGGAATGGCTGGTCTTGCGACGCGGATGGCCTTCCTTGTCAACCTTCACCTTCCCTGTCTTCTCATCATGCTCGTACATGTCGTCCGCATTCCCGTGGTCAGCGCTTATCAGGAGTATCCCGCCCGCCTGTCTGACCGCCTCCATGACTCTTGCGATGCATATGTCGAGTCCGCCCATCGCGACAAGCACGGCATCGTAGATCCCCGTATGCCCGACCATGTCGCCGTTCGGATAATTCAACCTTATCATGTTGTACTTGCCGCTCAGAACAGCCTCGCAGACCTTGTCGGTTATCTCCGCGCATTTCATCCAGGGACGCTGCTCGAACGGCACTACGTCAGAAGGGATTTCGATGTATGTCTCGAGCTTCTTGTCGAAATATCCCGAACGGTTTCCATTGAAGAAATAAGTGACGTGACCGTACTTCTGGGTCTCGCTTATCGCCATCTGCTTCAGGCCCGTCGCGCAGATATATTCGCCCATGGTCTTGTCAATCGCAGGCGGATCAACAAGGAACTTCTTCGGTACTTTCAGATCGCCGTCATACTGCATCATCCCGGCATAGACTACCTTCGGGCGCGGTGAACGGTCGAACTGGTCCAGCTTGTCCTCCTCGAAGGCCGCAGTGATCTCGATCGCCCTGTCGCCTCGGAAATTGAAGAACACGACCGAATCGCCGTCCTTCACCGGACCTATCGGGGTCTTTCCGTCATCGGCAATCACGAACGGCTGGAGATCCTGGTCGATCGCCTTGGTCTCGGTCCTCAGAGTTTCGATCGCCTCCTTGGCGGTCTTGAAATATCTTCCCTTGCCATGGACGTGCGTATCCCAGCCCTTGCGGACCATGTCCCAGTTAGCATTATAGCGGTCCATCGTGACGACCATCCTTCCGCCGCCGGAGGCGATGCGGATATCGCAGGCGTCTGCGTTCAGCTTCTTAAGATATTCCTCGAAAGGTTCGATATAGTCGAGCGCTGACGTTTCCGGAACGTCGCGCCCGTCGAGAAGGGCATGTATCCTGATCTTACTGACGCCTTCCTGCTTCGCCTGTTCGATCATGGCCTTGAGATGGTCCAGATGGCTGTGGACGTTGCCGTCGGAGAAGAGTCCGATGAAATGCAGCGCTGACTTGTTCTTCTGGCAGTTGGAGATGAGTTCCTTCCAGACCGAACCGCGGAACATGTTGCCTGTGGCGATGGACTGGTTGACGAGCATGGCGCCCTGCTCGAAGACTCTGCCGCAGCCGATCGCGTTGTGTCCGACTTCGCTGTTGCCCATGTCGGCGTCGCTGGGCAGGCCGACGGCCTTGCCATGCGCCTTGAGCTGGGTGTGGGGAGATGTCGCCGTAAGCTTGTTGAGAACCGGAGTGTTGGCGGCAAGGACGGCATCGCCCTCCTTGTATTTTCCGTAGCCTACTCCATCTAGAATCATAAGTACAAGCGGCCCCCTACGGCCCTTGAACTTCGGATTTTTCTTAAGTGCATCAAGCATATTTTTTTCCTTTTAAAAATTTTTCTACGTAAAATTTTTAACCTAACACAAAGACACGAAGAGACAAAGCTGGGAGTGAAGATTTTTATTTTAATTGCCGTTTTACTTTTATATAAGAAATGCTAGCTTTTTACATGTCGATGCTTTCTGAAAAATTTAATGATTACCTGAAGCCGACGGACCTCCTGATCAAGATCATATGGATCAGCGAGTTCCTGACCATGGGCATATACGTGTTCATAGCGCATGTCGCCGGAAGATCTCCTGAAAATACCATGGCTCCGGAACTCAACATGCGGCTCGTGTGCCTGTTCACATTGCTAGGAGTGGCTGTCACCATCTCATCGATCATCTTCCACGCCCTGTTCCTGTCACCCAGGGCGGTTGCGAAATTCGCAGACGGCAAGATGCATCCGTGGATGTGGACGGTCATCTGCCTTGATGATGTCGCAGGATCCTACGCCGCCTGCAGCGAACAGCTTGCCTCCCTGCCTGCCGAAGAGAGGATCTTCTATATCTACTCAAGGGCGGCCCTCAGGCTTTTCCTATTCTTCTATGCATACATGAACACGTGCGCCATCTTCGGCATGGTGCTTGCAATAATAACGAGAAAACCGGAGCTGTGCTACCCGTTTATCGGATGCTCAGCAGTCCTAATGCTCTTCTACTTCCCAAACCTCGTCAAGCTCATCGAGAACGCCAAGACGATCGAGGAATACAATGCGGACTGAGGCCAGCAACAAATCCGAGCTATAGCCGCGTCACCCTGTTGACACATTCTTCGAATGTAGAGTTGTCTGTCACAGCCAAGAGCCTCAGATTTTTCGCTGAGACAGCGAACACTACATTAAATTGCCGGCGAGACGCCAGCGCTCCATAAACTAAAACAACTTTGCTGTAGCCGCGTCATTCTGCTGACGCGTTATTCAACTCATATTTCCACATAAGTAGGGCGGGTTTTAACCCGCCAACTCTTGTCTTGGAATACGTCGGACTAAAGTCCAACATACTTATAATGGCAAACTCACGGTGAATCAGTGGCAGGCTCGTATTTTCTTAATTTCGGCAGGACTGGATTCTTAATGGCTTCAATATCCTTGATCAGGAAGCACGGCTGCGGGAATGGATAACCGTTGAACTTCGCCTCCTTGATCTGCATCTCCCCCTTAACCTCTACGAAGTCCCCAGCCTTCAGATTTGCAATCTTCGCAGCAACCGGAGCATTCTTCTCAAAGATAAATTTCGTGCGATAACCATCATCCAACTCGCGCATCATCTCAGAAATCTGTTCACAAGATTTTTCCGGCAGCCTTACACAAAGAATATTATTTACATAACTTACGCCTGAGCCATCCGGAAAAGAAATCCCCCTAGCCCTGAAATAATCTTTAAGCTTCTCTTGATTTTCCAATGGGATGTCACTAGCAGAGCTTATTATCGGAATAAATCTTGTTTCGATTGGAAAAAGAGGCACGCTTTCATCAGCAACAACAACATTGTCCCCGCAAGCCTTATATCTGAGATTTGCGCCACGACATACATATCTAATTGCGTCTTCTAAAGGAATCTCGTCTACAAGCATTGTAATTCGCAGGTCATCCTGGCTTACCTTCTCTCCAAGTTTAAGCTGAATATCGACTCCTTTCTTCTCAGGATCAAGCTCCTTGCTTTGGCTGACAAGATATTTGAGTACATCTGAGACCTTGGCATCCTCAAACTCCATATGCTTGATTACAATATCCGATAGCCTCAACTGGAAGTCATATCTTCCTGTATTTTTTTCAGGAATACTTAGTATATGTTTAACATCAAAAAAACTATCGAGCAAGCGTATATGCTTGGCTTTCGCCTTCAGCAATAGTCCATACCGATACCAGATCGATCCATCCGGCGCAACCGGAAGTTCATCATCCTCAAACTCCCATATCTCTTCATAATCTTCAGATTTGGCATCTTTAGGAAAAAGGTAATCATCAACTACACTATTATATTCGTATACTACTTCTCTAGCTGTCTCGCTAGATCTCAGGAAGACAATTACAGCACGAGTTTCTATTGAGTAGTCGCAGCCCGTCACTTTGCATATTCTTTCAAGCAAATCCAAGGCGATGATATCTTCACACTTCAAATCGATTGACTTGCACGCTTTAATCTCGTCAGGATTCATTCGTATTAGGAAAGACACTTGTACTTCTTTCACAAGCCAGGCAACAGCATCTTTCAACGGAAGACTTCTGAAATCAACTTTCTTTACAACTTTCCTTTTTAAGACGGCACGCAATTCATCACTTTCGAAATATTCCTTGGGCACGAATCTGTAAACAGGCTCATAGACGCTTGGACCAAGTATTAGCTTCCCATATTCATCATCTCCATATATTTCATTCAAGTAATCCAGCGTCTCGGTCTCCGGGCCCTTATATTCCGCAAAAAACTTGAAGCTATCAACTGAAGAGCTCCAATGTGGCAATGGAAAGAGCCGATCGAATGGAATTTGATAATACTCAGCAGTTTTAGTATCCAGCATTGTAGTCTGGCAGCCTGCGCAGGCGAGGATAATCGCGGATAAGATGAAGAGCTTCTTGATCATAATACTACAATAACATTTGAAATCGACTTCTTCAATGTCGCCACCCTGCGGGGACTCGGGATATTTATTTACAACCATATTCTCCCCACGCTGTCGCATGGGGCTACAATATTTCGCCATCCTGCGGAGGCTCCAAACAGATCGGATTCCGTATATAGCCCTAGCAGAGGGCGGCATATTGTAGCCCAGGGCGTGAGCCCTGGGAGATAAAATGAACAAAAAAGCCCCCGCAGGGCGGCGACATAGGAACAGCCCTTGCGGGCTTGACTACAAACGAACACCTAGTCTAGATTTTGTTTGTAGTTAATGCCGCAAGGCATGTTCTTAAGAAGTATGGAGTTTTTAAACCGCCAACTCTTTAATCTAGAAAATCGTCGGGTTGAAACCCGACATACTTCTAATGAGTCGGCTCGTATTTCCGCAGTTTCGGCAGGACTGGATTCTTTATCGCTTCAATGCCGCCTACATTGCGCTTGAGATGTGGAGATGTTTTGTTTGAAGTTAACGCATTCTTGCGTGTTCTTATGATTCCAAAGTCACAGCCAATAATGGCTTGACTACAAACGAATTAAAAAAACGGGGATTTGTTGGTAGTTAGATGTTGCTCGAAAAGGTAATCTCAAAATGTAATTTGTCTAAAAAGTAGCACAGACATTCTTGTCTGTGGGTTCAAAATTAATTTTTCGTCACAGACAAGAATGTCTGTGTTACCCCTTTTCGAACAGGCTCTAGTTAAGCCCGCAAGGGCTGTTCTTCTGTCATCTTATATGTTTTTCCAAATCTGGATAAAAAAAAACACGGCACTGAAGCCGTGTCGTGAATTTTCAACTCCAAGCTTACTTCAAGTCGTCCTGAGTTAATTTTACACTGTAGCTTTCACCTATGAACTTGCCTTTTTCGTACTCATAGGCAACGACAATGATATAATTTCCTGTTGGCACCTCACCGAGGTACCCGCCAGCGCCGCCTCATGTAGGGCACAATTTGGCATTGTCCACTCTGTCCTTCAAGGTGACTTTCTTATCGGTCTCGTTCAGGACATAAATGTCTGACTTGCCCTTCAGGAACCTTATCTTCTTATTGTCTTTCTTCTGGATAAGATCAATGTCGGCCATGACCTTGAAGGGAACCGTGCCTTTCTTGGCATACTTCGCCTTGTACTTCTCAAGTTCCTTGGCGGTCTTCGCGGCATCCTTCTCCTTTGGAGGCTGGTCCAGGACAACGTATGAGTCAAATTTAAGGGTGCCATCCTTGGATTCCGCGTTCTTCTGGAAAGCCACAATGTCCTCAGGCTTCCATGGAAGAGTCTTGTAGTTCTGAAGCTGGTCAACAGCTACCGTCTTTTTCAACGGGGCAATGGAGGAATAAAGCGCGCCCATTAAAAAAAGCAGTGCCACGAGACAGAGAGAGTATTTGAAAAACCTTTTCATGCCGGTAATGGAATACCCGATCTCTGAAATGTCAAGCGATTTAAAGATAAAATCATACATACAACCACGTCCAGATAATGGCTCAGTCTTTCCTGGAACTAACCACCTCCTCCAAGGCTCGTACCTCTTACAAACTGTTTTGTCAAAGAACCTGCGGCGCTGTACTCCTGTGCACAATCGCCGCTGTTATAAAGATATTTTACCAGTGTGCCGTTTTCAACACAGGATATGCGCCTTGTCCTATAATCGTAGGCTGCCGTGAAAATGCCAGGGAGATCTTCCGACCGAACGCAGAGAGGGAGGCCTTTGCAAAGTTGAGCCTTTGCGAAATCCCTAGTCTGAAAGAACTCGGGACGAGGAGGGAGGCAATTCAGCTAAAAAAAGATATTCTAAACACCAATGGTATGAATGTTACTCATTACTTATCAGTCACATCCCCAGCATGGCACCAATGCCGTAACGTCCTCCCTGGTTCTGGTTATGGGAGGAAACGTCCCCGATATATTCTGACAAGGAAAGCTAGGAATTTCAGCGATTCCGGATCAATCTGGAGTGGTTGGATGGGAAAGGAGGTTTGACCTGGGTGAAGGGCAGAGACTGGGGAAAATGGGCTTGTCTGAGAGGGGAAAGGCTGTGGAATGTGTCACAGGTGGGCGGTTTAGCGCCCGAAGGGCGCGGCTACGCCGCTTGCCTTCGGTGCTCGGAATTGGAACATGGGGGGATTTCAGCGATACAAGGCCGGCAACTATCGACCGGCGACCGACTGCGGCATCATACGCATCAGTCGCATAATTGGTACTGTGTTAAGTCCTCCAGCCTCATTTCCAATGGCAGTCCAAAGGTGCTGAAAATCGCCAGCCTCATTTAGGAGCTGGAAAGGGGAACTTCCAACGGGCCTTGGAAGATCCTGGCAGCGTCATAGGCGTATCTTTACTTACTTGGCTGCCGGTGTCGATTCCTTCAAGCCCCTGGTGACCATTGCCGGCAGCACGAACATGAACTGTCCCATCGCCTTGGCGAACTCGATGCTTCTCTTGGCATCTGCTTCTGTAGGCAGCTCAGCACCCTCGTCTGAATGCCTCTGGTCGTTGGCTTCCAACCGAACTTGGTGCGCCCACTTCGCCATATCCTCAGTTATTACATGGTCCTTCGCTGCCTGTATAATCCTGGAGTTCAGAGTTCCGTCCTTATATCCCTTCTCCTTCAGCATGGCATCAATGGAACTGGCCGCAAGCATGACGGCGCCTGCTGGGGCGTGAATACTTTCCATGGCCTGCTGGAGGAATGAACGGGCCTTTGCAGGCAGGTCTTCGGATGTGGACTCTTCAGGAGGGTAAACGGCAGCTACATGTTCGGTTCTTCCGCTATACGAAACAGCTGATACAAGCCCACCGCAATTACTGCACTTATATATCTTCCAAAATTGCTGCCGTGACTTGTTGCAATCATTTGTAACAGTATCCACCTCCATCTTCATCAGAGGCTTCGCTATAGCACAGAAAGGACACCTGTTCAATTTTAAGTTAATTTCTAATTGCATCGGTCATATCCTATCTTGGTTCGTCGTCCTATCTCCCATCCCCCACCCCTCCGCCGCAGGCCGTGGGGGCGCAGGCACCATCCATCTTCCATCACGCCCCTCACTTCGCCTTGTCATCGGGGGCTGGAAGGGGGACGGGGGTGTCAAAATAATTAGGTATGGGAAATTTATTTGGATCTTCTTTATTTAGTTTAATATACCACTCAGGCAAAGGAGGGCGTTTTTTTAAAATCATTGTCAATTTTATTGGTTTATTTTTTTCTGCATATTCTTCTAGTAACTTAATTCTATTATCATAATCTAATGTGCTACTATAACCAGAAATCTCATAATACTCTTTTCCAGTAATTAGACAGAGCCAAATATCAGCGGTTGTTGTTCCTGAAAAACCTATATTCTGAGGATCCAGATCAATTGTCGCCTGAAGATGGTCTGCAAATCTATCTCCTATCCTGCCATATATATTACAAGTCCACCACATGTTTTGAGATGCAATCTTTTTGGGGAAGTCTGAAGCTTTTATCTCAACGAGAGTATTTCCATCATCCATATAAAATCGGAATTTAGATTTATTGGGAACAGTTCTGTCATATGCAATCATATACAGATTATTCTCATATTCTCTTAGACAAACAGGAATAGGCTCTCCCTTCCATTCAATCAACTTTCCATTCCATGGAATGCCGATATGTGTCCATTCTGTGCCGTTTTTGATATTGTCGACTGCCAGCCCTATTGCCTCTTTGAAACCTTTGGGTTTGTAGTCAATGTCCTTCGAAGTATTTCCAATGGCAATAAATTTTCCTGGGGAGATTTCAACATCATCCCGTCCATGGAATTTTGCGAGAACATTGTTGTCTTTTTTAGATGGTTCCTCTGAGCATGATGAAAACATTGTAGCACCAGTTATTATGATTGCTCCCAAAAATGAGTTTGCGAATTTCATTTGCCACCCCCGAGATTAATGCCTAAAAACCTCCGAGGTCTAGGGATATAATCATTATCAGTACCACCTGCCTCAGCATTTGGAGCAAGCGGATATAATGCTTCTAATCTTCCTCTCAGCGCCCCTTCAATTATATTTATATCATTAGCAATACTTATAAAATCAGAAGATAATCCAGAAATATTATTTACAGGTGTTTTATCAGCCAAACCATGCAAATATGGACTTTGAACGCTGTAATCTTGGAATCGTAGAATATTCCCCCCAGCCCACTGGACATGGGATGGAGTTCGAGTGTCCTGGAGATAATGCAAAGCTTGTCCGAGAGGGAATCCGTTACATGGATTCTCCCTGTATTCCCCAATCAATCTGACTTGGTCATCGACTTTTTTAATGGGGACGTTCCCACTTAACATGATGATATACAGTTAAATATATATAATAAACAGGAAAATAACGACATTAAATTGAAAATATATG
>MHBI01000006.1 GCA_001804815.1 Lentisphaerae bacterium GWF2_50_93
CAAAGTCAGGCCGAAGCGCCTGACGTAAAGATGCAAAGACAGAAGAACCGGAGAACATGACGTGGACAGTACTGGAATATGCGTATAGTAGTCAGCCCTTTAGGGTGTACCAAGAATTGAAATCCAAGAATGGTACAGGCTAAAGCCCGTACCTACTTAAAATGCCGGAAAGAAATTTCCGGCATTTTTATTTCCCTGCCTTGACATTAGTTTTTAACAATGCATAATATGCATAGTTAAAGAAGTAGAGCGGTTTTTACTTGTCCTGAGCCTGTCGAAGGAAACCACCAACTGGACTGTCGGGTTAAAACCCGACGTACTTATAAGGAAGCATGCCATGGCGATCGATGGAATACAGTCAGTGGACAGGAGCCTTGAGATACTCAGGATTATCACCGAGAGAAAGAGTGTCACTGCCACGGAGATAGCCGGAATACTCGGGATACACCAGAGCTCAGCGTCCAGACACCTTAAATCCCTTTATGACGCCGGGTATGTCAGAAAGCCCGACTTCCACAGCTTCGCGCCTGATTATGGCATCCTTCTCTTTGCCGGTACGGCGATGAAGGCATTTCCGCTTGTCGAGTACTCTGCTGAGATTTGTTCGGAAATAAACAGGAAATATGGGTTTGGCGCCGCAGTTGCGGTCCTTATCAGGAAACGTCTTGTATATCTCGCCTGGATTTCGCCTGATGACAGGAGAGCGTTCCATATTGTAGATGAAACTGATTTTCCTGTCTTCAAATCCTCGATGGGCCTGCTGCTCTCGTATATGGATGACAGGAAAGATCTAAAAAGAAGGCTGCTTGATGACAAGCATATGGAAGAGGCGGAAGGAAAGAAGCTTTTTGAGCTTGTAGATGCACAGATGGACGACAGGGAATTCCTTTATCTGAAAAATTTCCATGTCAATAAATTCAACGCCGCCATCGGTTTTGAAGTGCCAGATGAACCGAGAAGAGCCGCACTTGCCATATTCAGCAAGGACAAGCTGATAAATGTGGAAGAGGCGGAAAAGATACTGAAAGAAGAAATATCAAGAATAATTTTTTGCGATGCAAAAAATTAAACAGGAAGTAAAAATAAAAAATACAGGAGGATAAGATGAAAAAGGTGAAGTACATGGAACAGCAGCTGCCGGTGACATATGATGTCGACGTGCTCGTTGTAGGGGGAGGACCGGCCGGGATCGGAGCCGCGCTTGCCGCCGCCAGGAACGGGATGAAGACCCTGGTGATCGAACAGTTCAACTGCTTCGGCGGAGTCGCCGGGGCAGGCGGACATGGACATATCTCGAAATATGACGAGCAGGGGACTGGCAGAAGGATTGTCGGAGGCGTAGCCTACGAAGTTGCCACAGAGCTGGTGAAGCAGAATTTCGGGCACATGAACTCGCACGGCGTCTGGTTCGAAGTCGAAGGTCTGAAGCTGATCCTCGAACAGATGTTCGAGAAGGCCGGAGTCCAGTTCCTCTATCACACCTTCTTCTGTGATACGATCGTCGAGGACGGTGCGGCCACGTGTGCTGTGATCCAGAACAAGACTGGACGCCAGATCGTCAAGGCCAAAAGAATAATCGACTGTACTGGAGACGGCGATGTCGCCTTCAAGGCGGGCTGCAAGTATGAAGTCGGCAGAAAGAAGGACAGCAAATGCCAGCCTGTGACCCTCATGTTCACGATCGGCGGAGTCGACTGGCCTGCAGTTGAAAAATGGAGGAAGGACTACGCGATGACCAGTGTCTGGGAGGAGGCGCAGAGGAACGGCGACATGCGTCCGTTCCAGAAGACTGTCATGGGATTCTGGTGGACTCCCACCCGTCCGGACCAGGTCGGAGTGAACTTCACGCACATCATATATATTGATTCGACAAAGGCCGAGGATCTGACCGCCGCCACAGTTGAAGGGCGCAAGCAGGCGTTTGAATGCATACCCGTGTTCAGGAAATATGTAAAAGGCATGGAAAACTGCTACATGGTCTCCACTCCGAACACGGTAGGCATCAGGGAATCCAGGCGCATCATGGGCGACTATGTCCTGACAGAGGAAGATGTGAAGGAGCAGCGCGAGTTCGACGACAACATCTGCTACGGATCGTTCTTCGTTGACATCCATTGCATTGACGGTGCAGGAATGGACCATACGGTATGGCGTCCTGGCAAGGGATTCAAATACCACATTCCATACCGGGTGCTGCTGCCGCTTGGGATCGATAATCTGATGACCGCCGGGCGCTGCGTGAGCTGTACGCATGTCGCCCTTGGTTCAATAAGGGTAATGGTTCCCTGCATCGGAATGGGTGAAGCAGCTGGAACGGCTGCGGCTATGTCCATCAAGCAGAAAATAACCCCTCGCGAGATCGATATAAAGAAATTGCAGGCGCAGCTCAGGAAACAGGATTGCATCATAAGTGAAAAGGATATCAAGGATCCCGAAAAGAAGAAATAAGTTTTAAAGATTTAAGAAATAGAAAAACGGCGGACAAGCCTGTCCGCCGTTTCCATTTTCAGTTGGTCGGAGTATATGAGACATACGTGGTGCTTTGCACGTGTCCATCGCAGTATAGAATCGAACAGCTGCCATAGTGTCTAGTGGTCCAGGCCTCATTGCCTTCGTGACGGACCATGTGCGGATAGTCGATCCCTGTTTTTGAACTGGAGGTGCTGAACCAGTTCTGGCAGTCTGCGACAAGCGGCCAGTAGGCAGGATTGCTTATCCGGTCAGCCCTCAGGCTTACTCCTCCATGCTGCGGATATGTGATTGTCGGAGCGAACACGCATACCAGCCTGTAGTTCATCCCATAGCCAGGACCCCAGTTCACCGGGGCCGGATATGACTCACAGCGGAATATTGACAGGTAAAGGTTTGCCGTGGAATAAGTTTTATTCGAATATGCCCATGGATACAGCGTCTGGTACCAGTAGGCTCCATTGGTCATGTCCTTGTATCTGAGCGGAGGAAGGCCACCGTCATGGTCGCCTGCATAGCTGGTGAAGCATATTGACTGCTGACGCAGGTTGTTGAAGCATGTCATCTGCTTTGCGAGGTCACGTGCCCTTCCCAGTGCGGGGAGAAGAAGTGCGAACAATATTGCGATGATCGCAATCACCACGAGAAGCTCGATTAGTGTAAATATATTTTTTCTTTTCGAATTCGAAAAGAAAAAAATCTCCTGATGCGGCATGAAAATAGGCATAAGCTACCTCATCTTCTTCATGTCGAACTGCTTCCCTGACAATGCTTCCTTGACGTAGGCGCCCCAGTAGGGTGAGGGAGTGTACTGCCAGTCGAGGATCGCCCTCGGTCCGCAGCCAGGATGGAAGCTGAATCCGGTCCAGTTCAGCTTGTGCTTCTGTATGAAGCCGATCATGTCCGGAGCCCAGATGGCGGGATCTTCGGTGCCCTGTTTCTGCCACGGCATCGGTTCAGGCTGGCAGCCGACCTCGCCAATGAAGAGGGGATGTTTTTCTGCGGCGATCAAGGTCTTTCCAGCCCAGTCGCTCTTCCATGGGTAGACATGGCTTGAATACATTATGCCGTTTCCACCCTTGTCATCGAGTGCGAATCCATTCATGATGCCCGAAAGATCATAACCCCAGTCAAGTCCTCCGGCTATGATTATGTTCCTGGCCCCTGTGGAACGTACGGCATCAACAAGCGCCTGGTGTCCTACTGATATGGATTCCTTCTGCTTCTCATTGTTTTCCGCCGCGTTGACGTCGTTGGACTTTGCGGCCTTGGTATCACCGCCATTGCGCCATATCTCCCATGAGATCCCGTGTGGCTCGTTGAAAAGTTCGAAGAGGACGGTGGGATTGTCCTTGTATCTGGCTGCTGCGTCCTTCCAGAATTCAGCATCCGCATCTGTAGGGAACCCGAAACGATGCAGGTCAAGGACCAGGTATGCCCCGCGCTTTGCACAGGTGTCTATCGCAGAATCAATTATCTTCCTGTAGGCATCGCCTCCGTCCTTCTGCCCGTCCTCCCTCCCGAACCAGAAGCTTCCCTTCATAGGCAGGCGTATGCAGTTAGATTTCCACTGGTCTATGGCGATTGAGATTGACTGTATGATATTGTCACCGGCGGCGGACCACTCGAGGCTGTCCACGCAGACCCCCTGCAGCCATATCTCCGTGCCGCCTGCGGTCTTCAGCCTGTTCCCGGCGACCTTGAGTTCCTCGGCGGATTTCATGGCTGGGAGCACCAGGCAGAACGTGGAGAGGTTCAGCTTGTCCATTAGCTTCACAGGTGTGTATGCATTGAGGAGTCCGGGCTTGTCGGCGGTCAACACAGCGTCGAGATCCGTGGCTGAATCAATTGCAGGAGTCGATACGAAGCGGCGGAGCTGGACGGTAGACGAGATTGAAAATGCGCCGTCGTCGCCGGCCTGTGCGTCGGCTATCCTCGAATACTTGCTTGAAAGGGCGACCTTGGCGGTGGAAACAGCCTTGCCAGATGCGTCCTGCACTTTTCCGGAGACGGTGAAGGATATCGGCGGGGGAAGCTTTATCTCCTCCTGCGACAGGGCGATGTCGTCGACAAGCAGGGAATGCTTCTGCTTTGCCCTGGCCGATGGTATGAGCACAATCTCGTCGACGTTGAATTCGGCCAGATCGAGAACCTTGTCGCCGGACTTGAACTGGCTGAACGGTATGTCGTATTTCACCCATGACTCCTGGACCCTCAATGGAACTGCGAAGCTTCCCTTCCCCTTTGATCTCAGCTCGACCTTCACGTTGAAGGGGATGTCGCCCTTCAACCTTATGCTCAGATGCCCGCCTGCGTAGTTCTTCCAAGGCTCCTTTCCCATTGCATATTTTGTCTCAATCCCGGCTCCGAGATAGGATTTGCCCCCGCCGCATGTGAAAGTGATATCGAGGGCCCCGCTGGATTTCTCCGCACCGGCTTTCGCCGTTGAAAGATCTATCTCGGCCTCGTTCTTGAAAGTCCACCAGCCCTGCGTGTCCTTCTCGAAACTATATAGGATCTTTGAATTCGCATCGGGATTGGCCTTCTTTGCGGGAGCCTCCTGGCAGAATGATGCGGAAGAGCATAAGAGAATGGAAAGGCATAGTGCGGACAGTTTCAAATTTCCAGATCTTAACATGTTGATCTCCTGGTGTTATATGGAATTCTTAAAATTAAATTCATGGCAAATTGCTGGGTTATGGCAGGTTGAAGTTGTCCATCGTATAGGGGGACGAGGACAAATAGGTTAAGTTTGCCAGGGCTTCCTCCCTTGTATAGAACATTGCGTGCCCGTCAGCAAAATGAATTACTCCTCCTCTATTGGAGTTGTGTCGGAAGAGATCCATGGACTGCTCTGTCCCATTCTTGGTTCCCAGCGCTGTCCCGAGATTTTTCACCTGTCCTTTTCCGATGGAGGATGAATAATAATAGGCGTCCGTCACCTGCACCTTGACCGATGGATTGGGAATCTTGAAGAAAGGGCGGGGGAATGATGTTTTATTATTAAGATCGGTATTGCTTGTCCCATTGACAAAATATCTTGATTCCGCGTAGCCGTTCATGGAGGGATAATCGTACTGGTAGTTCGTCTTCTTGTCCTCGCACTCCCAGACTGTGCCCCTGATTTTGCCCTTCTGGATCACGTAAAGGAAGTCGGTGCCTGTCATCTCCCCCCATTCGGGTTTGTTCAGATAAACACCGAGTGAATGGTACATCATGTAGTCCTTGGTGAAACACCATGGGCTAACTCCTATCGTCCCTGGAGTATGGGAGGCATAGGCGTCCACAGGAGGAAGATAGTCGTTCCAGTCGCCGAGATAACCATGAAAAGCAGTTCCTATCTGCTTGAGATTGCTTATACATAGGGTGGTCTTCGCAGTTTCCTTGGCCTTCTTCAAGGCCGGCAGCAGCAGTGCCGCGAGAATTGCGATGATCGCAATGACCACGAGAAGCTCGATTAGGGTGAAAAGACAGCGCATGTTGTTCTTGTTCCTGGGCATATTTGAAAAATCCTCCTCCTTATCTCTTCGCATTATGAAATGAATTTCCGTCTGCTTACGGCAGAGTAAAATCATTTCCGATGCTGTTCTTGACGTCCGTCGCCGTATAGTGCGTGGCATGGGCATCGGCGAAGAGCACGTTGGTTCCTTTCATATGCCTGTATAGTTCAAACGCACTTGTTCCTGGGACGGCAGTCCTCGCGCTTGCAGGGGTGCCCAGGTGCCAGTCGTTGCTTTCGGAGACATGGACTGCCTTGTCTGGCTTGTAGATCCTCGCAATTTGACGGGGGCCTGCCCAGGTCCTGTTAGCGTCATTCCCCCAGCCTATGGTGCCAATAAGATAGAGGGACTCGCCATAAATATCGCCCCACGGACACGTGTCCTCCTTTGAGTTGGGACATCCCCATATTGTCTTGTAAAGGCCGTACTTGTTCTTGCATTTCCCCCAATATTCGGCCAGTTTGATACGGGTGGAATCCTCCGCTTCGGTATTGTTGCATGCCGGAGGGTTGATACCACCCCATTGCCAGTTGAGAGTGGAAGTATAGGGTCCGATGCAGTTCCACATCCCATAGACACCTGATGTTGTCTGTGGATTGTTAACTCCTTTATATCCTTGATTAAGAGGCGGCAGATATGAATTCCAGTCGCCGACATATAACATGAATCCGGCGCCAACCTGTTTAAGGTTGCTCGTGCAGAGTATGCTTTTGGCGGACTCCTTCGCCCTCTGCAGTGCCGGCAGCAGGAGGGCCGCTAGAATCGCGATGATCGCAATCACGACCAGAAGTTCGATCAGGGTGAAAGACCGGTACTGGATGCAGGATTCTGGATCCTGGATTTTATTTTTCCTTCCAGGATATCCGGAATCTTGCATCTTGAATCCAGCATCCGTATCTGCTTTATTCATTGCCTCACCTCTGTTTCCAGACATTGTTGTTGAGATTGACATCCCCGTACAGGTCTTCCTGTTTCATGGATCCGGCATGCCCATCGTAGAACGCGACATTGGATGATCGGCTGTGCCGGTATGCCGTGCGCTTGCACCCGTCTGCAGCATCATTCGGATGGCCGCCGTACTCGCCGTATGAGGCATATCTGGAGGGATCAACTGTGCCTGTATGGGCTTCAATGGAAATGTGGTCAAGGAACAGCACCCTGGTGCTGTCCTTGCCGGGAAGCGACATGATATCCTTGCGGCGGACATAGTATGTCGGATGCATGCTGAAGGTGTTTATCCCCCAGCTTGCAGGCGCCAGGAAGTAGCCCGGCTGCGTCGGATGTTCCGGAGGCTTCGAAGAAGGACAGAGCATTCCCTGGGGCCAATAGCCGTGCGACCAGTTGCCTCCGGTTTGATAGGCCTTGACCCCCCCCAGCAAATCCAGGAACATAGGATTGCCGAACATGCATTTCGACCAGCCCCAATTCCCGGGAGGAACACAGAAGTCAGCGCTGTCGTCCGCATACATCTGATTGGCGAGCCCCATCTGCTTGAGGGTGTTGAGGCAGGAGATGCTTTTTGCAGTTTCCTTTGCGTTTTTCAACGCGGGCAGCAGCATTGCCGCGAGAATTGCGATGATCGCAATCACGACCAGCAGCTCGATCAGTGTGAATTTATTTCCTGTCCTATTCATTCCTGCCCCTTCGGATCATGTCATTATTCTACCACAAAGCCGATGATAAATATATAGAGTTGACATAAATAGCCTATCGCATCTTTTTCAACTCGAATTGTTTTCCCGACAGCGCCTCCTTCACGAACACGCCCCAGAACGGAGTAGGGGTGTATTCCCAGTCAAGAATCACGCGCGGCGTCGATTTAGGATGGAAGCACCAGGCGGTCCAGTTCAGCTTGTGTTTCTGGATGATCCCAAGCATGTCCGGAGCCCAGGTATAAGGATCCTCATGCCGTTCCGGAGGGATGAAGGGCATCCTCTCCACTTCACAGCCCGTCTCTCCGATGAACAGAGGATATTTCACGGCGGCATCAAGGAAGCATTTCTGCCATTCGCTCTTCCAAGGATAGACATGGCTCGAATATACAATCCCGTTCCCGCCGCGGTCATCCAGCGCGAAACCGTTCATTATGCCGGAAAGATCATACCCCCAGTCAAGCCCGCCGACCATCACAATGTTCTTCGCGCCGGTCTCGCGGACGACATCGACCAGCTTCTGCATGCCCACCGACTGGAAGCCTTTCAGCTTCTCCTTGTTTTCAGCCAGCGCATCGCTGTCCTTCTTCTTCTCGTCGGTCACGAGTCCTCCATCGCGCCAGACTTCCCAGGAGATGTCATGGGGCTCGTTGAACAGTTCGAACATCACAGCCGGATTGTTCTTGAATTTCGCTGCCACATCCTTCCAGAATTCGGCATCCTTCGCCTCCGGCGCCCGGAAACGGTGCAGATCGATCACGATATAGACTCCGTTGGCGGCGCAGAGATTGGCTGAATCCTCCACAAGCTGGCGGTATGCCGCTCCGCCATCCTTCTGGTAGGGCCCCTTGCCGATCCAGAAATGTTCGCGGACTCCCAGCCGTATGCAGTTTGCTTTCCAATCCTTGATCGCCACTTCGATTGTCTTGAGGATATTGTCTCCGGCCGCATTCCATTCCATGCTTGCTACAGCCAGGCCCTGGAGCCAGACATCCCTGCCATCCGGAGTCTGTAACTTGTTGCCTGCCACATGGAGTTCAGGGGGAATCTTGTCTGCAGGAGGAGGGGGAACCTGCGGTTTGACCTCCGCGGCGCGTTTTGCCACCTCGGCCAGCCTCTTCTCCTCGGCCTCCTTCTGCCTTGCGATAATGGGTTCTGCGGGAACTGCCGTAAGTTTCAAATCGTCGAAGTCGATGGTGCCGCTTGGAACCTTGATCAGAGATGGAAGTATCTCGAGTTTCACTGCGCCTTCGGGCACGAGGAACTCGACTGTTTCATCTTTCCAGTCGGAATCCCCTTTGTTGAAGTAGGGTGAGCGCGGACTCGGATTGAGTTTGTTGTCGTCCTTGTCCTTGAAGTCAAGCATGATCCTGCCGTCGTGCCACTGATCCTTGCCTTTCTTCATGTCCTTGTACCTGACACGGAAACTCAAAGCGTAGGCCTTGTGTTCGGGCTTTACATCGACAGACCTGTAGACTGTGAGCATCTGGTCCGGCTTGACCAGCTTCAATCTTAGAAAGTGGTTCCCCTCTTCAATCTCCCAGCTTGCCCCTTCCGGATGCGACCATTCGGCCGGCCAGTTCTTGCCGCCATCCTTTTCAAAATCCCCGTTGCTAATGAGACAGGAAGCGGTTTCTGTTGTGGTATCTGCGGAAACCGCACATGATGTCAGGGCGAAGACGCCAGCATATATGCCCATATGGACTCCAATTGTTTTCATCCATCCGCGATTTTGATGCCGGGACGGGATTTTCCCTTTAAAACTTGATTTCATGTATGGCCTTTATTAAAAATTTGACTATAAGGAGAAATCGTTCTGGATATTGTTCTTCACATCAATTGCCGTGTAGTGTCCGGCATGTCCGTCCATAAAGGACACATTTACCCCGTTCATGTGCCTGTATTTTGCCAGGTTGTACTCGCTGGTGCCAGGCACTGCCGTCCTTGCTTCGGCTGGTGAGCCCAGATGCCAGTCGCCCGCATCCCCGACATGGACCGCCTTGGAAGGGCTGGCCGGAATGTTTATTACCAGACGGGCAAAACTCCACGATCTGGGGTTGGACGCGCCCGGAGGGGTTTTCTGCAGATAGAGAGATTCTGCATATATGGCGGTATTGGTATTGTTGCCCCACGGGGAGGAGCTTTCATTGGCTTTAGGGCATCCCCATGCCGTATTGAGGAGCTTGCCTTTCAATTTGTAGTTTCCCCAGTAGCTGTCGTATTTTATATGTTCAGGATCATCGGTGCCTGTTGGGGGGCTCTGCCATCCTCCCCATTGGGGGAATTCCAGGTAGGGGCCTATGCAGTTCCACATCCCGTAGTTCTTCTCAAGCCCCCCATCAGCATATGAACGGTATGAGACATACTGGTTGAGGGGAGGCAGATGCATGTCGGAATCTCCGGTATAAAGCTGGAATCCTCCACTGAGCTGCTTGAGGTTGCTCAGGCAGACGATGCTCTTTGCCGACTCCTTGGCGTTCTTGAGGGCAGGCAGCAGCATGGCGACAAGTATCGCGATAATCGCAATTACGACCAGCAGTTCTATCAAAGTGAATGCGGACGACCGGCGGCGGACGGGCGGCGGCACAACCACGGATCCGGCATCCTGCGTCCTGAATCTTGTATTTGTCATTATGTTCATGTGCAAATCCTCAGTTTGTCAAGCCAATTAAGTAGTCGACCGGGACAAGGGCCACATCGACAGTTCCAAGCACATTCGTCGTATAGCACACATATTTGTCATTCATGCAGAACTGCGGATGGGGATGCACGTGGTACTTGCTCCGGATCGGGAGGGGAGGCAGGCATGTCACCAGCGCCACTTCCCTTTTCGTAACTGAATTGAAGAATGCAACCTGCCACGCGTCCTTGGGCCATGACACGATGTCGCCGATGAAATATTTTCCGCTGCGGTCGCAGTGCGAATGGGAGTGGCCGTGCGGCCAGAAGGTTTCAACCTTGCCGGTATGTATGTTTACTTTCTTGGTCCCCTGGTCCGGACCTTCCGTATAGTCGAGGAACCAGACATGCTTTCCGTCCGCGTCCCACCATTCGTGCCCGCGCTGGCCCGAGGGCAGGGGGGAGTCTGGAAGGATGGGCCTGGCTTTTTCACCGCGGCGGATCACCCAGAGCCTGTCGACCGAGTTGTTGTATTCCCCGGTGACGATGTCCGTCCAGGGATCCTGTGCAATCAATATCATGTCGGGATCGGTCGGACTGAACTGGGCATGATCGTAATGCCTGTCAAAGATCTGCCAGAGACGGAACGGACCTCCATCAAGAGGAATATCACCCACGATGGATTCCCTTCCTATCACTGCATCAATCGCGAAGGTCTTCCTGTCCGCCGACATTGTCAGGTGCGACGCAATCCTTCCAGGACGCCGTTTCTTCGCAAATTCATCCGGGAAAGTATTTATCAGGATGGGCTTGTTTTCACGCATAGGCCCGCGCTTCCAGATTTCAAGTCCGGTCGTCCAATAAGCATCTCCATTGTCAAGGTCAACGCATGGGGATGAACCCATGAACTGGGTTTCGGGGAACAGGCGGACTTCCTGCGCTTCAAAATCGACGACGGCTAGCTGCCGTCCATAATGTCCGTCGCCCCCGGGAGGGAAGGAGCAGGAAAACCATAGGAAGCGCCCGTCCGATGTGAAGCTGGGATTGGTGTAGTAGAAGGACTGCTGGACGGGGGCGGCCCTCTTTGAAAGGATGAAGCTCTGCACGCCGGACACCGGATCCGTCCAAGGAGTGAAAAGTTGACTGTCCATATGTTCTGTTCCTGCATTCATCCTAGCTTGTCCTGTTATGTTTCCGCCTGTCCTTGTTCCTAATTGTCCGTGTCGACATGCCCGTCCCAGAACAGCAGGTTTGCGGTTTTCCCGATATGGCGGTAATCTGCGCCGCAGTTCCAGTCGCCCGCCCGGTAGTTGGGAAGTCCGGCCCTGGAATCCTGCAGCCATTTCTGGGTGTCGGGCTTAGCTAATCTGTACACGCATACTTTTCCTGCACCATAACCCATATTTGGAAAGACTGCTGTATAAGCGCAATTCTGTCCGCTGAAACTCCCGCTTGGAACTGGCAGAGCAGAAGGGCAGTAGTAAATATTAGTGTCTGCACCGCCTGATGCCAGAGATCCCCTTGTAGAGGTTCCTCCTATATATTTTGGCAGATATGCCTGCGTTTTGCTTTTCCAGCTGTCCGGCGTATAAGGGGCCCATCCTTCGTTGTATTCCACATACTCGGAGCTTAAAAGATATAGTTGCTTCAAGTGGTTGACGCACACGATCTTCCTCGCCATCTCCTTCGCCTGCTTCAGCGCAGGCAGCAGCAGCGCCGCGAGGATTGCGATGATTGCAATCACCACAAGAAGCTCGATCAGAGTGAATATATTTTTTCTTTTCATAGTTGAAAAGAAAAAATTACCTTTTAGGAATTTCATACCGCCACCTCCACAGATGAAGGCTTAAGTTCCATCCCATGTTCTATGATCATTCCCGTTGATTCGAGTTTTGACTGGATCCTGGGAGAAATCTTACTTAGTCCGCCACATGAACTTCTTATGAAAAGCCTGTGTTTAGGACATGCGGATGACTGCTCAAGTCCACCCTTTGCCAAAGCCAGTGCGCTCCGTGTCAGCCATTCGCCGGAATAACTGTAGTCGTCGTAGATGCTTGTGAGAGGAGGATCGGAGAAGAGCGCTTCATTTGTGTTGTTGCAGCCCATTACTGCGAAATCCGCAGGAGCCGAAAGACCAAGCTTCCTCATCGCTGTCATGAACCTTATCGCATAGAGATCATCATGACAGACTATGGCGAGCGGAACCTTGAGCCTGCTCCATTTTGTGGCGACGGCGTCCATGTCCATAAGATTCCCTCCGACAAGACCGCAGATGCTGGTCATGTCCTCCTTGAAGATGAACGAGGAATAAGCTCCAATCCTCTGCTGCATGATCGTGTCCGACGGGTTGTCGGGTCCTAGAAGGGCTATGTTCCTGTGGCCAAGCATATGGAAATAGCGGCAGGCCGCCTCGGTCTGTGCGATGGTTCCTCTTCCGAATATCTCCTGTTTCTCAAAACAGTTCTTTTCAAGGCCCGGGATCAGGAATGGAATTGAGACCGGGACCGGGGATTTGCGTATGAAGTCCGCCACCTGTCCGGAATTCTTCAACGGGAACCACGGCAGCATTATCGCGCAGCATCCTTCGGAGGCAAGCCTTCCGGCTTCGCGCATTGCCTCGCCGCCGAAATCCTTCACATACGAATATCTGAGTTCGACGTGCTTGCCGGAGGCGAACTCATGGCAGCTTCTGATCACCAGCAGCGCATAAGGATCGCTTTCCGAATGAATCAGCATTCCAATCCTGTTCAAATCAGCCCTTGTTGACGAAGAATATATTTTATCCGTAGCTGATGATTCGCTGACGAATGTGCCGCTTCCGATTATCCTGATTATTTTTCCATTTTCCACAAAAGGCGTCAAGGCCTTTCTTACGGTAAGGGCGTTGCATCCGAAGGATCTGGCAAGCTCACGTTCAGACGGCAGCTTGATCCCGGCAGGTGACAGCGATATGAATTTTTCAATCTCGCTGAAGATCTTCTTGTACTTCAGCTGCTTTGTATATTCTATCATTTCCAGCCTCTCGATTATCATTAATAGCTCAATTATATAGCACTAGTAAATCATTGTCAATAGTCATTTAGTTGATAATTCATAAATACATGCAGGAAAAGGTGATAAAAATGCAAGATGGATACGATGCATTTCCAGAAGCGGGTATCGATATCTACTACCTTTATCTCATCCTTCGCCAATTAGCTCATTCCGATAGGTTGTAAATTATTTGT
The DNA here is from genome assembly GCA_001804815.1 of Lentisphaerae bacterium GWF2_50_93. Classification (GTDB taxonomy): domain Bacteria; phylum Verrucomicrobiota; class Lentisphaeria; order Victivallales; family GWF2-50-93; genus GWF2-50-93. The sequence continues at coordinate 13,468 of MHBI01000006.1, forward strand.
ACTGCGTCAGTCTTGGCGGAGGCGGGATCGTCGCCAACTTGGCGGCTCCAAGAGCCAGCAAGGGTGCTGGCGTTCCAAGTTTAATAAAGACTGACGCATTAAAATATTATTTTCATATATTTCTGCTTTTCTGCTTTTTGCTATTGACATGTGCAACCGGTTGCTTTATAATTGTAGATGGTCAGAGGGGGCTGGCGTCTATGTCTAAAAAATTAAGCTATATGGTGGAAAATGAAGAAAAGAAATGCTTTTATTGCCCCTTCCTTCACATTGATTGAACTTCTGGTCGTAATCGCAATCATCGCAATCCTTGCAGCCATGCTTCTTCCAGCCCTGAAAAACGCAAGGGATACTGCAAAAGCAATTGTCTGTACGAACAACCTGAAGCAGTTCGGCCTGAATTTCGCATTCTACACTGCGGATTTTTCCGATTATTACCCGAAGTTCCGCTGGCCTGAAGCGCTCAACCCATATGTCAATGGAACTTTGCTTGGCTCATCCCAGCTCCCCGATACCGGAGGCGCCAACCAGCCTGTAGACAGGGTCAAGCCGATGGATTTGTTCCATTGCCCGAGCGTTGGATTTCTCTCTTCTGACAACCAGAAGATCACATTGACATACGCCATGAATGGAATCACTTATGATGCCGGCGGCAACTGGTGGAAAATCCTCATCAATACAAACCACGCCGAAAATGTCCCCGCTCTTCAAAACCTGCTGCCACAGGTTAAGACGACAATGGTAGTCAGGCCCGAGCAGTTCGGAGTCCTCACTGAAACCTGGGATACACACAGTCCGGAACAGTGCTGCTGGACTTCAACCTGGTCGAGACTGCAGGTCGCCAACAACCAAAGTTTCCTGTTTACACACAATAAATCCTCGAATGCATTGCTGGCGGACGGCCATGTGGAGGCCCTGCATGGCACCCCGACTAGAAGGGATGATGATCACTCGGATGACTCAATGCTATGGGAGGTCTATGATCAGAATGATTCGCTGTTCAATTATGATTTTGGAATTAGGCGGCTAGGAAAGCTGACACCTTCCAAATACATACAATGATGCGACAAAAGCCTGTATTGCATTTCACCGGAACTCCAGCCCGACATCCATTTCATTCCCACCGGCTTCCAGCATTAGCAGCTTGTATATGCCGTTCCTGTTCGCGAACTCGCGATCAATAATTTCAGCCTTGGCCTTTCCGTCAAAGGAAATCCCATACGAGCTTCCAAGATATTTGACCTGCACTGAATTCTTCTTGCTGATTATCTCAGACTTGTTCATGCCGTCGGTGGCCAGAAGAGGAACCATGAATCTGACTTTTTCAGCTTTTATGCCATTGACCAATACGCTTGAATTGATTGACAGCTTGTTCTGCGAAAGCTGATATCGTTCAGTTATTTCAGATTTCGATGCAGCATGAACATATCTTATTATGAATTCGATCTGCTCCCGGGATTCCCTGACGATTTCAATCGAATGCTTCAACCCTTCTGACTGGGAAGCAAGCGAGATCCATTTTCCGGAAACCTGCCAGGCCGGACATATGGAGATCATTTCGTCAGGAACAAGCTTTTTATCCATCCGGAATTTAGGCGTCGAAGTGAATGGCATGCTCAAAGCAAGTTCGGCAGGAAATCCTTTCGCCTGGAAACGGCCAAGCCCTGTCGCGTCATAATGAGTGTCAGCGCTGGTGTCAATTTCAATATGCGTGTTCTGGCATGTGGCGAAAATCTTATGGAAGGATGGGGAGATTTCAAGCACGTATCCGCCGATTTCAACCGGACACGGTGTCTCCTCTATCGTGTCATCCGCAAAAAGTGCGGCAAGCCCGAAGACTGATGCGTTGAAAAGGCTGTATACGGAATATTGTCCGTATTCGTCTATCCCATGCAGGGATTCAGGACGGAAAGCATTTTTTATGTGCCGCAGAGGCGTCATGTCCTTCAGCCATCTCTCGACTGATTTTGCAGAGATGTGCGCCTGTCTTTTGAATGCGCCGGCAAGCCTGGGATCATCCTTCTTGTATCTGACTGCTTCGATCTCGCATAGTGCGGAAATTATCCCTTCCTGGAAATTGAACTGTCCGGATCTGCCTCCAAAGGGTGCATAGCCGGCAGGTGAAACAAAAAATAAAGTTGTTATTCCGCCTCGGCGCAGGAGTTCATCGACAAGCGGCCTGAGTTTCCAGTCGTAGCCATACCACAGGGCGGCCGCAAGCTGGAGCCTCGTTGTTATGTCGTATGTGATCGGATCTCCCGGATCCCTGTACATCCCGAAGGAATTGAAATGCCTGAACTGCGCGGAAATATATTTGTCGAAGAACTTCTTCCCCCAGAGTACGTCCGCGCCCTCTGGTTTTATTCCTGCCGACTCCCTCATGGACTCGCCGGCCGCACTGTAGACCGCCCAGTTGTGGAGTTCAGCAAGCCTGCTGCCGTCGATGCTGACGACCTTGTTGATCTTCTCGGGTGCGATTTTCGCAAGGGTGCTCCGCCATTCATCCACAAGTTTGGCGTCCGCATTTTTTGAAAGGCATACGAAGGCTGTGACAAGTTCCCGGAGCCAGAAGTCCGGACTTTCCCCCCTGCCGGAAGCAAGGCGCCTGCAGGAATATGTCATTGCCCTGTGGACGATATCCTTTAATTCAGGGATTCTTCCGAAGTACAGGAGGATGGACGCCGAAGAAACAAATCGCGGAGTGGTCTGCGCCCATTCCTTCTTATAATATGGATCTATGACTGCGCCTTTCTCATCGACCCATCCGGCGGCGCTGCGCACGATTATCTCCATTAAATCAAGATAATATTCCCTGCTAAGTCCTGTCTTTTTCCAGTCCTTCGGAGCAGGTCTTGCAAGGACTTCCCTTATCTTCCCGTCCAATGTGAAATCAGGTATGCCGATGCTTTCAAGAGATATTTTTTCCTGCGAAAAAAAAATATCCATAATAATTATTCCGTGTGATTAGTGTGTTTCGTGGTTCAAGTATATTTCACGAGATCAAATCCAGGGGATTCTGATATCCTACCTTATGAAGTTCCTTTTTTGACAGGAAATCGAGCTTCTTCAGGTAGTCCATGCATTTGGGCATCGTATATGATGATCCCATCAGATTGAGTTTCACGGGATTGTAGAGGCGCCCTGACTTGTCCAGCACTGCATTAGTGCCGAAGACATCATAAGTGCCAGGTTTGCATCCGGCGAGAGGGGAGGCATCGCTGACGATTATAGTCTTGCCGATTCCTTTCGCCATGATCATCTTCTTCAGAATGTCGCCGGGGATGTGGTGTCCGTCGCCGACGAACATGCCGATGAGTTTCTCCTCGCATAGTCCGGCCCATATCGGATTTGCGAATTTCGCAAGGTTCAGAGGGAGGCCGTTCGCAAGATGGGTGATTGCCTTTGCCCCCAGGGATGCCATTTCCTTCAAGTGTTCAGAATTGAAATTCGAATGGCCTATGGAGACGGTGATTCCGAGCTTTACTGCAGCCTTGACCAGCTTGTCTGCACCTTCGAGTTCTGCGGCGATTGTGAGGATCTTTATTTTTCCGCCGGACCATTCATGGAATTTCCTGAGGAGTTCCGGACTGGGTTTCTGCGTATATGCCGGATTGTGTGCTCCCACATACCCCGGTTCCGGTGAAATGAAGGGGCCTTCAAGATGGAAACCCGGTATGCGGTCCCGGAGTTTTTCCTCGTCGATGAATTTCACCATCATCTTGAGGTTGTGTTCGTAGACTTTTACAGGACTGGTGATGATGGTCGGAAGGAAGACATCCGTACCGCCTTTGAGGATGACTTCGCAGGCGCTGGAGAATTCATCGGGTGTCAGGCCGATGTCGGAAAAATTGATTCCTTTCACTCCGTTGACCTGGAGATCAACCCATCCGCAGGAATTTCTACGCTGGTTCTTCATTTTCCTATCTGCACCATGATCTTCCACATTTCCTCAGGCTTCGTGCAATCGAGGATTTTCTTCCTGTTCTCGGCCTTGCTGAAATAGTTGGCGAGCTTGGAGATGAGTTCAATGTAGAAAATGCTCGTCTGCATGGGAACGGCTGAAACAAAGAATATTGAGAGGCTGTCTCCATTCTCCTTTATGCCGGGCTTCACTGTTCCCACTGCGAGAGTGAGACCGCATGCCTTGATGTCCCTGGCGTGCGGGAAGACGATCCCCGAACCTACGGCAGTAGTGATGAGGGACTCGCGTTTTATCAGTGCTTTAACGAATGCAGCGCCATCTGTGACAAAACCCGCCTTGGCGGAGTGATGTCCGATGATTTCAATCACTTCCTCCTTTGATTTGGCCTTGATATGCGGGATCATCAGATCCTGGGAGGAGAACCTGGCGACTCCCTTGTACTGGTGGAACTCGTCGCTGGGCCTGGCGAAATGGCCTTCGTCGAAGTATAGGAAGCGTCCGCAGGTGGGACATGAAATGCAGTTGCTCGTGGAAAGCACGGAATTCGCGAAGCCGACGGGGATCTTCATGAAACAGCTGGTGCATGCGCTGTTGACCATGGGGCACACGAATATGTCGTATTTCTTTGAAATCCTCTCGTAGACGACGCTTATTTCGGGTGGCAGGATCTTTTTCAGGCCGTTGATGTTCTTCCTGAGTTCGGTACAGGTCTCCTCCTCCTCCTTGCCTTTCATCGACTTGTGTTCACGCATGGCTATTTCAAGGTCCTGCATCTGGAGAAGCTGGTTTATGTATTTGTTCATGGAGTCTCTTTTTGAGTTGTTAAAAAAATAACCGACGGTAGGGAGTATATCCCGCCAACCGGAAAAAAGCAAAGACTTATGTAGGATATTATTTTCCGGGTGCAAAAAAAGTAACCCCCCAGTCTTTATGGCACAGAGTTACAAAGGCACATAGGCACAAAGCAGAGTATGCATGGGCCAAATCGGCATGAGCAATGCCATTAGAGTAGATCTTATCTCCTGGAATTTTATGTTATTTCCTTCCACTTTCCCTTTGTGCCTTTGTGCCTTTGTGCCTTTGTGCCTGCCGCTACTGGCGGAGACTGAGCCATTACAAAAAAAACTCCGGGCTGGTGCCCGGAGTTTTGTGTGAGTGCATGCTTCGGAGGCGGTATTACTTCTTGCCCGCCCTTTCCGCGTCTTCCTTCCTGATGCTGGTTTCAACAGCGTCGAGGGCGGAGAGCGAATCTTCGTCGAGCATTTCGCCGACCTTGATGTTGCCGAGCGCGGCTGCGACTTCCTCTCCGGCGGCCTTGAGGGCTTCCTCGGAGTAGTTCTGCTTGGCGGCCTTCACGCTGAGACCGATGCGGCGTTCATCCCTGTCGATCTTGATGACCCTTGCTTCAACCTCGTCACCGAGGGTGAGCACGTCCTTGACGCGCTTCACATGCTCCTCGCTGATCTGGGAGATGTGTATGAGCCCGTCAATCTTGTTGGAAAGCTCGATGAATGCGCCGAACGCCGTGATCTTGGTGATCTTGCCCTTGACAAGGTCGCCGATCTTGTAGAGTTCGTCGATCTTCATCCATGGATCGTTCTCAAGCTGTTTGATTCCGAGCGAAATCCTCTGCTGGGCGGGATCAATGTCGAGTATGACGGCTTCAACTTCCTGTCCGACCTTGAGGAGCTCGTTGGGATTGTTGATCTTCCTTGTCCATGACATGTCAGACACGTGGATCATTCCGTCGATATCGTTCTCGATCTCGACGAACGCCCCGTAGCTGGTCATGTTCCTGACCTTGCCCTTGATCTTGCTTCCGGCAGGATATTTCTGCGCGAGGACTTCCCACGGATTCTGGGTGGTCTGGCGGAGACCGAGCGATATTTTCTTCTGGTCCTTCTGGATGTCGAGGACGACCGCTTCGACTTCTTCGCCTACGCTGAGTACTTCACCGGCCTTGGTGATGCGTTTGGTCCATGACATTTCGGATACGTGGATGAGTCCTTCGACCCCTTCCGATATCTCGACGAATGCGCCATAGGGCATGATGTTGACTACGCGGCCCTTGATAGTCGAGCCGACAGGGTATTTCTCGTCGATCTTGATCCACGGATTCTCGGTCTTCTGCTTGAGTCCGAGGGATACGCGCTCCTTGACATTGTCGATGTCGAGGATGACGGCGTCGATCTTCTGTCCGATCTCGAGCATTTCGGAAGGATGGGATATGCGCTTCCAGGACATGTCGGTGATGTGGAGGAGTCCGTCGAGTCCGCCGAGGTCGATGAATGCGCCGAAGTCGGTGATGTTCTTGACGACACCGGGCCTGATGCTGCCTTTCTCCATGTCCTTGAGGAGCGTGCTGCGCTTGTCGGCGCGGTCGGCTTCGAGGAGTTCCCTGCGGGAGACGACTATGTTCTTGCGGTCGGTGTTGATCTTGAGGATCTTGAGGTCGTATTCCTTGCCGATGAAGTCGTCCATGTTGCGGACGGGGGCGATATCAAGCTGCGAGCCGGGGAGGAAGGCCTCGATGCCGAAGAGGTCGACGATGATTCCGCCCTTGACGCGGTGCTTCATGAGGCCCTTGATTACCTGGCCTTCCTTGTATTCGGAGCACAGCCTGTCCCATGACTTCTGGAAGGCCGCCTTGGAGACGCTGAGCTTGGGCATGTTGTTCTCGTCCTCGATCTGCTCGAGGAAGACGTCGATCATGTCGCCGGGGTTGATGTCCTTCCAGTTCTTGAATTCTTCGGCGGATATGAAGCCTTCGGACTTGTATTGAATGTCGACCAGGACGCCGTTGTCGCGCTTTTCGATGACTTTACCCTTGAGGATGGAGCCTTCGACATAATTGGTTTTCATTTCCTGCTTGAGGACTTCCTCCATGGAGGACGGCATGTTTTCGAGATCGATGAAGCTTGCGAAGTTGCTGGTTTGGTCGGTTGACATTTTTACACTGTTCTTGTTAATTGTTTATGTTTCAATACGACTTTCCGCCTCCAGGATCATTTCCCGGGCGGGTGCATATTCTAGACCTCCCCCTGTAAAATGCAACATGTATTCAAAAAATATTTTCCCCATGAAAGTCCCGGCAGGGACCGCCAATTGCGGATGTCAGATGCTGGCCTGGATGTAACACGCAGGATATAAGCTAGATAAGGATGCAGGTGTCCTCCGGCATCCAAGGATTGGAAGCCAGCTCTTGAAATCGACATATTAGGCTATAAAATTTGCTTATGAAGTATTTGCTCGAAATATTCCTGTTTTCATTCATCTCCTTATGCCTGCTCGCCGATGAAAAGATGGACTTTGATAAATTAAAGGAAACCGCCGAGACCGGTGATGCCAGTGCCCAGTGTGAACTTGGAATCTCTTATTTAAAGGGAGCAGGAATCCCCAGGGATGAGGAAAAAGCTTTTGAGTGGCTATCGGAAGCTGCAGCTTCAGGGCATGCCAGAGCACAATATGCCCTTGCAATTTGCTATGAATACGGAAAGGGTGTTGCAAAGGATGAGAAAAAGGCCTTTGACCTCTACATGAGGTCTGCGGAGCAGGGGAATGCCAAATCCCAATACAGGCTAGGCTACTGCTATAGTAAAGGTTTAGGCGTTGGGAAAAATGAAGCTAAGTCATTTGAATGGTATATGAAGGCCGCGGAACAGGAAAATCCGGGCGCGCAGATTTGGGTTGCGTATTACTACGAAAATGGTATTGGCGTCGCCGTTGACTTAAAGAGTGCCGTCAATTGGTATTCCAAGGCGGCTGAGAAGGGGAATGCTACAGCCCAATATGACCTTGCAGTTTGCTATGAATACGGGAAAGGTGTTGCAAAGGATGAGAAAAAGGCCTTTGAACTCTACGCGAAGGCCGCAGGACAGGGACATGTCAGCGCCCAGCGGGAGCTGGGTTCCTGTTATGCCAAGGGAAAGGGTGTGGCAGTTGACAGGATGAAGGCGTTCGAATGGTTTGGCAAGGCCGCCGACCAGAAAGACGCATTCGCTGCAAATCAAATGGCCTGCTATTATTTTGGTTATTCCGGTTTCAAGACCAATTCCGACAAGGCGATGTTTTACCTGGAAACAGCGGCTGACAATGGAGCTTCGGATGCCCAGATGAGCTGTGCAATTGCATATTTCAATGGATATTGCATACTTGTCGAAGCCTGTAGTAATTCTACTGTCATAGGACATGTGCCGGCTAATCTGGACAAGTCAATCAAATATGCGAAGATGGGTGCGGGTTCGCGGGAAAATTGCTGTGTGGGGCATAGGGCCATCAGGTATATTTCTGCATTTATCCTGGTAGCCGGACAATTAAAGAAAGGAGATTTGAAGGAAGTTGTAAAGGCCGCGGAAGAGTTTCCAGCAATGCTTTCCATTGCTTTCTTCGGATATATTGCTCTTTCAATTGGATTTATCCTCCTGGTTACAGTTATTTACTGGATATATGCCAAGTCCAGTATGGGGCGTGGCGAAAGTGGGCCGTGGTGCCTTTTCGATCTCTTTTCGCTTTTTCTCATACTGTTGCCTCTCGCCTTGATCACGCAGGTGGTGCTCCTTCTGCCTTTCCATTTGCTGACGTGCGGCGTCATTCAGATGGCAATCATGTTTGGATTTTGCATTGTGTTTTTTGCGGTTGTTGTCAGGGACAGGGGTGCTTCCTTTAAAGATGCGTTTGCCCTGAAGGGTGTCAGCATGCGGCCTTTGCTTGCATGGACGCTGATGTTTTTCATAGGTGCATACCTTTTCGAGCTGGCCTATCTGCGTGGATGCGGTCTTCTTGAGATCAAGCTGAAACCGCAGCTTGTCGCCGAACTCCTCGCGTCTAAAAGCCTTTCCGGATTCCAGCTGGCATTTGTATTCGTGATGTCCGCGCTCGTAATTCCCGTATTGGAGGAACTGGTATTCAGGGGGATAATCTACCAGTCCCTGAGATCCAGGATGCGTCCATGGATTGCCATTTGCATATCCTCGGCGATCTTCGCATCGATGCACATGAGCCTTTCATTTTTCATAGTGCTGTTCGCAATGGGGGCGGTATTCGCATATTCCCTCGAGAAGACGAAAAGCCTCTATGTGCCGATATGCCTGCACTGCCTCAATAACGCGGCCATGATTGCCATAACCGTCGGCATGCGCTGAACCGGCTCTGCTTCTGGCGTGCCCGGACAGGAAATTATCGATAAAAAAAAGATAGATTCCTTGCTTTTGCTGAAATCTCAAGTATTTTGTATGCTTGTTACAAAAATGTAAAAAATAGATTTATAATCCTACATTAATGTAACAAGGATTTAAAAGGTGCTTTTGCCGGTGTTTTTCTATCTCGATGTCAGGCAGAGGGTTGTGGATGACGTGGAGCCGTTGGCACGCATGGTGCTAATTGTTGGCAAGCCGCAGATTGCAAAGTGGAAGAGCCTGCGTGCGGTCTTTAAAAGGAATTTGAATTTTTTGAGAATATAAACAAACGGAGGGACGATGAATCTCAGGAAGCATGTGATTTCGAACATCGCGAACAAGAAGCTCGAGACCTGCGGTAGTGCAAGGGAAGCCTGCATAACCGAGATCTACGGCGAGGATGTGTTCAATCTCAAGACGATGAAGGACTATCTGCCCAAGGCGGTATACAAGAAGCTCCTCCTTACTATAAGGAACGGAGCCACTCTTGACCCGACCATAGCCGACGATGTCGCGAACGCAATGAAGCGCTGGGCCCTCAGCAAGGGAGCAAGCCATTACACCCACTGGTTCCAGCCCCTCACCGGTTCCACCGCTGAAAAGCATGATTCATTCATCGAGCCTGATCTCGAAGGCGGCGTGATGATGGATTTTTCGGGCAAGTCGCTCGTCAAGGGCGAACCCGATGCGTCAAGCTTCCCGTCAGGCGGCATCAGGGCCACGTTTGAAGCCCGCGGCTATACGGCCTGGGATCCGACAAGCCCCGCATTCATCAAGCACACCTCGTCGGGCGCAGTCCTCTGCATACCCACGGCGTTCTGTTCCTACACCGGCGAAGCGCTGGACAAGAAGACTCCGCTCCTCCGTTCAATGCAGGCTGTCTCCGCCCAGGCGAAGAGAGTACTTGCGTGCTTCGGCGAGAAGATCGACAGCAGGGTCGTCAGCACGCTCGGACCGGAGCAGGAATACTTCCTCATCGACAGGGAACTGTATCTTGCGCGTCCCGACCTCGTACAGGCAGGCCGCACGCTCTTCGGCTGCGCATCAGCAAAGCACCAGCAGATGGAAGACCATTATTTCGGCGCCGTCAAGGAACGCATCTTCAACTTCATGAACGAACTCGACCAGACCCTCTGGAAACTCGGGATTCCGGCCAAGACGCGCCACAACGAAGTTGCTCCCGCGCAGTTCGAGCTCGCACCGATGTACGAGGAGCTCAATCTTGCGATCGACCATAACATGATTGTCATGGAGATCCTCCGCCAGGTCGCCTCGCACCACGGACTCGTCTGCCTCCTGCACGAGAAGCCTTTCGCGGGCATCAACGGTTCAGGAAAGCACAACAACTGGTCCCTCATGATCGGCCATGACGGCAGGAACCTGCTTGAACCCGGGCACAACCCGCATGAGAACGCCATCTTCCTCACGTTCCTCAGCGCCATCATAAGGGCTGTCGACCGCCACGCCGACATCCTCCGCGCGACAGTCGCGCACGCCGGCAACGACCACCGCCTCGGTGCAAATGAAGCCCCTCCGGCGATCATATCGATCTTCCTCGGAGACCAGCTCGCCGATGTCATAGAGCAGATTGAAAAGGGCGGTTCGAAATCGTCCAAGACCAGCGGGACAATGCATGTCGGAGTCGACACGCTGCCTGTCCTTCCCATGGATGCTACTGACCGCAACCGTACAAGCCCGTTCGCCTTCACTGGAAACAAGTTCGAGTTCCGCGCAGTCGGTTCGAACCAGTCATGCGCAGGGCCGAACATCGCGCTCAACACGATTGTGGCGGAATCGCTTGACGAGATCGCAACCGAGCTTGAAAAGGTTCCGGCCGCGAAGTTCAACAGCGCCCTCCAGGGAATGCTGCAGGACATCATCAAGAACCACAAGCGCGTCATCTTCAATGGTGACAACTATACTGCCGAATGGGCGAAGGAAGCCGAGAAACGCGGGCTTCCGAACCTCAAGAAGACGCCTGAAGCCCTTGATTCGCTCCGCTCCAAGAAGGCCGAGCACCTGTTCGCGAAATACAAGGTGCTCAGCAAGACTGAGCTCCACTCGCGCTATGAGGTCTATATCGAAGAGTATGCCAAGACCATCATGATCGAAGGCAAGCTCGCCCTGGACATGGTCAAGACGATATTCCTTCCTGTTGCGATCAGGCAGCAGGGCGATATTGCCGACAATGTTATCAAGCTCAAGGCAATTGGAGTTTCAGCCGGAGCCGCGGAACAGAAGGACAAGGCGGCCCTCATCGGCGAACTCATCTCGGAACTCTGCGCCACCTGCGAGAAGCTTGAGAAGGCAATCGAAGACCACAAGATCGAAGCCATCCTCAAGGATACGGCAGGACTGAGAGTCTCTGTCGACAAGCTTGAGAAGGAAGTGAATGATGACATCTGGCCTCTCCCGAAATATGGCGAGATGCTGTTCATCTATTGATTATGAGGAGCGACAGCATCTTGCTGGCAAATGAATTATTGCCGGCGGGACGACAGCGCTCCATGGATATAACCGGCTGCAGTTCTGCTGCAGCCGGTTGATTTATAAAAAGAATGAAAAGATAAAAACCGTTCTCCCGCGGAGGGTGGTTTTTCGTCTTTTTTTGCTACTTTCTTTGATTTTTCCGCAAACGGATTCAATTTAACCCCCACACTTTGCGAATGTCTTGGTATTCCGTATGGTTGACGGAAGGGACGCGCGGAGGAAGAAATAATTGGAGGTTTTAATGAACTCTTATGTTGTAAGAGTGCTGAACCAGCTGCAAGAGACTTACCCATGGGAAAAAGAATTCCTGCAGGCTGCGAAAGAAGTCCTTGAATCCCTCAGTCTTCTGATGGACAAGGAAACGAAGTACGAGAAGAACTCGATCCTCGAGAGGATCACCGAGCCTGAAAGGACCATTTGTTTCAGGGTGCCCTGGGTCGACGACAAAGGCAAGATCCAGGTGAACAGGGGCTACAGGGTGCAGTTCAACAGCGCCATCGGGCCGTACAAGGGTGGACTCAGGTTGCACCCGTCCGTGAACCTTGGAATTCTCAAGTTCCTCGGCTTCGAACAGATTTTCAAGAACAGTCTCACCGGTCTCCCTATGGGAGGTGGAAAAGGCGGAAGCAACTTTGATCCCAAAGGCAAATCTGATAACGAAGTTATGAGTTTTTGCAGGAGCTTCATGACCGAACTCTACCGCCATATCGGCGCAGATACCGACGTCCCCGCAGGTGACATCGGCGTCGGCGGCCGCGAGATCGGCTACCTCCAGGGACAGTACAAGCGCATTGTCACAAGCAATGAGTGCGTCCTCACCGGCAAGGCTCTCAACTGGGGCGGAAGCCTCATCCGTCCGGAAGCAACCGGATACGGCGCAACCTATTTCGCCGATGAGATGCTCAAGGCCAAGGGCAAATCCCTCAAGGGAATGACTGTCCTCGTTTCCGGTTCAGGAAACGTCGCCCAGTATACCGTTGAAAAAGTCAGCCAGCTCGGTGGAAAAGTGGTCTCGCTTTCCGACTCCGACGGCACAATCATAGACAAGGACGGCATCGACGAGGAGAAGCTCCAGTACGTAATGGAGCTCAAGAACATCAAGCGCGGACGCATCAGCGAATACGCGAAGAAGTTCAAAGCCGCCAAATTCCATGAAGGCAAGAGACCATGGGGACTTGTCTCCGCTGAGGCAGCCTTCCCTTCAGCCACTCAGAACGAAGTCAGCGGCGAAGACGCCAAGGCGCTCGTGAAGAATGGCTGTATCTGCGTGTCCGAAGGCGCCAACATGCCTTCGACTCCTGAAGCCATCGAAGTGTTCCTCGAGAGCAAGAAGGTCATGTACGGTCCCGGAAAGGCCGCGAACGCCGGCGGCGTTGCGACATCCGGACTCGAAATGTCCCAGAATGCGATGAGACTCAGGTGGGAAGCCAAGGAAGTCGACGAGAGACTCCACCAGATCATGATCAACATACACAAGGCCGCGTATGAAGCCGCCGAAATGTATGGCACACCCGGAAACTACGTGAACGGCGCGAACATCGCCGGATTCAAGAAAGTTGCCGACGCGATGATTGATCTCGGTGTCTAATTAAAGCCGAGAGCACAATAGTGCCTCGGGGTTAACCCCGGCTCATGAGGCGGAACGCCTCATGATGTCGGCCCTCCGGGTACATTTTGCTGACATGGACGCAAAATGCAGGTTAAATTTTTCGTTGAAAGAATTTTTAGCCGGCGGACTGGAAGGTCCGCCGGCTTTTTTCATGCGTGAACCGCAGCGAGGCGGTTCACTTTAAATTTTTCGCATGCAAAAAATTTACATTTGATTGTGAATTCGTTCCTTATGATTCCGCTTGACATATTAGTTTATTGGACTAGACTAACTTGGCTAAGCAAAGGAGCTGATATGCAGTCGGTGAATGTACATGAGGCCAAGACCAGGCTTTCAAGCCTGCTGGCAGAGATTGAAAAGGGCAAATCCTTCCTGATCTGCAGGAATGGGAAAGTCGTGGCCGATCTTGTGCCGCATAAGAGGAAGAAGAGGACCAAGAGCCATCCCATGCTGAGCAAGATAAAGATAGACTATGATCCTACTGAAACACTGACTGAAGACGAATGGGGGGAGATCAACTGATGTTGCTCGACACCTGTGCCCTTCTGTGGCTTGCCGACAAACATGGGAATCTCAGTCGTGGAACCCTGTCCATGATTGAAGAAGCCTCCTCGGTTTATATCTCAGCAATTACATTTTTTGAAATCGCATTGAAATGCAAGTCTGGAAAGCTAAAGCTTCCTATACCTCCGAAATCATGGCTGGACCTGGTGCTTGAGCATCATAATATTTCAGTCATTGATGTAAGCAGCGATGTATCATTGCTTTCCGTCGAGCTGCCTCCTTATCATAAGGATCCCTGCGATAGATTCATCATAGCTACCGCAATGATCAATAAACTTCCTGTAGTCACCGCAGACGATAATTTCAGGAAATACGGAATCAAGGTTTTGATTTAGGATTCGTCAGCTGATTGCCGACACCTTCTTCCATTCATCCAACAATCCATCCATCCGTCATCCTGTGGGATGACTCTGGAATGTTTTATAATATACACAGGAAATGCCAGCCCCCTTGTTTGAAATTGTTAAACAATAAGCTTAATTATATCAAACAAATGAGGAGAATCATCTGTCATGTTATTGAAGGCTGTCAAAAAATACATAACCACGCTCAGGGTCGGCGACAAGGTGCCCAACGAACTCGAGCTGGCGGCGAAATTCAAGGTTTCACGGGGGACCCTCCGCGAGATTATAAATCATCTTATGCTGCTGGGCGTCCTGGAGCGGACTGCAAGACGCGGGACTTTTGTGAAGGCGCCGACCGTAGGCGACATCGGCGAGACCCTGAGCCTGCAGCTGCTGTTTACCGGTGTCGGGTTTGAGGAGCTGAAGGAGACACGGCTCTTTCTCGAGCTGGGGCAGGTTCCGCTTTTGATCCGGCTGGCGACACCGGTCCTGATCGACCGCCTGGACGCGCTGATCGACCAGATGGAGAAGTCCGTTGATGACCCGGAAAGGGCCGACGCGCTCGATCTTGAGTTCCATCTGACGCTGACTGAGATCGCCGGAAACCGTGTCTTAAAGGTTTTCTCGCAGGTCATAAGCCTGATGTTCGACAGGAAACACCGTGGCAGGTTCCTCAACGCCGCCGCAATCAGGAAATCAGTCTGCGACCATCGCAAAATGATGAAATACCTGAAAAGCGGCGACTGCGAAAATCTCAAAGCTGTAATTATTGAACATATACAACAATTATAAGGAAGAGAGGATATCATGCCTAGACTGTTTGATTCCGAACTGTATGACCGGTACATGGAGGCAAGCCTGAAATACGCAATGGTCCCGCCGGTGATCAGCCCGGATGTCCCGCTGCGCTATTATCCGGAAGTCGACGACTACACCATGAGCTGCGGCATGTCCCGGACCCCGGGGGGTAGGATCTGGTTGGCCTGGTTCGGCAACGAGGACGGCGACGGCGCGGTATTGCTGCTGGCGCACAGCGATGACGACGGCAAAAGCTTTTCAAACCCGGACTTTATCATCGATCCCGGATTCATCCCGGGCGGCGTGCATATATCCGCACTTGTCGGCAATGTCTGGACTGCGCCGGACGGCAGGCTGTTCCTCTTTGTCATGCAAAGCCTCGGCTTCAACGACGGACGTTGCGGCGTATGGCAGTCTGTCTGTGAAAATCCTGATGACGAGAAACCGGTCTGGTCCGTTCCTGCGAGGCTATGGCACGGTGCGGCGCTCAACAAGCCGACTGTGCTTCAGAACGGCACCTGGCTCCTTCCGGTTGCGCTTTGGCACCGCTGCCTGATAACTGTGGAGCAGGATCACCATTCCTTCTGGGGACGCAGCAAGCTTTTCCATGAACTCGACGGGCGGCGCGGCAGCAACATCCTGGCCTCGACCGACCAGGGCAGAAGCTGGCAGCTGCGCGGACATGTCTCCAACCTGTTCGACATGTCGTTCGATGAGCCGATGATTCTTGAGCGCGAGGACAAGAGCCTGTTGATGTACATGCGCGACAACCACGGAATGACGCAAAGCGAGTCGTCCGACGAGGGGAACACCTGGAGTTCCCCTGTGAAAACCTCGTTTCTAAGCGCCAGCGCACGATTTTTCCTCACCAGGCTGGCGTCCGGAAATGCACTGCTGGTAAAATACTCTGATCCGATTGTGTCTGAACAGCGTTCGTATCTGACCGCCTATGTCTCAAAGGACGGAGGCGCAACCTGGCAGGGAGGACTCCTGCTCGATGAACGCTGTGATGTCAGCTACCCGGACGGATTCCAGGCCTCGGACGGGCGCATTTTTGTGCAGTATGACCGTAAACGCGAATCCGGCGAGATCCTGCTTGCAGTTTTTACGGAGGAGGACGTCCTCGCAGGCAGGGATGTTTCAGGGAAGGTGGTTTTGAAGCAGCCGGCGATACAGTCATATTCCGCAAGGATGGAAGTTTTTTCCTCAATGAAAATTCCGCATAAAAATAAAAGTGAAGGAATAAAATGAACAATACTGTTTCATACAATGGAATTCCGCAGCCCAAGGAATGGCCGCCCCGAACAGAGAATCCCGCATCGTTCCAGCCGATGCGTGTGCCATATCTGGAGGCGCCTCCGGCGGCGATTCCGATCGACGTGGGCCGGCAGTTGTTCGTGGACGAGTTCCTGATAGAGTGCAGTACTTTTGCACGCATTTTCCACCAGCCGGTGAAGTATCCTGGCAACCCCGTCTTCTTCCCGCAGACGGCGCACGAATGCAACGCGCAGCTGCCTCCGACCTCTATACCGAAGTGTGGTACGACGAGCGGGACCGGCTTTTCAAGATGTGGTACATGGCAAGCTATCTGGGATCGATGGCCTACGCGACAAGCGAGGACGGCATAAACTGGAAGCGGCCCATGCTAGACATAGTGCCCGGCACCAACCTCATCCTGCCGCCAGATCTGCATCCAGACTCCGGAACCGTCTGGCTGGACCGCGACACGACGGACGAGTCACAGCGCTTCAAAATGATGCTGCGCGAACCAAACCCTCTGGAAAAATCCTATTTTCCGGGACTGATGATGACATCCCCTGACGGCATACACTGGTCGAAACCTGTCCCCACCGGACCGATGGACGACCGCAGCACAATCTTCTATAATCCATTCCGCAGAAAATGGGTGCAGAGCATTCGCCGGTGGGTCAACTCCAACGGCCGCTGCCGCTTCTATTGGGACGCGGAGGACTTCTTCGAGTCGGGCAACTGGAAGGACGGACAGCCTCCATACTGGGTGGGCGCGGACTGCATGGACCTGGGTGTTGACTCTATACCGCAGTTGTATAATCTCGACGCCGTGGCATATGAAAGCCTGATGCTTGGATTCTTTCAAATACTCAAGGGGCCGCCGAACCATATCGGTGAAGCGGTCGGAATGCCGAAGTTGACCGAGCTGGTCCTGGCCACCAGCCGGGACGGGTTCCACTGGCACCGCCCTGACCGCAGACCCTTCATCGGGGCCAGGCGCGAACCCGGCTCCTGGGAATACGGATACGTCGAATCCACAGGAGGCCTCTGCCTTCTTGTCGGCGATGAACTCTGGTTCTACTACTCGGCCTATGCCGGCGATCCGAATCGTATAGCAAAGGACTGGCGTATCAGTGGAATGTACGGCAATGGAGCTGTAGGCCTGGCAAAATTGCGGCGCGACGGTTTTGTCTCGATGCAGGCCCGGCATGCAGGCGCAAGCCTGACAACCCGTCCGCTGCTCTTCAGCGGTGAACGACTGTTCGTCAACGCCAGCACTTCCGGTGCTGAATTGACGGTTGAGTGCCTTGATGAAGGCAGCCAGCCGATCGCCTCTTTCACAAAACAGCAATGCCGCCCGTTCCGCGGCAATTCGACATGCGCCGAAATCTGCTGGGATGGCGTCAATAGCCTCGCGGTTCTGCGCGGCAAGAAGGTCAAACTGCGCTTCCATCTCGACAGGGGAGATCTCTATTCGTTCTGGATAACGGATTCAAAACGGGGCGCCAGCCATGGGTATCTTGCTGCAGGTGGTCCGGGACTTATCAAATCGCGTGACGAGGATTAGGAGGATTGCGATCCACCCTGCGGAGATTCAGTGAATTTGCCGAATCTCTTTAAAAGCCTTTTGCCCATGAGGCAAGATAGTCCAGGTATGCCTGATTTTAAACATGGTTATAAATTTTTGCCTTGCAAAAATTTATCTCAGAACGGATTCCTGTATTTCACCTTCATATGGTCGAGGAGGGCGAGGGTGGTCTTCAGGCGTGTCATGAAATCGCCGTAGTTCTTGTTCTCCGGATTCGTCCATACTACTTCCGCGAGCGCGAACATCCTTGGAAACGCCATGAATTCGACCTTGTCGGTGTTGAAAAGATATTCGGACCATAGCTGGCCCTGTGCGCCCAGTATGCGTTTTTCCTCTTCAGGCGTGATGCCTTCAATGACGGGGTTGAACAAGTATACCTTGTCAATAGGTAGAAGTCCGCCAATTGCCTCAGGCTCCTTGTGTTCCTTCGGATCCTCCTGGTAATGGTCGAAATATGTGTGGGAGTTCGGAGCCATGACAATGCAGTTTCCGTTCTTCAGAGCCATGCTGGCCCATTTCCAGTCGCGCCAGACCATCATTGCAGCCGTTGGTGAAAGGCCGCCTTCCTGTATTTCGTCCCAGCCGATCAGGACGCGATTGTGTTTTTTCAGGATTGTCTCTATGCGCTTGATGAAATAGCTCTGCAGTTCGTGCTCGTCCTTGAGTCCGTTGTCGAGGATGAACCTCTGTGCGGTCGGTGAATTCTTCCATTGATCTTTCGGGGCCTCGTCTCCGCCGATATGGAAATATCTGCCCGGGAAGAGGGCTACTACCTCTTCGATCACATCTTCAAGGAACTTGAAGGTCTTTTCCGTGGGCGAGAATGTGTAATAGTGCACCCCCCAGCGCGTCTTGACTTCCGGTTTGTAATCCATTATGTCGGAGTTTCCGAGCTCGGGATATGATGCGATCGCCGCAGCCGCATGCCCGGGCATTTCTATCTCGGGCACGACGTTTATGAACCTGTCGCCGGCATATTTGACGATCTCCCTGATATCATCCTGTGTGTAGAAACCTTCATATGGCTTGTCGTCGCCGGCATTCCTGTTGCCTTCAATCGGAGACTCAGCCCTTTTAGAGCCTACTGACGTAAGCTTCGGATACTTCTTGATCTCGATTCGCCAGCCCTGGTCCTCGGTCAGATGCCAGTGGAAGCTGTTCATCTTGTAGAGGGCAAGCATGTCAATGAACTTCTTTACAAACTCCTTGCCGAAGAAGTGCCTGCCTTCATCGAGCATCATCCCGCGCCATCCGAGACGGGGGCTGTCCTCTATCTTCAGGCACGGAATCTTGCCTTTCTCCGATGAGAAGAGGAGCTGGCGGAATGTCTGCAGGCCGTAGAAGACGCCTTTTGGAGAAGAAGAGGCAATTGTCATTTTGCCTGGCTGGATGTCCAGGACATATCCTTCTTCACCCAGATTTTCCAGGCTTTTTTCAAGCCCGAGCGTGATTTCGCACTTCCTGTCGCCGGAAATCTTCTGCGGAGTGCAATGTTCCAGGTATTCCTGGAGGAATTTCTTTGCCGATGAAAGTTCCTTGCACGCGGAGACTGCGGTCTTCCCGGAGAGGACGAACTCCCCTTCGGCGAATTCAATCTTCTGGGGCTTAGGAATTACATTAAGTATTTGGGGCGCCATTTTTAAAACCTTCATATTGTTAATTGGAAAAAGGAATAAAACGCAAGATTGCGTTAACTATACGCAGGTTTCCTGAAAAAACAATAAGCCAATCCAATCATCCGTCATCCTGTGGGATGACTTCGAATTAAATACTTACATCCACCTTATGCGCCTTGCCGTCGGAAAAGACAGGCAGGAGGTTCCCGTCAATCCTTTTCCCGTCAAGGATCACTTCCACGCCGCCGGCGGCTTTGCGCCCTGTATTCCTGATCGTGATCCGGTAGGTTGACCCGCGCCACTGGCGTTCGACGCTGCACTGCTTCCATTCGGCCGGTATCTTAGGATCAATTCGGAGTCCGTTGAATTCCGCCCTGGCTCCCAGCATGTACTGGAGCAGGATGTTATTGTACCAGGCTACAGAACCGGTGATCCAGGTGAATTCCATCTGGAACTTGCGGTTGCGGTGGTCGGCTCCGAAATAGCAGTTCGCGAAGACATATGGAGGACAGTTTGTCTTGGGATCATCCTTCCTGCCGGACAGGTATCCGGGGGTGATCTTCTTGAGAAGTTCATAGGCTTTTTCGATTTTTCCCGATTTGAGCATGCCGAGTATCATCCATGCGTTCGTGTGGGAATAGATCGTGCCGTTCTCGCAGATTCCAGGTTCCATGCAGCTTATCCTGCCAATGCGGTCCTCCATCTTGAAGAAAGTAGGCGACAGCAGGGCATATCCGAGATCTGTCAGGAGGAGCTTGTCGCAGGACTTCAAGGTTTCGTCGGTCCGCTTGTCATCTGCGATTCCCGCAATCAGGGCCCAGGCCTGCGCCTCGATGAAGATCTTTCCCTGCTTGTTGATGTTGGATCCGACCGGTTCGCCGTTGTCGTCGAAACAGCGGGTGTACCATTTGCCGTCCCATGCCTGCGAATTGATTGCAGCCTTGATCCGGTCATACCTTGCCAGAAAATTCTTTTTACGTTTTGCGTCGCCTTCGTACTCGGCGAGTTCAGCCATTTCGCGGACGGCCTCGGCATATGCCTCGCTCAGCCACACGCTCTCTCCGCGGCCTTGCTTGCCTACGGCCGTCAACGAATCGTTCCAGTCTCCGAACTTGATGAGTATGAGTCCGTGCCTGCCCTTGTTTGATTCCAGGAAGTCGAGTGCTGTTTCGATGTGGCCCCTGACAGTTGCCGAACCTTCATCATAGAACTTCACTTTTTCGTCCAGGAAATCGAAGTCCCCTGTTTCCTTCAGATAAGTGATGAGGGTGAAGACCAGCCAGAGGGCGCTGTCTGAATACGGCTTCTCGTCAACCGGATTCCATCCACGTAGCGCAAGACCCCTCTTATACTGATAGGTGAATGCTTCAAGGAGGATTTCACGTGTTCTTTCCGGCTTGAAGGTGGCTACGCCGAATCCGTGCTGGACGATGTCGCGGTATCCGTTCCACCCCCAGCGGCACCAGGTCGCCCCGTAAAGGGTCGCCTGCTTGATCCAGTTGTTGGCCATGAGATTGAACTGGGGATCAGGCGTGGTGACATGGTTGCATGCGACCATGGCCGCCTTCTCCTTCTTCAGTTCCTGGAAGAACTTCTCAATCTTGCCGAAATATTTCTTGCGGAAAGGGGCGATGTTCTTTTCGCAGTCGGTTGCACCGAGAATGAAATTGATCTCCTTTGATTTTCCAGGAGCTACTTCGATGTCGAACTGGGCCGCACAGATTGTCGCATCCGAGGAACCGGGAGTGTTCGTGCAGCGTCCGCGGACAACCGCCTCTGGATTCTGGAGTGTCTGGTACATTCCGACAAATGCGTCGCGGGTCCCGTCCCAGGCCTCAATCGGAATATCAGCCGCCAGGAATCCAGTCAGATAGTCATGGGGCCTGCGGTGCGGATGCTTGTTCGCGACTACCGCATTCTGGGACTTTGAAAACCAGGACGTGCGGAAAAGCATGTCCCCATAGCTGTCGAAGCCCCACTTGAACTTGAACTGCATCTGGTTGTATACGAATATCGAAAGCCTGCGTTTCTTCCTGGAATTGTTGGTCGTCCCGAGGGTCCAGAGCTCTACTGGATCTTTTCCGGCCGGGACAAAAATCCTGAAGCTTGATTCGATGCCGCAGGTCGACGAACTGATGATGGAATATCCAAGTCCATGGACGCATTTGAAGCTGTCGGGCTTCCTGTGTGAAGGCTCCCAGTTGGCGTTCCAGTATTCGCCGGTGTCGTTGTCGCGGATGTAGACAAGGCGGCTCATCAGATGGTCGCGTCCGAACACATCGAAGTCGCATATCCTTCCTATGCCCGTGAGAAGCTGAACGGCTTCGTTCTTCCCGATCTGGTAGTCCATGTAGCCGACACCTGTCTGCTGGACGTTTGAGAAGACCGCATCGTTCCATAGGAAATTATCGAAGGCGCGCGGTGTGTTGGGAGCGGTCACGGTAAATTCCGTGCCATCTGAGTTGAAATGGCCATGCTTATACTGCATAAATTCTCCTGTTTATCCTCGGAAAAAGGCAGATTCCTGATTATTTAAGGAGAACTTAGATGTTTAATTGGTCAATGCAAGGCGTTTGTGCAGTATTTTAGCGTCGAAATAAGATTTGTAACCGTTCCCGAAGATAGGCATATGTTTCAGGTTGCTGCCGTATCTCTGAGGTTGTCGGAATTGGATATTTGTCCGTAGTAGTCCTCCTTCGGAGGATTTGCGCGTTGTTAAAGTAGGGACGGGCTTTAGCCTGTCCCATTCCTGGAAATTAAGATGGTACATGCTTAAGCACATACCTACTTAATGCTCGAACACGAGCTACTACAAGCGAAAACCCTTAAGCCCGATAGGCTCGGCGGGCGGTAAACCTCCAAGGCGGCACAACAAAACGCCGGTCCGGAGACCGGCGTTCCGTTAGAAAGCTGGATAACGCGTAAATCCGCTTCAGATTTCAAATCACTGATAGCTTGCAGTGAAAGTCGGATATGCTTTAAGCCTGATTACCACCTGCTTGAAGTCCTTCATGTAGTTCTCGCTTTCCTGGTTGAGGTTCATGAACGAACCCTTCACCTGTGCGTCTATGAACTTCTCCGCGCTGGCAAGTATCATTGCTGAATTCTTGACCACTGATTCCGACCCGCCCTTGAATTTGGGCTCAGGCAGTTCCTTCGGCTTGGATATGCGTTCCTCAGTGAAGTGGAGGAGATATTTGTCGATTGATTCCCTGCTGAACATCCCCTTGGGCCCGCACCCAACAAGGCTGGGTTTCTTGATCTTGGTTCCAAAATCGTTCACCGCGGAATAGATGTCCTTGGCGTCAACGGCCTTGGATGCAGCCTCGGAGCCGAACAGGAAATCATACAGGATCCTGATCTTGATTGTCGCGGTCGTCAGAAGCGGTTCGCTTGAATCAATGTGGCTCTGCCCCTTGTGCCATTTGTTCTTTTCGAGCAGTTCGACTGTATACGCCAAAGTCAGCATTTCATACAGTATCTGTTTTAAAATCTCAGCGTTGCTTGCTTTCTTCTTGGTGTTCATGTGAGGGCCTGCTTTCTTGTATCTGATGTTTTAAAATTTACAAATAGTTGGCTGTTAATATACTGCGTGAAAACAGAATTGCCAGTAAATTATGTAAAAAGACTGCCGCAGCTGCATTAAACGGTTTTAAATACAGCCACGGCAGCCAGGGGTGTCGCCCTGTGGAATGACACTGTTACGAAACCGAGAACTTCAGTCCATCCTTTCCCGCATCGATCTTCAATTTCGCCTTTTCTAAAAGTTCGCCGGAAACTATCATCCTTGAAACCGGAGTCTCGATTTCCCTGACGATCACGCGTTTCAGCGGACGTGCCCCGTACACCGGATCGAATCCGCATTTCGCCAGATGCTTCTTCGCATCCTTCGAAACGGCCAGCGAGATCTCCCTGGATTTGAGCCTGTCTGCGAAGTTCGCAATCTGTATGTCGACGATTTGCACCAGATCGTCCTCGGTAAGCGGATGGAACACCAGCACCTCGTCGATCCTGTTCAGGAATTCCGGCCGGAAGTGATGTCTCATCTCCTCCAGGAGCTTGTCCTTGACCTTGTCGGAGTCCCCCAGGTTGTCCTGGATCAGATGGCTTCCGATGTTGGACGTCATGATTATGATCGTGTTCTTGAAGTTGACGGTCCTTCCGTGGGAATCGGTCACGCGCCCTTCATCGAGTATCTGCAGGAACACGTTGAACACGTCCGGATGCGCCTTTTCGATTTCGTCGAAAAGAATAACGGAGTAGGGGCGGCGCCTGACAGCTTCCGTGAGCTGCCCGCCTTCATCGTATCCGATATATCCCGGAGGTGCGCCGATGAGCCTTGATACAGAATGTTTCTCCATGTATTCGGACATGTCGATCCTTATCATGGCCTTTTCGTCGTCGAACAGGTCGGCGGCGAGTGCGCGTGCGAGCTCGGTTTTTCCGACGCCTGTCGGACCTAGGAATATGAAAGAGGCGATCGGACGGTTCGGATCCTTGAGACCGGCACGGGCCCTTAGGACTGCGTCCGCTACAGCCTCGACGGCTTCGTTCTGGGAAATGACCCGCCTGTGTAGGTTCTGTCCAAGCGAAAGTATTTTCTCTTTTTCGCTTTCGACAAGCTTGCTGACAGGAATACGGGTCCAGCGGCTGATAATCTCCGCGATGTCCTCGTCGGAAACTTCTTCCTTTAGAAGAGAGCCGGCTCCAGTACTTTTCTTCCTGAATTTATCTTCGGCGGTCTTGATCTGTTTTTCCAGTCCTGGAATCACGCCGTATCGGAATTCGGCGGCCTTCTCGAGGTCCTGGTCGCGCTCAGCTTTTTCAAAGGACTGTTTTGCAAGCTCAAGGCTTTCGCGCAGGGTTCTGAGTTCGGCCACGGCCTTCTTCTCGTTGTCCCAGCGGCTGCGGAGTTCGCGGTTTTTCGATTTTAACTCGTCAAGCTCAGCCTCGATATTTTTCAAACGGGTCGCAGAAGCAGGATCCTTTTCCTTCTTGAGTCCGGCAATCTCGATTTCGAGCTGCATTCTCCGGCGCTCGACTTCATCGATCTCGGTCGGGGAACTGTCGATCTCAGTGCGCAGCTTGGCGCCTGCTTCATCAATGAGGTCGATCGCCTTGTCGGGCAGGAATCGGTCCGAGATGTAGCGGTCGGAAAGAACGGCGGCTGTAACGAGCGCGCTGTCCTTTATCTTCACGCCGTGATGTATCTCGTATCTTTCGCGCAATCCGCGCAGGATGGATATTGTCTCTTCAACGCTTGGCTGCGAAACCAGGACTGTCTGGAACCTGCGTTCAAGCGCCGCATCCTTCTCTATGTATTTCCTGTATTCATTCAGCGTTGTCGCGCCTATGCAGTGCAGCTCGCCGCGGGCGAGCATGGGTTTCAGAAGATTGCTGGCGTCAACCGCGCCTTCGGCGGCTCCGGCGCCGACAACGGTATGGAGTTCATCGATGAAAAGAATTATTTCGCCATCTTTCTCGGTGACTTCCTTCAGCACGGCCTTCAGCCTTTCCTCGAATTCACCACGGTATTTGGCGCCGGCGATGAGGGCGCCCATGTCGAGCGCGACGACTTTCCGGTT
Organism: Lentisphaerae bacterium GWF2_50_93; assembly: GCA_001804815.1. Classification (GTDB taxonomy): domain Bacteria; phylum Verrucomicrobiota; class Lentisphaeria; order Victivallales; family GWF2-50-93; genus GWF2-50-93. Next base: position 38,409 of record MHBI01000006.1, read on the forward strand.
TTTAAGCCCCTCTGGTACGTCACCTCGGATGATCCTGACCGCGAGCCCTTCGACTATTGCGGTTTTCCCTACGCCAGGTTCGCCGATGAGCACCGGATTGTTCTTTGTTCTTCTTGAAAGGATCTGGATGACCCTGCGGATCTCCTCGTCGCGCCCGATCACAGGATCAAGCTTGTCCCTGCGTGCAAGCTCGGTGAGATCCTTGCCATATTTCTTCAACGCATCATAAGTGTTTTCAGGATCCGGCGAGGTCACCCTGGTGCTACCTCTCAATTCCTTGAAAATATTCATAAGTTTTTCAGAGTTGAAATTATGCTTCGAAGCGATTGAGGCGGACTCCTTGTCCGTCTCAATAAGCGAAAGAAGCAGAATTTCAGCGCTGATGAACTCATCCTTGAACTCGGTGGACTTCTTTTCGGCGTTTATAAGTATGCTGCTGAAATCCCTGGAGGTATAGACTTCCTGGGCTCCGGGTCCGTCGACCGACGGGATTTTCTTCAACTTCCTTTCAATGTCGTCGGACAGGGAAGTGACATTGACTTTCAATCTTTCAAAAATTGAAGGTATTATCCCGTCCTTCTGATTGCATATTGCGGCGAAGAGATGCAGCGGACGGAGCTCCTGATGCCTGTGTTCGACGGCTACGTTGTGGGCCGCCTGCAGAAGCTCTTTTGATTTATTCGTAAATTTTTCCATGTTCATATAAATTTCCCTTTTCCTTTGTCAAGTAAAAATTATTATAGCAATTGCATTGCCAAGATAAAATATAAATTTATAACCATGTGGGAGGTAATATAATACAGATAATAGGTAAATTCAACAAGGGGCAATATGTCTCTGTTGATGAGCCAGTGCAGGTTTTGTTGACGGAGACATTATGGCGCATATATTTTTTTGGTTCAAAAAAATATATGATATAAATGAGCACCTGCAATCGAAATGGTTAAGTGAGGAAGTATACTATTTTCAGGGGAATGGAAAAATAGATGCAAGTAAAATTCAAATATTTTGCTCTGGTTGAATTGCTCATAATAGTGATAATCCTGATTGTACTGTCAGCGGTTGTCTTCCCTTTCCTCTCAGGAAAATAAAAAACAGGAGATTGTCGATATGTCATTCATATGCGGAAAAGCAGGAACAGGTCTTTGCATCGAAAGAAAAGACAAGGAACAGATCGTAGCCGAATTCTTCAGCAAGGTTGGCGTAAAGATAAAGAAGCTCCTCCTCCTTCCTCCCGACCTCACGCGTTTCAATTCCAACGCCGGCGAACTCACTGAGATAATCTATGAGATGCTTGCCCCCAAAGGCGTGAAGATAGATATAATGCCAGCCCTCGGCACGCATTTCGCAATGACGGAAAAGGAGTTGCGCGTGATGTTCGGCAGCAGGATCCCGCTCGATTGCTTCAAAGTCCACGACTGGCGGAACAGTCTCCAGCTCCTCGGAAAGGTTCCCGGTCCGTTGATAAGCGAATGGTCCGAAGGCAAACTCGACTACTCCGTCAATATCGAGGTCAACAAAATACTTTTCGGCGGATATGACATGATCCTCTCGATCGGACAGATCGTCCCGCACGAGGTTGTCGGCATGGCGAACTACACTAAGAATGTCTGTGTCGGAGTCGGCGGACAGGATACGATCAACAAGTCCCATTTCCTCGGCGCAGTCTATGGAATGGAGCGGATCATGGGCAGGATAGATACGCCCGTGAGGAAGCTCTTCAACTATGGCGCCCAGAATTTCATGCACGCCCTTCCAATCTACTATGTCCTGACTGTCATGCAGAAGAACCAGAAGACCGGCAAGATGGAGATGAGAGGCCTATACACCGGAAACGACATGGAAACTTTCATGGAAGGTGCAAAGCTAAGCCAGAAGGTGAACCTCGATCTTCTTGACAAACCGTTGAAGAAGGTCGTCGTACATCTGGACCACGAGGAATTCAAGAGCACCTGGCTCGGTAATAAGTCCGTGTACCGTACGCGTATGGCTATGGCCGATGACGGTGAGCTCATAGTTCTTGCCCCGGGACTTAAGGAATTCGGCGAGGATCCGGAAATCGACAGGCTAATCAGGAAGTATGGCTATCGCGGGACTCCTGCAACTCTTGATGCTGTCAAGAAGAATCTGGAACTCCAGAACAACCTGAGTGCGGCCGCCCATCTGATACACGGTTCAAGCGAAGGAAGGTTCAAGGTCACATATTGTCCGGGACCGGGCATGAGCCTCGAGAACATCCGCAATGCCGGATTCAACGCCGAACCATACGGGAAGATGGCCAAGATATACGATCATGCGAAACTCAAGGACGGCTTCAATACGATGCCTGACGGCGAGGAGATATTCTTCATCAGCAATCCAGGACTAGGCCTCTGGGCGCTGAAGGAGAAATTTTCCTGAGATAAATTTTCCCGGGACGGAAAATTTATTAGCGGCGATGCCCAATCATCTATTCCACATCGGAAATGCGTCAGTCTTTCTTGCTATTATCAATGTAACACAGGCATCTTGCCTGTGATCTTCTGGACTTGAAGGCATTTTTCAAGCAATATCTTGATTTTTCAGGAAGCAAGTGTACACTTGGTAGTGAACACTTGGAGGTGGATATGAATGCGACAGTGCTTGACTTGAGAAAAAACATGAAAAGCGTGCTTGCGGCGATTGACCGCAACGAGTCCGTCGTGCTTACATGCCGTGGCAGGGAAAAGGCTTCAATAGTGCCATGTGGCAGGCAGTGCTCTCGGAAAAAAGTTTCAGAATGTGCCGCCTTTGGAATCTGGGCTGACAGGAAAGACATGGAAGATGTCTCTTCCTATGTCCGAACCATGAGGAAGGGACGCTTCTGATGCTGTTTGATACAGATGTCCTTATATGGGCCTTGCGCGGAAATTCAAAGGCGGCAATGGTGATAGACAAATGCCCCGATCTCCAGGTTTCAGCTGTTTCATACATGGAATTGTTGAAAGGGGCCCGTAACAAGGGTGAACTGATTTCGATAAGAAAGTTTTTGTCTGACCTAGGATTCAGAATCCTTCCTTTGGACGAGAACATTTCCCATCGTGCGATGATCAACATTGAAGAACATTCACTCAAGTCGGGAATGGACATTGCTGATGCCTTGATAGCTGCTACTGCTTCTGAGCGCTCCCTGGTGATTTGTACCGGAAACAACAAGCATTATAGTATCGTCCCGGGTCTCCAGATTTCTGTCTTCCGTCCATGACGGAGCACCAATGGTATGAGTGCTATTCCATGCCCAGTAATTGGTTAGCCAGCATGGCACCAATGCCGCTGAATAGGCGAATGGACGTACGAGTTCCATGTTTCTGCGCAATTATAAGGGATATTGACGGATACCTGAAATCCCACTTCGATGCGAACATCTCCACGATCCGAAGCGTCTTGTCCTCCGTCATGTGTCCTCGCAATGAAAATATTTAATGAAATATTGAATTTGCGCTTGAAATATCCTAAAATAGAAATATAATATAATGAGATATTAAAGTAATATAAAGAATATTAATATGAAAAACGAATTGATTGCCGATGCCATTAGAGATGAAATCGTCACCGGTAAATATACGCCGGAAAGCAAGCTTCCTATAAGAAAAGAACTCATGAAGCTGCATGATGCAAGCAAGGGAACTGTCCAGGTGGCGATATCCCAGCTTATAAAAGAAGGATTTCTTGAGTCGAGAGGAGTAATGGGAATGAGGGTATGCGAGAATCCTCCGCATTTAAGCAGATATGGTATAGCTGTTCCGTATAATAAAGAGGCAAATGACTCTTCCTGGGATAATTTCTGGAGCATTTTCATGCGATCTGCAGGACAGTTCAAGTCAAAAAATGAAGTTGATTTTAAATATTATTACGGGCTCCTTGATGATGAGAAAAATGTCTCAGAGCAGATATTTGAGGATATGGACAAACGCAGAATTGCCGGGCTTGTTCTTCTCGGACACCAGAGACTTCCCGATAACTTATTTAGAAAGTTCTATTCCACCAGCACCTTAATATTTTCTTTTGAAGAATTTAATAATTCAAATCTTAAGCAGATATGGTTTGACTATTACAGTTTAATTAGAAAATCGGTTGAATACTTGGTTGGCAAGGGGCGCAAGAAGATAGCATTGATCACAAATACGGAAATGCCATCGGAATACATCGTTTCATTTTCGAAAAACGTAAAGGAATTTGGCGCAATATCCCATCCCGAATGGATACAGGGCGTATGTCTATGCAAGCTGGGACTGCCCTGGACTGTGAATGCAACACGCCTGCTTTTTTCAGAAAATCAGAAGTCGCTGCCGGATGGAATTATTATTCTTAATGAGAACCTCACGGGATATGTGATGCAGGCTCTTTCCGACAAGCATATTATAGCCGGCAAAGATGTTGAAGTGGTTTCCCACTGCAATTTCCCTTCTCGGGGGATTCCCCCGTATAATGTTAAAAGAATCGGTTTCAGTTCAGAAGACTGCCTGCTTAAAGTTATTGAAATGTTTTCGCCTGAGGTGAAAAATAAAATTCCCTTAAAAAGGGCGCAGATTGAACCTGTATGGGAAAATCACATCGACTAATATGACAAGGAGCCGCGAATGAAAAAACATTTTACTTTGATTGAGCTGTTAGTGGTCATCGCCATTATTGCAATATTGTTTACATTGCTTCTGCCGGCATTGATCACCGCAAAAAAATATGCCCATTCCACAGTTTGCAAGAACACAT
>MHBI01000007.1 GCA_001804815.1 Lentisphaerae bacterium GWF2_50_93
CATTGAAATATCATCTGTATAAGAGGTTGCTTTGCATAATATTTCCCTTGGCATAACATCGCTTATGTCAAGCTTGACATAACCTGTGCATAACGGCATTCAGAAGTATCTCACGAATGGCATCCAATGGGACAGGGAAGCGATCCTCCCGGAATATTTGCCCAGTTGGAAAGCGCGCCCCCAGAGGCATTGTCCGCTCGAGGAACGCCATTCCTTCCCTTACCATGGCAAAGGCGTTCATGTTTTCCTGGCGGTTGTCAACGATTTCTCCCGTGATCTCTGTGCCCCGGAATCTGCCCATTTTAATGAGGCATTGCGTATACTCCGGCAGGAACCTCTTTCCATAAAGAACCAGGGCGGCCTGTGTCAGCATGCCTCCAATCCTGAGTCCCAGACGGTCAAGGATTTCTCCGAGATTTCGGCTTGTGTCCGGTGAAATCCTGTTTTGCTGGATGGACAGTTCGCGAGTCCGGAGAATTTCTTTCCTGTCCAAATCTTTAATCGCCAATCCCTCGGCAGGCAGATTTTCCCAACGGCGTCTGGCATGGCCGCGCTCGATTAGCATACGCTCATACTTGACCTGAGGCATCCGCCTTGTCGTGCTACCAACTCTCTCGTATGCATGTCCCTCATATATGAAGGGACGCAAATCTTGTCCTCCTTCGACCACAACGGCTATGACATCACGACCTTCCTTGAACTTGATACGGTTTATGGAAAGATGCGCAGGTGGCTCGAAGCGGTCTGCGGCCTGTGCGATATCACGTAGTGTTTTGTCGGATACCGCCTGTCCTTCTGGATTTCCGTCCGGTCGAATTCCGAACAGGACTGTTCCACCTTTGCCGTTCAGGAATGCACATAAAGTCTGCATGGCCTCTTTAAGCTCACCGGTGGAACGCTTGAACTCGAGGGATTCGCTCTCACCTTCTTTCATCAAATCATCAAGATTTTGGGAATCACGTCTCATTATTTTTTTATGAACTTTCTTCAATAGAGTTGTAATTCTTGAAGTACTCGTGGGACATTTCTACATAAACCTCGAGAATTGGATAAAATATCATTTATCGTCTCAATTTAAACCTGGTCTTCCATTTTTATCAGGACGGATGGATGGATTTATTCACCCAGGCGAATAAATCCAATCATCCATGGGGCGGCAGTGAAACAAAATCAGGAAATGCAAGAACATGCCTTGCGGCATTGACTACGAACCGATGCAGAACAATTTGGAATCATTTCCTCAGGCGCAGGAGCTTGAGCCAATCCTTGGCTTCAGGACTTTCGAAGACAACTGAAACTACCAGGTAGAGCACTACGAAAACCGAACCGGTGACAGTCAAGGGCACAATATCCCTGGGCAGGAAACTTATCTGGATGGAGACCGTGTAGAGATAAACGAAATACGATATGGCCAGGGCGTAAAGTGCAATCGCAGTTGTCCTCAGTGTTGACGGGATGATCTGGCTGAGATGGATATTGCCGAGTTCTTTTCTAAGCAGATAGAGGAGGATTGAACAATTAAGGAAAGAGCATATCGTGGTCGAGAGAGCAATGCCACCCTGCTTCAAAGGCCACATGAGGATCAGATTGAGGATGATGTTTATAACTATGCAGAAGACAGCAACTTTCACCGGCGTCTTCATGTCCTTCCTGGCGTTGAAGCCGGAAACGATTATCTTGATGGCCGAGAAAGCGGGAATTCCCAGTGCGTAGAAGAGCATCGCCCAGACGGTTTCCGCAACCTCCCTGTCGCCGAACTTGCCTCCGTAGTAGAACACGTGCACGAGCGGCTTGCTGAAGACCAAGGTGAAAACAGCAACTGGAATGCACAGGAAGAAAATGTTTTCCATGGCATGTTTGAAGGATGAAAGCATGCCAGCGATGTCATTCTTCGCGGCGTATCTTGAAAGGTCGGTGAGTACGACGGACCCCATGGCAACGGCGAACACTCCTATTGGCAGGTCGATCAGCCTGTCTGAAAAATAAAGTGCTGGCACCGCGTAGTCGCTTATGTAGCATGCCATGGTCCTGTCGATCACGAAACTTATCTGCAGGAACGAGGCTCCGATTATTCCGGGAAGCGTCAGATGATAGAGTTCCTTCACGACCGGTTCCGAGAATATACCTGAAAACCTTATCGAAGGGAGCATCCCATCCTTTTCCAGCATCCAGAGCATCATCGCGAGCTGGAGGACTCCCGACACCAGGACTGAAACCGAGAGTGCGTACAGCATGTCCATCGGGCTGGAGCTGTAGTAGGGGCAGACAAAAAGCAGGCACAGGATCATTACAAGGTTGAGCGTTATGGATGCGACTGCCGGAAGGAAATACCGGTTCATGCTGTTCATGACCGAACCGAAAACCCCGATGATGCAGATGAAGAACGAATAAGGCATGAGAATGGGAAGGAGCTTGAAGGTCATGAGTACGCGCGCCGGGGCCGAATGCAGGAATGGAATTGCGAGAAGGGAGGCCATGGAGACAATGATGCATATTGCCGCAAGGATGAGGCCAAGGACTGCGGTGATCACGGTCAGCTTTTTCCTGGCGGACTCCTTGTTTTCCCGCTCGAAGGTATAGGTCATTATAGGAACAAGGGCCGTACCGAGGGCGCCCTCTCCCAGAAGCCTCCGCAGAAGGTTCGGTATCATGAATCCCATCGCCCAGGCGGTCATGAATTCTCCGCCGCCGATGATCCTGGAGAGGAGCATTTCACGTGCAAGGCCGAGTATGCGGGATACAATTGTCGCGAGGGAGACTCCGGAGCTGTGTCTGATGAGATTGTGTTTTCGTTCGGTCATAATTTATAATTCCAGCACCTGCTGGAATTATCCTTTGATTGCGCCGGCGGAGAGGCCTTTGACGAAAAGGCGCATTGTGAACAGGAATATGAGGATCATCGGTATGCTGGCGATCGTATATCCGGCCATGAGCTGTCCCCATTCCTTGACGTATGCCGAATCCATCCTGACGAGTCCGACGGCCATCGGGAGCATGCTGTCATCGCGGATGACGACGAGTGGCAGTATGTAGTCGTTCCACAGGCCGATGAACTGCAGGATTCCGAGTGTCGAGAGGATGCTTCCGGACATCGGGAAGACGATATTGTAGACCTGCTGGAGATGGGAGGCTCCGTCAACTTCGGCGGCATCGAAGAGGTCCTGCGGGATGTCCTCGATGAAGTTCCTGAGGATGTAGATCTGGACGATCTGTCCTCCGGCGACATTGACAATGATAAGTGCCTGGAAGGTGTTCAGGAGGTTGAAATCCTTCAGGAGGACGAACAGCGGGATCAGGTTCGCCACGCCGGGCATGAGCATCAGGATCAGGAAGAAATACCAGAAGAAGCGCGAACCTGGCATTCTGAACCTGGCAAAGAAATATGCGGCGTTCAGAGTGAGGAACATGGTGATGAATATGGTGGTGACACTGATGAAGATGGTATTGAAGATGTATTTATAGACCATCCCCCAGGCGTATGTGTAGTTCTCTAAATGGAAAGGGAACATGAACGACCACGGATTTCCTACGAACTGCGCATTCGTCTTGCCGCTTGTGGCTATCATGACATAGAAAGGGAAGAGCGACAATGCAAGAATGAAGAAGATGAATAGATGCTTCATTATCTCACTAAAGACATTCTTAGACTTGTACATGCTTATCATGTTGTTTCCCTTTTTATTTCTCCACGCGGATGAATCGGTTGTTGAGTTCCGTCAGGATGAGGATGAGGAAGAAGATGATTAGGCCGATCGCGCAGGCGTAGCCGGCCCTTCCCTCCCTGAAAGCTTCACGGAACATATATAATCCGGGTATCATGAGCTTGCCATTGGGGCCGCCATCGATGTCGAACAGGATCAATATATGTGCATAAGCCTGGAGCGTGCCGATGATCATGAGGACCAGGTTTATCCTGACCTGCGTCATTATGAGCGGCATCTCAATATGCAGGAACTTCTGTATCGCAGTGGCGCCGTCGAGGTCGGCGGCCTCATATACGCTCGTATCAATGCCCTGGAGGCCTGCAAGGTAAATAAGCACGCCTACCACGCCGACCCAGGGGAACCCCCATATGATGAGCGCGGGGAGGACCAGATGTTCATTTCCAAGCCAGACAGGCATTACGCCTGTCTTGAAAATTCCGCCCCATCCGAGAATCCCGTCCATGTACACGAGGATGTCCATCACCTTGGTATAGACGAGGACCCTGTTGAAGATACCTTCGTTTGGATTGAAGAAGAATTTCCAGATAAGGAGGTATACCATTCCGGGAATGATCATCGGGATCACGAAAAGCACGCGGTACCAGTAGTTCATCGTCTCGCTCTTGATCCTGTGGACGACGACAGCGGTTAGTATGGAAGGAAGCATCTTGACGATGTTGAAGGCGATCAGGACGGCGAGGACATAGAAGCCGCCCCACATGATCGTGTCGCCTCCGCTGTATGCGCCCAGGGCCCAGAAGGCAATGGAAAGGGATGCGAATGCATGCATTGTCCTTGCGCCCTCAATTGTCTTTAGTTTCTTCATCGCCGGGAGGAGCCATATGGCGAGTCCGCCAATGAGCATGATCGCGGAAAAGGCAAATACTGCGGAAAATCCGGTGATCCTCAACAGGGCGGCAGCAAGGAAGCCGGCCGTCGAGAGGAGATATATCCATTTGTTCTCGCTCTCCTCGCTCACCAGGAATTGGAATACGAGGAGCCAGAAGCCCCAGAAGACAAGCGCTATCACCGTCTGGGACATGTTCGTATACAGGTTAGTTAGAGAGAAAGGCGCGGCAAATGCGAATCCTTTCAAGGCCAGGAGCACGGCGGTCAGGGCGAGGCAGAGGACTCCGGAAATAAATCTCAGGGTATTTGACAGGATATTCTTTTCCTTTGCGAAGATGATCACCATGTAGAAGAGGATGAAGAGGAGCACCCATGGAGTGACGACGCCAAGCACCTTCTTGAAGTTTTCCATGCCCACGAAATAATTGATGTCCTCGCCATTCCACCTGTAGAACGAATGGTACATCGCGCTTATTGCAGGATAGTAGGAGAACACGGCGACAAGCAGTACGCTGGGAAGCAGGAACAGGTAAAGATTCCAATAGTGCCTTACTCTTTTATATCCTATATCCCTTGGCATTCCTATTTCCCTCCGCTCATATTGGAAAGTCTTTCGTATTCCGAGAAGAAGGCCTTGCTGAAAGTGTTGTTGTCCTTGTCCTTGAAGCAGGGCTCCATCATGGCCTTTATCCTCATCTCCTCCAATGCGAATCCCACCAGGTTGTCCCAGCTCGCAACGAATTTCACAGCAGCTTCGTTCCTCTTCTTCTCCACAAGCTTCTCCTGTTCGGGGGCATTTCCATCCTTGGCATCGACAAAGCTTTCCGGGAACATGTACTGGGCCAGGTAGAAGCTCCTGAAGACATTCTTGTCCGGAACACTTTCACGGGCCTTCCTTATAAGTTCAATGTAGTCGTTCGCGGCCGCGTTCGGCAATGCACCGCCGAGGACGTCAAGATATTTCGGATAGTCGTTCTCGCCTGATATGTAGGGCCAGAACGTCTGTTTTTCGAGCATGTCAGTCTTTGAGCCCATGATGAAATTGAGATATCCCCAATAGCCTTTGAAGTTGGGCACGAAAGCCTCGAGGAACGGAGTGGGCTTGGCCCCCTTGACCGCCGGTATCCACTGTGCTATTTCATTGAGCTTCTGGTTGTTTTCAGGTGTCGTGCAGTACTGGAAGAAGTCCACGCACTCGGCCTTGCGCTCGGTGAACTTGGTTATACCGAACTTGAACCCGGTATCGGAGCTCTCCACGACTCTTCCAACTATATATTTCCCATACGCCGGATCGTCCTTTGCCGGCAGCGGGAAATCAAAAATACCGACGTCGAAGCTCCTCTTGCGCGTCATGCCCGCATCCGCCGCCGGTGAAACCGGATCCAAATCCGTGACCACTGGAACTGTCCTGCCCTTCTGGTCGGCGCAGTCTTCAACGACTATTCCGTATGACTCCCACAGGTTCGATCCTTTCACAGGATATAGGACCAGCTTCTTCACGTCGCCTTCCCTGCTTACCTGCAGCTGAACTGTCTTTGCGCCGGAGTTCGCCGCTTCCATGAGCCGCGCCGACGCCTCGGCGGAATTTGCGACCTGCTTGTCGTCCACCGACACAATCACGTCGCCGAAGGGCTGATCATTTATCTTCTTTATGTAGGAGCTCGCATCCCAGCTGCCGGACGTTATCATCACGGCGTTGCCCTGGACGAATGAGAAACCTGCATCCATCCTGTCGACGGACATGAAGCCGGGATTGAAATAGCTTGACAGCTTCCTGGTAAGTTCATTGTAGACCTTGTACTTCTCGTCCTGCAGGGAAAGCCCGCCGGAGAGCATGGCCTGCAGAACGTCCTGGTAGTTCGCATATCCGTCGCATCCGAAGTCGATGTCAAGGCATCTGTCGGCGGAAAGCATTCCCGCATATCTGAATCTGAAGATATTCACCTGGTATCTGGAGGATGCTATCGGGACAACCGTCAGGCTGGATTTCTGCCTGGCCGGGGAGAAGAAACCCCACAGTCCGCTCTTCGATGACTGCTGGCTGTTGAAGGCCTTGATTTCATCATTCCTGGTCTTCACATATTCCTGGATCTTTTCGCAGTCCTTGAAAAGATCCTCGAGGGTCTCCGGTGGTCCATCCCTCTGGAGAATCTTCTTCATCAGGGTCTTGTTGTAGAAGATCCTGACGGTGAACTGGCTGAATCCCACGGCATAATAGTCAAGGAGCTCTGGAATATAGCTGTTCTGAAGCCCGTCGGTGAAGGTGTCCATCCACGGAGTGTCCTTGAACTCATTGTCCTTGTTGTAGGGGTTGGGCTGGCGCAGCTCATCGGTGATCGGCTGGAAATATCTTCCGAGATAAAGCTTGACGTCGAAGAACCCGAGTTCAACAAGATCGGGGGCGGTCCTCCCGATGAGCTGGGTGGTGACCCACTGGGCGTAGGCGCGTTCGGTCACCGGGATCTGTATGATCTTGATATCCGGATGCAATTTCTCATACCCGTTGATCATTTCATCCACGGCATCCTTGATTCCAAGCTCCAACTGCCAGTGGCATATCCTTATGACTTTCTTCTTGAGGATTAACTCATCCTCCTTTATCTTATAGACATTCCAGAGCGCACCGACATAGCAGACAAGCAATATGGCGAGTCCGATGTAGTTCACAAAGGACATCCTTGATTCAATTTCGCCTGGTTTGTTGTCAGCCATTATCTTTTTTCCTCTTTGGCCTTTGCAGGCTGATTTCCCGCTGTTCCCGATGCTCCAAGCGTTTTCGCCCTCTCCAAGGAGTAGTAGGATCTGCTGTCGCTTCCGCATTCGTTATAGAACTTCATGTAGTAGTCAACCGCCGTCTTATTGTCTGAAAGCCTGGTTTCGGATATTCTTGCGACCTTGAAGTAGGCGGTGGCCTTGTACTGGAAGCTGGTGGGGCCGAACTTGCAGTAGTCGATGAGGGAGTCGACGCTTTTCTTGAAGTCACCGCGGAAGAAATAAACATTATAGAGGTAGGTTGCCATCACCGGGGCAAGCATTGCATTCCTGTCCTTTGCAACATCGATCTTCCTTGCATCCTTCCTGAATGGAACCAGATACTTGTCCATGTCGGCGCAATGGGAGGTGACCCTGGCGTCATTGACATCATCGGACTGCATGATCGCCCTTGAAAGCATGGCGTCCTGCGCAAAGACAGTGCCGGCGCCATCCTGCTGGACCTCGGTCCAGAGCTCCTCTGCCTTCCCCGCCTTGCCCGTATCCGATTCGCGGACAGATATCCTATACAGGCATTCAGCCTTCATGGATTTCCAGAACTGCAGGTACTTATGATCGGTACCGGCCTCCTTCAGACACCTGTCATAAAGTATGACGGCCTTCCCGTAATCGTCGGAAGTGACACTGTTCTTCATGAGGAACTGGAAGCAGAACGCCTGTCCGGTAAGGGCCTGCAGCATCTCATCCTTGTCCGAAGCCTTTTTTTCGGCCTCCTCGAAATAACTCCGTGCCTTTTTCACCTCCTGGAACCTGTATTCAAGCCAGGCCTTCTTCAAGAGGACGGAAGCCTTGTCCTCCGCGGCGACAGCAGCGGAAAACGAAAAGGCAGTGAACAGAATCAACACAGCTGTCCTCGAAAGATGAAGCATCCCTCTCCCCTTGAATTACAGAAAATGAAAGAGCAAAGTAATACCCGGTCAAATAATTTTCAATATACTTAACCAAGATAATTATTTATTTTCAAAACATTCAGGAGTCGTCAGCTGCCTGTAGAAGTCCGCGTAGAGATCCTTCCTGTCCGAATTCCGCACTTCTATCGCCACGCGCGGATGCTCGTTCAGGACGCCTGTTATCATGTATGGTATGATGTAGCCCCATTCGATTTCCTTGTTGAGATCCACGAAGACATCCTGGATCACCTGCAGGATGGGTTCAAGCTTGTATTTCGGGTCGCGCAGGCTGGCCACGAGAAGTTCCATGGGGCAGTTTCCGGCGCCGCGCCCTATTCCGTTCACAGTCACATCGCAGAAGGCCGAACCCGAGTTGATCGCCTGGATGGAGTTCGCAAAGGCGAGCTGCATGTTGTTATGGGCGTGGAAACCGGTCTTCTTCGTCTTCAGCTCCTTCTTGTATATTGAAACAAGATTGTCAATGTCATGAGGGTATAATGAACCATTGCTGTCAACCACCGAAACCGCCGTCACGCTTGTCTCATTCTCGATCTTCCTGAGCCCTTCTTCGAGATCGAAAGTGTTGACGGTCGAAATCGCCATGATGTTTATGAAGGACTCATAGCCCTTCTCGTTGACCAGGTTGGCGAGGGCCACGGCCTTGTTTATGTCCTTCAGGTAAGTGGCGACCCTTACAAAGCTGAGAGGGGATTCGGATGCAGGCCTGAGATCGTCGGGATCAACCCTGTCTATATCTATCATCACGCCAAGCTTCATCTTTGTCTTTGTGTCGCCGATGATCTCCCTGACCGCATCGTCCTTTGTGAAGCGCCATGGACCGAATTCCTTTGGAGGGAAGAGCTTTTCGGACGCCCTGTATCCTATTTCCATGTAGTCGACGCCGGCGGCGTCGAGGGCGAGGAAGACCTTCCTCACCATTTCATTAGAGAATTTCCATTTGTTGATAAGACCGCCATCCCTTATGGTGCAGTCAACTACTTTTATGTTTGTATTGTCGAACATTTTATTACTCCGATATTTTAGTGTATATAAAAAAAGCCCCGCCGTTGAGGCGGGGCGGGAATTCAAGGTTTCAACGGCTGATCAGTTCTGCGGGAAGTCCTGATATATGATATTATAGATGTCATGGTCAGGCCCGACTACCCATTCAGGCTCCATAAGCGGCCCGTAGCCCCAGCCGGTGTCCCTCTTGCTGTCGGTTGCGCCGGGAAGAGGCATCGGGAACGTCACGATCTCGACAACGCCAATGACTTCACGTGCGATGAAGTAACCAATTCCCTTGAAAAGACCATAGGTGCAGCCAGCAAGACCGCCTTCGTCCTTGTTCACGTCATATACCTTCATGGGGATTTCAAGGGCTCCGAAACCAACATTGACAACGCCTCTGCCGAGTTTCCTGAAGGGATCACCGGCACTGACATCGAATGTTATGACTGCCATGATGGCGACGACGAATCCTACTACAAGGGCTTTCTTTGTAAGTCTCATTACCTACCTCTTATCCTTTTAAGTTTTGTTCTTTATAATTATGGAAAAGAAAACATAACAGGTTTAAAATATACAATAAAAATATACACCGTCAAGATAAAACAACATAAAAATTGTCAATTACTTGAAAACCCGATTTCCTCCTCGGCCGGCATAGCCTGTTTCAACATTTGCATTTCTCCACCATCCCCGCGAGCTTCCTGGAATCAATATATTCCTGTCTCAGAAAGACACTTTCATCCGCTATTCCGGAATTCCTCATGCCTGTCTCAAGAGTCAAAGGCCCCTTGTAATTCGAGGATGCGATCACCGCCGCGAGCCTCTTCCAGTCGATAGTTCCGGAGAAAAGCGGCTTGTGCTGATCGTCGAAACCATTGTTGTCGTGGAGATGCAGCGACAGAAGGCGGTCTGCGAGTTTCGCAAGATGGTCAAGCCCCTTCCCGCCCATGTTGCCGTGGCCTGAGTCGTAGCAGATTCCAAGGTAGCCAGGACTGTATTCGCGCATGAGCTCCGATATGCCGTTGAACTCATCGAAGAAAACATTTTCGACGGCTATCCTGATCTTCTTCCTCAGGCAGAACCCCTCAAGTTCATCAAGCGATTTCTTCAGCCGCCCCCATTTCCCGAGATTGTCCGGAATCAGCCTGGGGATGTGCATGACAATCACATTTCCACCGAGTTCCTCAATCATCTCGACCCTGTTTTTGACTATCCCGACACCAGCCTCGCGTTCGTATTCCGTTTCCGAATACCATCTTTTTTCGACTCCATCGGTTGCATGGAGATCGAACATCTCCAGTTTAAAATCCTTAAGCCATTTCTTTATCTGCCTTATTTCAGGCTTCGTGTAGATGAAATCCGTGTTCCACTGGTGTATCCACTGGATGCCGTCAAATCCGGCGTCGGCTATCTTCTTCAAATCCTGTTCCGCATTCCCCCTGTCCCTGGCGTAATCAGAACACATTGATAGAAGCATGAGGCAACTCCTTTTTTAAAGTTGGATGACTGGATTGCTGGATAAATGGATGACTGGGTTTGATTTCAAACAGAACGCCAGGAACATATAAAAGCTCAAACCATTGAAAAATATTTAGCGTTGTGTATTAGCAACCATCCAGCAATCCTTGCGTTACTTAATAATCCTGAATCCGTACGGTTCAATCTTGACATGGCCAGATTTCCCATATTTGAAAGAGCAGCCTTTCCCGTCCATGTTGATTACGAACCAGAATATGCCGTCCTTGTTTTTTCTTGGAACCGCCAGGTTTCCCTGCGGGAGATCCAGCTTCTGCGAAATTCGCAGGTCAGCGGCATAGTGTCCAATCATCTTTTTAAGCATGAGCTTCCCCTGGTCGCCTGAAGGCATGGAGCCCAGCATCACAATCCTGCCCCTGCCGTATTTGTTCTCGGTGAGAAATGCGAGATCCGCAAGGCGGCTGTCATTTGTCGTGCCAAGCGGTTTCGCAGTCGTAGTCCTGAAGAAGGAGCTCCAGATCGACAGTGGTGCCGCAAGCCCAAAGGCGGTCCCGGAAATATCATTGTTCGTCGGCGAGAAAGTGAAGACAGTCTTTACGCCTGCGGCCTTCTCAAGTTCGGGATGCAGCGCTGATTCCGTATAAAGAGCGTGGTCGGCAGTCCTGCATCCGCTCAGGGGGCCGACAATCCAGGTACCGCCGTCCTTTACAAATGACAAGGCCTTTTCCAGGGACTCATCGGCAATGTGAGGGAGATAGGGTGTAAGAAGAAGCCTGCATCCTTTCAAATCCGCATTTTCAGGAACGAGATCCCGGTGGAATCCAGTTTCAAGAACGCTCTTGTAGAGTTCCTGCATCTTGTCGATGTAGTCGATTCCCTCCAACGGTTCGGTCAGGAAAAACGCCCTGGCAATGTCGGAATAAGTGATCTTAATTTCCGCATTGACATTTTCAGACGACGTGAGAAGCGGCGCAATTTTCTCAAGGGAGCCGCCGGCCTGCTTCACATCATCAAAACCGATGGTCGGCTCACCCCACGAGGAGATGATTGCGCCGTGGGGCATTTCAGGCCCCGTACGCTGCTGACGCCATAACCAGTAGCCGAAACCTCCTGCGCCAAGCGCGAATGCAGCAGTCAGTTCGGCGTTGAGGTAGGACTTCTTATGCAGCTTTGGATAGCCGAATATGCAGCCGCTGTGCGAGGGCCCTGTCTCCATGACCCAGAACTTCCTGCCGTTCTTAAGGTTTCTCCAGATATCATAATCCATCAGCATCTTGCTGTAGTTGTCGCTGTCATAGTAGGCGTCGAAAGAAGCGAAATCCAGATTCCTGTAATGTTCGGCGTGGTTGAGGTAATGCCTGACATTGCTGTTGTGGGTGATCGGAGCCTTGGAATATTTCCTGATGATCTCGACCTGCTCGTCCTGGAACTCCGCGATCTTCTCCCGTGAGAAAATCCTGTAGTTTGTCTGAAGGGAAGGATTATGGGCAAATGGGGTCTTCAAGGGAACCGGCACCTGCGAGAAACTTGAATACTTCTGGCTCCAGAGCGAGGTGCCCCAGAGCTTGTTAAGTTCTTTTATTGATCCATAGCGATTCTTCAGCCATTGGCGCCACTGCCTGCCGCATTCCTCGCAGCAGCATTCGGAAACGTGGGACTTCATTTCGTTGTCAATCTGCCAGGCAACGAGTCCCGGGAGCTTTGAAATCTTTTTTGCGATAGCCCCGACAACTATCCGCGACCTTTTCCTGAAGAAAGGATTGTTGTTGCAGAAATGCTGTCTCGCCCCGTGCATCATCCGTATTCCGTCGGTTCCCATGAAGAGGCGTTCCGGATGATTGTGGGAAAGCCAGACAGGAGGCGTCGCCGAAGGGGTGCAGAACACGGTATCGATTCCGTTATCATGGAGCTTGACCATGACTTCTGAAAAGAAATCCAGATTGAATACGCCGGGAGAAGGCTCCATGTCGGCCCATGCGAACTCGCCCATCCTGACGGTGTTTATTCCAGCATCGCGCATAAGGCGGATGTCGTCACCTATATTTCCAGCAGGCCAGAGCTCGGGATAATAGGCGGCCAGCACTCGCAGGATATCTTTCATATTCTCCGTTACCGTTTGCGTTTCAATTAATGATAAAACGATTAAATTTTAACTCTCCTGACTGTCAAATTCAAATGTAATTCAAGAAAACATCACAATTCGTAACCGTTCACGGTTGACAAGAAGGGGAATCTATCATATAATATCAAGAGACAAGGAGGACGCAAAGCAGCATATTGCGCTATCAAGATTGCATTTGAATTGCATTGACTTGGTTCCGGGAATTTAGTATAATGGCATTAGTTGGCGTTGAATCAACGGAGGCGAAGACAATGAAGAGTTTAAAAAAATTCACCCTTATCGAACTGCTGGTCGTAATTGCGATAATCGCAATCCTCGCAGCGATGCTGCTGCCGGCGCTCCAGAAGGCGAAGGACATGGCCCAGCGCTCAGGCTGCCTCAACAACCTGAAGCAGGTCGGAGTCGCCCTGCACACTTATGGAACCGACTACAACATGAGCCAGCCCGTAAGACTTGCAAGCGATGGATTGAACGGAGGAGGCGGATATGCCAGAGGCGTCAACAACACGCTTCGCGAATGGCTTTTTGAAGACTATACTGGAAAAGGAGTGAATACAGGAAACATGGCCCATGGGGGCATCTGGATCTGCCCTTCCCATATGATTGGCGCGAACAAGACAACCGGAAACTACGACGGAAACTTTGTCCTTGAAGGGACTGCCGGCTCGCGCAAGAACAATTCCTACTGGGGCAACTGGGAGCACTACAATACCGGCGGCGGCCGATGGTTCACGCCTTCGCTTACACCAGACGTGGAGCCGCCGTTCAGTTTTATGATCACGTATTTCTCGAAACCAGAGCGCACTCCGTTCCAGTTCTGCGGAGAACGCTACTGGTGGCACAGCAGCCACCTCGAATGCCCCAGCGTCTTTGGCGGCTATCCCTGGCACAAGCAGAAATGCCGGCCCACTCTCTTCTATGACGGCCATGCACTCGGCCTCGTTTCTGCAAAATACGTAAACGACACATCCAAGGTCGCCCTGGAAAACTACAGCACTTATTATTTCGGCAGGAACAAGACGGACAATAAAGCATGGGATTATCAACTCGATGAGTATTGACGTCAAGGAACACAAGCAGAAATTCACTGGAACCAACGCCGACGATCCATCCAATCACGCTACCGGCGGCCTATACAATGACAAATGGCGCCTATTCCGGCGGGAATCCTGAGAATGGAGAATTATTTCACATTTCGGGCTTGACTGGATTTCGTGAGCGGTTACATTAAAGAAAAGAGGATCATGCACTGGAGAGGAATCAGATGATGAAAAAACTCTTTACATTGATTGAACTCCTGGTCGTAATCGCGATCATCGCGATCCTGTGCGCCCTGCTCCTCCCCGCACTTACCAACGCAAAGGAAATGGCAAGGATGTCGCTCTGCGGCTCCAACTTGAAACAGGTAGGACTCGCCATGAACACCTATGCAATTGACCATAATGATTCAATGCCATTCTATGCCGCCGGCAGCGATAACTTTCAAAAAGGTTCAAGGGGGAGCGGTCTATGCATGCTGCTCGAAGATTATACAGGCCAGAAATATCAGGGCCCTCAGGATGCCGACAAGCTCCGCCGCGCAACTGGTGGAATATGGCTCTGCCCCTCGTCGTGGGTCAGCGTCACCACGAATTGGAGCGGCTGGATCGGCTCCGAGTATAAATCAGAGCACGGGGATTCAGGACAATATAATTCCTATGCCGGCCTCCCCCTCCATTATGGTGGCGACGCAATTAACGGAGAGGCCCCCAAGCCCCCGTTTTCTTTCAAAGTCAGAGCTTTTTCGAAACCCGCCCAAACCCCTTTCCAGTTCGACTCTACACACAGGGTCGACAATACAAAAGGAGAATCAAGCTACAGATACGCTGACTGGACTCAGGCCGAATCATGGCATGCCAAGGCCCGTCCTCTTGTCTATTTCGACGGTCATCTGTTGAACGTAACCTCATCTAAATACCGGTTCCAGAACTCGTCAGGCTGGTGCCTTGCAACAGGCAACTACAATAGTTATGAGCTAGGGACTGGATATACATACTCGGGACAGGCACCCCATAACGCATGGGATTTCTGGATCGACGAATACTGACAGCTTTCATAAAACCATTGAAAAACAGCTGGATAATATTGAATGATATTTGACTTGTCTCCGTGAGCGGTTACAATTAGACGCGTCTGACATTATCAAGCATACTTTGAACTAGGAAGACACAAATGAAAAAAACTTTCTTCACGCTGATCGAGCTCCTGGTGGTAATTGCGATCATCGCAATCCTGATAGCGCTTCTGCTTCCGGCCCTTAACAACGCGAAGGAAGGCGCACGCCAGGTGACCTGCATGTCGAACCTGAAGCAGATCGGGCTTGCGATGAATACATATGCCGTCGACCATGATCTATCAATGCCGTTCCTCGACATGGGCTGGGATCCCTTCCAGAAAGGATCCAGGGGTGTCGGACTTGAATATGTGATGGCTGGCTATACCGGTCAAACCTACAAGGGGCCTCCAGGAGCAAGCTATGACCGCCAGGCGACCGGTGGAATTTTCATATGCCCGTCATCATCATTGAAACTTGGAACTCGCTGGGATGCGGGATGGCCCGGTTCATATTACGAAGCCGAGCACGGTGATGGCGGACAGTACAACTCCTATTCCGGACTTTTCGAACACTATACCGGTTCGGCAATATATGGATTCAATTCGGCAAATCCGCCATTCTCCTACAAGGCCACGCATTTCACGAGGCCCAACCAGACGCCTTTCCAATTCGACTCAACGCACAGGAACGACAACACCCAGGGATTCGGCTCATACAGATATGGAAATCCATACCAGGCGGAATCCTGGCACAGGAAATCACGTCCGGTAGTTTATTTTGACGGACACGCATACAGCGTCACATCCCTGAAATACAGGTTTGACATTGTAAACGGAGGCTGCCTTTCAATGGGTCCGTACAACACATGCGAAGTCGCTACCGGCGCATGCTTTTCCGGACAGGAGGCCCACAAGGCATGGGACTTCTGGGTCGACGAGTATTGATATTTTCTTCCGGACGGAAGAAAATATACAAAGAGATTCAACTTGAAATTCTTAATTAAGGGCACGGGAACAATATGAACAGCAAATCATTTCTCAACTCAATTCTATTTTCCGCGGCAATGCTGGCATGCAGGGCCTACGCGGCCGAACCTGTCGATGCCGGCGCGCCTTTCGGCAAGCAGCTGCTGGTGCAGGAAATTGACTGTTCGAAGGACAATTCGGAAGCAATGTTCACCGAGTATCCAAAAGGCGTCAGCAAAGTCGAGACCATACTTGGAACTCCATGCCGCATCCTCCCCAATGCAGAAGGCGGCTCGAAATATTTTGCATACCGTGTCGGCAAGGGGCTCAATCTCAAGCCTGGCACCGCCTACGTTCTCTCGGTGGAGTTCCCGGATGACAAGCCCCGCAGCATGTTCATATGCAACTGGGGCTGCGAAACTGCCAGGGGCATCCACAGCGGAACGACAGTCGGCGACGCCATCAAGGCGCTTTACGTGAACCACAATCCTGAATCCCTCAAATTCCCGCTTTCAGGAAAAATTCAGACATGGCGCGAACTCTTCTTCCTCCACGACCGTTTTCCTGAAATAAAACGTCCGCGCGGACGCGAGACAAGGCCCTTGCTTCCACAGGACGGATTCTGGGTCATCATCGCACAGCTCAAGGCTGAAAACAATCTCGAGTCGGCCGGAGCGGCAGTCTCAAAAATAAGACTCTTCGAAATCACCGATACCGGCGCCCTCGCCCAGAAAATAAATTATCCTCCCGCCGAACTTCCGCGCAGGTATCTTTTCTTCCGCGAGGAAATGGCGGACGGCGTCATTGCCCAGGGACACAAGCCTGAAGAAAAACTTCCGGAACTGCGCGGGGTGGCAAATCCGGTGGACTGGTATGAATACAAAGTCAAGCTCATGAAATTCCTCGGAATGAACACGTTCACCAAGGACCTACTCGAGTTCGGACACAACCAGGGCTGGGATTCCTCCAAGTACGGCGGGGACAAATGGTACAACCAGTCATCGACCCGGACGCTTTGGACCGATATAATCCAGATGCTTGCAAAATACCCGGACTTCTACGTATTTCCCTATTATGAATACGCCGGCAGCATAGGCCAGGACAAGAATGTCGCTATCGGCAATCAGCGCCGCTGCGAAACTCTCAAAGGGGGCAAGGACTACACGCACATAGAATGGTGCCACAAGACCAACGCCGACATCATCGATCCGGATTTCATCGAGGACGCGAAAAAACTTCTTGATGTCACCATTGTCGAGAACAAGGACAAGGCGAAGTTCATCGGGGCATGGTTCCGCCCCAGGCCGGAGGCGAATCCGATAAGCTTCAACGCCAAGGACATTGAAATCTTCAATTCTGAAACAAAGCAGGATAAGAAAATCACGCGCGAGGATCTCCAGAAGGACAAGGCGCTCCTTGACAAATACTATGAATGGTGGTTCAAGAAAAGGCGCGACTTCAATCTCGCACTGTCGGAATATCTGCGCAAGGAAGTCAGTCCCGAAGCTGTCCTGCTCTATACAACCGATTCGAGCGAGCCGGGCATCGGACTTCCCGGCTCAATCGTTGCGAAAGGAATGAAGAATCCATGGGAATGGAAGACTGCGGTTGTCAACGACGCCCCGGAGAAATGGGAGAAAAATCTCGACGGCAGCAGGGAATTCTTCAAGTTCGTGAAATCAGTGCCGTACGACAAGGTAGTTGCGGAGGACATGTATCTGCAGGCGCTGCTTGAGAAGCATGGCACATGGGGCAGTTATGAATGGCAGCACGCGAATCCCTGGAACGATCCGCAGAACTACAAGGACAAGCCGGGAATCATGCTCAGCTATTCCTTCAACAGGCTCTATACCGTCTCCTCGAAGAAGGCTTTTGACGCATTCAGGACGCCGTCGGGACTCGCGATCATCCGCCATTACGGCCTGAATGAAAACGACATGAACGACGGCAAGGATCCAATCCTGGGCTATTTCGTGGCCGATGTCGAGCGCACGGGCCCCTACTGCATGATCGGCGAGGCGCGCGCCTTCGCAAACGGAGATCCGCGCTTCATCGGGTATCTCGCAGGCAACAGCTTCAACCGGGGATTCCCGGAATATGTG
The DNA here is from genome assembly GCA_001804815.1 of Lentisphaerae bacterium GWF2_50_93. GTDB lineage: Bacteria > Verrucomicrobiota > Lentisphaeria > Victivallales > GWF2-50-93 > GWF2-50-93. The sequence continues at coordinate 17,984 of MHBI01000007.1, forward strand.
CGCACATTCAACGCGGCATTCCTGTCGCTCCCGGCCATGCCAAGCAAGATAATCGATAATGCCTCAGCCGATCCTGAAGTCATTGCCAGGGCGTTTCCAACGGAGAAGTACGGGACGTATGTCGGCATAGTCAACACGGGTTTGACAGATAAGAACGCCATCGAAGTTTCACTGCCTAAATGCAGCAAGGTTACAGATACGGTTTCCGGCGAGACCATTCCTGTAAAGGATGGAAAAATAAAGCTTTCAATGTATCCCGGACAGCTAAGGGCGCTGAATCTCAGGTAGGGACTATTTTTTTCCTTTGGAATATGATATAATTGAAAAAGCAACATAGCAACGTACTTGAAAAACAGGTAAATGGAAGTTTAAGATATGAATGAGAAATTGAAATTCACGCTGATCGAGCTTCTGGTCGTAATTGCGATTATCGCAATACTTGCCGCCCTGCTCCTGCCTGCCTTGAAAAATGCAAGGGATTCGGCAAAGCGCATCTCCTGCGTGGCAAACCTCAAGCAGATTGGGCTTTCCCAGCTTAACTATGCTGGCGACAACGTTGATCGCCTGCCATATTCCTACACGTCGGGCGGCGCCTGGGACAGGGGACGAGGCATCAACCTGGAGCGGCTCCTGGCAGACTATGTCGGATTCAAATATCCGTCATCTGATGCTTTTCAGGCAATAGGAGGTATTTTTATTTGTCCCTCGTCAAACATGAGCCTTTACAAGAACGGCAGCGGGAAATGGCGCTACCTGCATGGAACCAATACGGCATATGACGGCCTGAATTCATATACAGGTTCGAGGATCTACCAATGCACCAACGGCAATTCAAACGCCAATCCCCTGCACGACCCTACGCTCGTAGCCTTGACGGGTCCGTTTTCGACATTCTATTACAGGAATCCCGCAAGCAAGCCAATCCACATATGTTCACGCGGCAGATCTCAGTCTCCAGAAGATTACCTCCCTTTCGGAAGCACCCACTCGGCTATAGATGACTGGAATGGCCCTGCTTCAAGCTGGCATACTCCCAACGGTCCCCGTCCTACTGTCTTCCTGGATGGACACGCCACTATACTAGTGATGAAAAAATACCGGATGAACGTATGGAGCAATCTCGATACTGACCCTGGCAGCAACTCTTATTGGTGGGAACAAGGCCCGAATGGTCTTAAACCTTATGAAAACAGCATAGAAGAGTATTGATAAATTACTCCCGGCTGATGCCGGAAGGAATTTATAAAATGAGAGAACATGCGGAAAAACATCAAATTCATATGCTGCGCAATCTTTTTCTATTCAATACTGCTCTCTGCACAGGCGGCACCGGACAGGGCATCGGCCTCATCCGCCAAGCTCGCTGACGGCAAGGAAACTCCATGCGTGATCCTTTCGAACGAATCGCTCACCGTGAAATTCCTTCCTGAAATAGGCGGCAAGATAATTTCCATAAAGGACTCTTCAGGAAACGAATACCTCGACCGCGGAACCAAAGCCTACAGCGGACGCTTCACGGAAATGACCTACAACGACACCGAGTTCGACGGCATCGACGAAGTCTTCCCTACCATGACAGAGTGCAAGATGCCAGCCGGGGAATTCAAGGGTGCAAAACTCCATCCGCACGGCGACCTCTACAGGAAAAAATGGACGCATTCATTGGACAATGGAACCCTATCCATGGAGACGTCCGGCTTCGAACTGCCTTATATCTTCAAGCGTACTGCAAAACTCGACAAGTCATCGCTTGTCCTTGACTACACCGTTACAAACAATTCCAAGGAGCCCCTGCCCTACATCTACACATTCCATCCAATCTTCAGCGCCAGGACAGGGTCAAGGCTCGAACTTCCTGCTGAAATGAACGTGAAGGTCTCCTATTCGATGAAAGGCTGGCTTGGAAAAGGCGGAGAAAGCAGGAAACTCGGTGAAATCAAGAATGAAGACGGCACGCCTTTCCTTGAAAAGATGTTCACGAGCAGCAGCGGAAGATACTGGAAGTTCTTCACGGAGAAACTTACAAAGGGCGAAGTGATTCTCTCACACGAGGGCTCATCAAAGCTTGTCATGGCCTGGCCTGCCGACATGTTCCCTTACCTTGCGGTCTGGTGCAGCGAGGGCAACGTCGGCGGACAAAACCATATTGCGCCAGAACCTTCGGTGTCCATGGAGGAATCACTGGAAAAGGCATATGCCGCAGGCGAGGCGCGCAGCATCCCGGCAAAAGGAACAGAAAAGTGGCAGATAAGGATTTCGATAATGAAGTAAGATGGAACGCCACCAACCTGGTGGTATCACGAGCAGAAAAGTAAAAGACTGCCGGCAAGGGTGCCGGCGGTCCGAAAATACAAATTCCTATAAGATTAAAAGGAGTATATATGATTAAGATATTAACCGGTATTTTCGCACTGTCTCTTGCGACGTTCGCAATTTCCGCACAGGAAATAAAATGGGAATATCCTTTGAAAGGGGACGCCAAGGCGGTCAAGGCGTCCGTGTCGCCGTTCCTGTACGGGAAGACCTGGGGATACAGCATCGAACTCGATGACGGAGGAATTCTTGCAAAGAACGTCGCACAGCCGCTCTTTGCCGAATACAAGTTCACCGACGCTCCTCCGGGAGTCAAACGAGGGAAGGAAACGCCTTTCGTCGGAACTGCCGCCGTCATGGTCTGCAACATGTCAGGCGGAAACAGCACCATTCTTTCATGGGACGACGTGAAAGACCTTCTGGCGAAGGGATGGGACATTTCAAACCACAGCTTCTGGCACACTGGAATCCACTGGGACAAGACCAAGCTGCTCTCTCCGGACCAGTTCAAGCGTGAGCTCTTCTGGAGCCAGGCGGTATTCGCACATTACGCCTACGCTGACAAGAAGGCGCCGCTGACTTTCGTATATCCGTCCGGCGACTACAACTACAAGCCTTTCCTCAAGGAGTTCAACCTGCGCGCCGGTTCACGTGTCAGCGGCAGCAGCGCTGCCTCAATATTCGACCCGAAATTCGACCCTCTCGAACTCTGCAGGAGCAACCTTGACGGACTCGGCGGCGACAAGAACAAGGATCCCATGGGCGACTTCCCGAAGGATATCAAGGATGGAACGCTCCATGTAGATTTCTCCCATGGAATCGACGAGAAGAAGGATTCCGTCAACTACAAGGCCTGGCAGGAAAGGCTGAAGACGATCTCAGACAAGTATGGCGCAAAGGGGCTCGACAATGTCTGGTGCGCCCCGACATCGGATCTGGTCAGCTATGCACTTGCCGCGAAATCCGCAAAAGTGGATGTATCCGCCGGAAAAATCACAGTTGTCCTTCCCGCCGGCACCATTGAGTCCAGGCTCACAATCCGCCTCGAAGGCATCCCTGAAAGCGTGAAGCTTGATGTTCCAAAGGACGGCCTGATCTACCGTCAGGGCGACAAAGTCTGGCTGACTACCCCTGCCCTCGGCAAGCCCAATGAAGCACCAAAGCCAAAGGTTAAAATCGGCTATGAAGGAAACTTCGCACCGGAAATAAAATTCGACAAGCCGATGAAGGTCGCAGCTGTCAGACTCCAGCAGTCGGGCGGTTTCGCCAAGGGCTACGTTCCCAGGGTTGTCTTCCTGCTCAAGGATGGAACCAGGAAGGAATTCAACGTCGAAAAAGTCCACAAGTGGACAGGATTCGGCCCGAGATGGGGAGGCTGGTGCCTCTATCCTCTTCTTCCTGAGGAAGACGCCGTCCTCGCAGACGGAGTCGAGATTGCCCCGGATCCGGCCTTCAAGAAAGTCGAAGTCTGGATTCTGGACGAGTAGTTAGACGTTGCTCGAAAAGGAGGTAGCACAGACATTCCTGTCTGTGACGGAAAATGAAATTTCAAACCACAGACAAGAATGTCTGTGCTACTTTTTAGACAAACTAAAGTTTGAACTCCAACATTTGTCGGTGTGCTGAGGTTGGAGTCCAAGTCCCGACATCCTTGCTGGAGCCGGGATCGTAGACTTCAGCTTGTTTATTCATGATGGCAGAAGTGCTCAACTTTGCAAGTCCGGTTGAAGTGGGCCCAATCCAATTGTAGATTACCACCTGCAGGAAATACAATTCAGCTGGGAGATGACATCATGAGGACATCTGCTTCCATCAGGGAGCCCGCCGTGGCGGGCCAGTTCTACGAATCGGATCCCAAGGCCCTGAGGTCCGGGATCGAGGAAATGTTCGCATCCGCCGGGTCACCGCAGAGGAAACCAGGCCGAATTGTCCAGGCCGTAATAGTTCCGCATGCCGGATACGTCTATTCAGGCAGGACAGCCGCCCGGACCATCAGGACCGCGGAAGGGACAGCCTACAGGAAAGCCGTGGTGATCTCGCCGTCGCACACGTTCCCGTTCGAGGGCATAGTCGCATCCTCCTTCAAATCCTACAGGACTCCGCTGGGAACGATGGACATAGATACTGAAACCGTGGAACGTCTTGTCAAAAGCAAGAACAACTACATATCGGAGATGACCGAGGCGCATATTCCGGAACATTCACTGGAAGTGGAGCTTCCGTTCCTGCAGGTGATGTTTCCTGACATCAAGCTGATCCCATTCGTATGCGGCCATATCGAACCTGATTCCGCCGCGGAAATAGCCGAATCGCTTTCAGGTCTGCTCGTTCCTGGGAACCTATGGGTCATAAGCTCCGACTTCACCCACTTCGGACGATCCTTCGGATACAAACCCTTCTCCGATGACATACCTGCGAAATTGAAGGAACTTGACATGGGTGCGGTCGACAGGATCGTCAATCTTGATTTCAACGGATTCTCCGGTTATGTGGAGAAGACAAAGGCGACCATCTGCGGCGCAAACCCAATAAGGATACTATTGAAGACTCTTGAACTGCTATCCGGAAAGGGCACTGTATTCGAGCCTGAGCTTGTCGAATATACCACCAGCGGAGAACTGACAGGTGATTATTCGCACTGCGTGAGCTACGCGGGAATTTCCATCCATAGAAAAACAGGGACGTGATGAACAAAAGAGAATTCCTTTCCGCAATCATACCCGCCATGATGGCATGCATCACGGCTTCCGCACAGGAATCCGCCGCCATGGATTTTGAAACATCCTTTTATTCCAGCCGGGATTTCCTCTGGCTGTGCACGTCCTTCATCCTGCTGATGTTCTCGATAATCCTGCTGTATGTGATGCATGTGATGAACAGGAACAGGAAGCTCCTGATGGACAGCGAGGAAAGATACCGGGTGCTCGCGGATAATTCCAATGACATACTTGTCAGGCTGTCATCGTTCAACAACGTGACATATGTATCTCCGGCATGCGAAAGGCTGCTGGGATGTCACGACTATGAACTGAAGGGGGACAAGTTCCACAGCCGCATCCATCCCGACGACTTAAAGACATTTGAAGGCATATTCTCCCAGCCTGAACAGACGGGACAACAGGTCCCATTCAGGTTCCTCCTGAAGGACGGGTCGTTCATGTGGATCGAATCTGTCAACCGGCTGATCAAGTCGGCAAATGATGACAAGGGCGTGGAGATACTGTCAAGCTGGCGCGACATATCCGAAAGGAAGAAGGGCGAGGAGGAACTGCGCCAATACAGGCTTCATCTGGAGAAGATGGTCAACGACAGGACTGAGAAACTCAATGCTGTAAATGAGAATTTGACCAGGGAAATCAAGGAGAGGGAGGACATAGAGAAGATCCTCAAACGGCAGAACGTCATCCTTGAAGCCACTGGAAACTGCTCTGAAAGCCTCCTCAAGCACGCAGATTTCGAGGTGGCCATGAACGAGGCGCTCGGGGAGGTTGGAGGCGCAGCCGAGCTCAGCGCCGTATTGATATCCGAGAACAATCTTCCGGACCAGTCGGGCGAGATCACGACAAATCTGAAATATGAATGGTCCATTGAGAATGTTCCAAAGCTTATCGGCGGGGCCGCCATCCAGGATTTCTCCTTTGCAAAAGCTGGATTCGGCAGGTGGACTGAAATCCTTGAGAATGGAGGAATCATCCACGGAAACACCAGGGATTTTCCTGAAACTGAAAAGGTTCTGTTCGATGCCGTCAACATCAAATCGCTCCTGGTGATCCCGATAAAATGCGCGGACAAGTGGTGGGGGCAGATAACCTTTGTCGAAAACCGTTATGAGAGGACCTGGAAGGAGCCTGAGATAAAAGTCTTCAGGAGCGCCGCCAACATCATCGGCGCCGCCATAGAAAGACAGCAGATGGAGGCTGAATTCAACATGCTCGTCCTCGGGGTCGAGCACAGTCCTGCAAGCATCGTGATCACCGACATGAACGGCGAAATTGAATACGTGAACCCGAAATTCACCAAGCTCACCGGCTATGCACTCAAGGAGGTCATAGGAAGGAACATGAGCATCCAGAAGTCCGGCATGCTTGGCCCGGACTACTACAAGCAGATGTGGACCACGCTCCTGGCCGGAAAAGAATGGAAGGGCGAATTCCAGAACAAGAAGAAAAACGGCGACCTCTACTGGGAGCATGTTTCAATATCGCCGATAATGAACAAGGGCCAGATAACCCACTTCATCGGGTTCAAAGAGGACATAACCGAGCGGAAGGAGTATGAAAGATGGCTGAAGGAGGCCAAGGAGGGCGCCGAATCGGCCAACAAGGCGAAAAGCGAATTCCTCGCCAACATGTCGCACGAGATAAGGACGCCGATGAACAGCATCCTCGGAATGGCCGAACTTCTCCAGTCCTCTTCGAAAATACTGCCAGAACATGCGGAATACGCCACTGCGATCTGCAATTCATCGCGCATGCTGCTCTCCCTTATAAACGACATCCTGGACATGGCCAAGATCGAAGCCGGCAGGATCGACATACAGAAGGAACCGCTCGATCTTCTGGAGACCATCGAGGACGTCATCCATATCAACCATGTCGCCGCCGCGGAGAAAGGGCTGCGCCTGATTGTCAGCTTCGAGCAGGGAACCCCGCGGTATGTAATCGGAGATGCCATACGGATAAGACAGGTCCTTATAAACCTGACAGTGAATGCCGTCAAGTTCACGCGGAAGGGATATGTCCTCATAAAGGCCACGTGTCTCGAGACAAAAGGCGATATTGCAACCATAAGGATAGACGTTATCGACACTGGCAACGGAATACCTGAGGAATCACAGAAGTTCATCTTTGAGAAATTCACACAGCTTGACGCATCCATGACCCGCCGCTATGGCGGAGCAGGGCTAGGTCTTCCTATCTGCAAACGCCTCATGGAGCTCATGGGCGGCGAGATTGGGCTTTCAAGTTTTTCAGGGAAAGGCTCTGACTTCTACTGCATCTTCAATCTGCCGCTGATGCCTTCAGTCCCCGGACAGGACGTCATACTCGATTCAGACTCCACCGTTCCTCCCAGGATAATCGTGGCGGACGACAACCATATCGGCCGTGAGGCGATGTGCAGCCAAATCACGGCCCTGGGAATAGAATGCGACAATTCCGAGGATTTCAAAACCGCCATGGACGCCGTCGCAAAGGCCGTGGATGAGAAAAAGCCTTACACGCTCCTGCTGATCGACAAGGATATTCCGGGTTTTGACATAGAAACCCTGAGAGGCATGCCTGCTCCGCAGGAGACGATCGTAATGACTGCAGAGCCGCAGATTCCAGATAATATCAGGGGCATGAAGAATATCATGTTCATGAGACGTCCACTGAAGCTGTCATGGCTTCCTGATCTTATAAATGAAGCCCTTCTGAAAAGCCGCGGGGGCTGATCACCATTCGTACAGGATGTAGAGCCTCTTGAAGGTGAATTCCGTAATAAGAAGGACCCATCCGAGCGGTCCGTAGAGAGTCGTCACATGCTTGAATTTCACTTCAGGCTTCTCCTCAAGTTCCAACTGGAGGAATTCGACATCCTGCTGGGCCCTGTCCAAGGCACTTTTCGCCTTGTCGGCCTCTTCCATGGTCTTTGCACTCCTCATGATCTCCATGTACTTGTCCCTGGCGAGAATGGCCAGTTCCAGACGTCTCTTATTGTCCTTGTATCCGGTATCCAGGTTTCCTGAATCCTTCATTTCAGCAGGGGCGATTCCCGGCACGTCGGGTGCGTCCTTGGCAGGCTTTCCGGGTGGTGGCGTTGAAGAGCAGGAACAGAATAAAACCATCATGACAACTGCAAATAGCATATTTTTCATGGGAACTACCTTGTTTGTTTAATTGCATAATTTAATATGCGTGACGCAAATAGTCAACAGGTCAAGCGTTGGAGGCTCCATCGGGATTCCATCCGGCAGGATCAAGTCTGTAGAATTTTACAAGTTCATCATATAGTTCGACGTGCGCCTGCCTCATTTCCGTGGGCTTCAGGAAAAAACCCTCTGTCACGACCGCAAAGAACTCGGCAGGGTCCTGAGCCCCGTAATCATCAATGACATCTTCAACGCCGTTGACCGCCCCATCCCTGAGCCCGTCGTATTCCTTTCCAAAAACATCGGCCCATTTCCCGTAGTTGGCTCCTTCGCCAAGCTCCGGGAGGCCGTTCAGGAATCCGTCCTCGGCATCAATCTGATGTGCGAACTCATGCAATACCAGGCTATGCCCGCAGTACTGGTCGGCGAGTTCATCGGAGATCTGCTTCCAGGAAAGCACCACGGTCCCCTGCTCCCATGATTCGCCGAGGTTCACGGCCTTCCCTTTGATTGTCTGACCGGCCATTTCATAATTATCATTCACCCAGTAGGCGTCAGGATAGATCAGCAAAGATGTCAGACGCGGAAAATAATCCGTTTCCCTGTTGAGCAGCAGTACACATGCCTGTGCGGCGATCTTCAATTTTATCTCATCGGTGATGCGCTGCCCCCTGCATCCTTCAAAAGTCTTTTCCGACAGAAATACATTGATATGCCCGCAGAGCTCTTTTCTGTACTCCTGCGGAATCCTCCTGCAGAGCGGGATTTCGTCCAGCATCCTGAGCCTGTCCGGCTCCAGAGGCCTGTTAAAAAGAGTACTGCGCCTGTGATTCCTTCTTCTCCTAATGAAATAAATAAGGATTGCAGGCAGGGTGAACAGCAGCAATAATAGTAGTATTTTATCCAAGGTTGATCCGCTTTACTGCAGTTTCCTTGAGCAGGTGCGCTTCAGTATAAATCCCCTTGAGCACATCAAGGATCTCCAGCGGCGCCTGCTCAATTTTGCTGTCTGCAGCTGCGGCGCCGACAGAGCCAGCAGGAACTGAGTGGGCATGTTCGTCAGTGTCACCAAGCCCGCTGTCCCTGCGCTTTTTAAGTCTTGAGAGCATGGTGTCCCTTACCTCGTCGTAGTTGTCAATCCCCCTGAATATGCCGACGTGCATCGAGAACAACTGGCTCTGGGCGTTGTGATCGGGCTGGGCGACAGCGCCACCTCCGGCGGTCTCGACCTTGAGGTCGGCAATCCCGAAGAACCGCTGGATGGGCCCCTGGGATATGGATATGTTCTGGATATTGGCGAAAGTCAAGGTCATTTCCCTGACAAAGACGACGCCCTCCCTGATCCTGAGGCTTCTGTCCGTTATCTTGTACCATCTCATCTCATAGTCCAGCCTGAGCATGATGAATGATATTACGAGATGCACTAATCCGACCACGCATATTCCGGCAAGGGATATGAGCGCGAAAGCAACAAGGTTGAATGACAGCGGCTGCGTCTTCAGCGCCGTAGCGAAATATATGCCGGCGCCAAGGGCCAGGACGAAAGCCGACAGGATTTTCTGTAGTATCCATACATAAAGCCGGTACTTGAAGAAATTAGGGGAAGCCCTGAAAACCTTGAGGCTTCCAACCTCACCCATGGGATCAAGGGGTTCCGACGGAACCCTCAGCACCCTCAGGACAATATTTTTTACAAACTGGTACATACCCTCATTTCCCTGACGCCCTGTCCAGGGCCTCTCTTGCGGCTTTCAGTTCATCGCGAATTTCAACCAGTACTTTCAGCGCATCTCCGCCCATCTCCCGTCCGGCATCGGCCTGCGCAACAGGATGCGCCCTGGCAGCAGGCGAGAGGTCCTTGTATCCACGCATCTTCGCGTACAGGAAATCCCTCAGCTTCTCATATTCAACTATGCCCTCTATCGTCATTTCGGGTTCTGCACTGCCGGACGCGGTCTGCACTTTGACATCGGCAAGGCTCAGCCATCTCTGGACGAGCCCGGAGGTGAGATGTATGTCCTGTATCCTTGCATACGTCAAGTTGACTTCCTTCCTGAAGATAAAACCCCATTTCATGCTGATACCCTCGGCGTCGAAGCGGTATTTCAAGGTGTAGTACCTGAACAGCAGGACTGGCAGTGTAATGAAAATAAAAGGCCCTGAGAGTATGCTCCTTACCACATAGAGCTTCAGCAGCATCGGAGAAGGCCTTTCAATCCTATAGATATCCGTCTCGATCGTTGTCATGTATGTCCCCGTTTAGTTCATGAAATTCAAAAAACTTGAACCATTTTAAATTTCATTGTTTTCAAATTAGCGTCATAAGCCGCCTCAATCCATCCCGTCTTCCTTGACTTTCTTCTTCCTGTTCAGATATTCAATGGCCTTCTTGATTTCAAAGTCGAAATCCTTGGCGTAGGGCCCGTTGTTCAAATAATTCTCCCATGTCAGGATCGCCTTGTCGAGCTCATCATTCTTCTCGAACTCATATGACTGTTTCTTGAGCTCCTCTAGGGCCACCCTCTTCTGATCCTGGAGTTTCTTGTTCTTTATCTTCTGGGCTTTCTCGAGAATCTTGTCCATCTCCGCCCTGGCCTCCGCAGAATACTCAGGCACGCCCAGTTTCTGGACGTTTTCAAACATTACAAGCGCCTTCCTGAAATTAGCTGGTTCAGGATTTGCCTCGATGAATTTCACGGCCGCGTCGAAGAGATTCTTCGCCCGGTCATTCCTGGCATCGAGCATGCCTTTCTTGACGATAAGTCCGAAACCGGAAAGGCAGACAACGAACAGCATGCCATAGACCGCAACTTTAAGCAGTTTTTTGTTCAACACAGGAAACCCCGTCTTTGTTTTCTTTTTTGCAGGACGCACATCTTCGGACACGGATGCCTGCCTTTCGATCCTGCCGGCGCTGGCCGACGAAGATTCCCTGTCATTCTCGCCAAGCACATCCATCAGGTCTTTTATCTCCGCGATGCAGTCGTCCCATTTCTCAAACCTGTCCTCCTTCCTTTTCGCCATCATTATGGCGATAAGCTCGGTGGTCCTCTGCGATACGGACGGCCTCAGCCTCCGGGGGTCTGGAACCGGTTCGTCAAGATGTCTTGCAAGAACCTCCATGGCGTTGTCGCCCGGATAGGGAGGAGAACCGGCAAGCATATGATAGAGGCTGGCGCCCAGCGAATACATGTCGGCCCTGAAATCCATGTCCTTCAGCGCCTTCGCCTGTTCGGGGCTCACGTATTGCGGCGAGCCCACCATCATTCCCGCCATCGTCAGTTCGACATCCTCCCCGGACACCTTCTTGGAAATGCCGAGATCCATCAGCTTGACTTCATTTTCACTTGTAAGCATTATGTTGGCGGGTTTTATGTCCCTGTGCAGGATTCCGTGCTTCTCCCAGGCGTATTTAAGGGCGTAGGCGATCTCGCAGGTGATCCTCAGCGCCTCATGTTCCGTGAACTTGTGGCCTTCATCCAGCATCCTCTTGATGTCCTTGCCGTCGACGAATGTCATGGCGAAATAATATACGTTTTCCGCCTTGCCCGCCTCGATGGCGCTTACGACATTGGGGTGCTCGATCTGGGCGAGAATGCGGACTTCGCGGTAGAATCTTTCAAGATAGGCCTGGTCCCTGATCAGATCCTCGTGCAGTATCTTCAGGGCGACGGGACGGTTGTTCATGGAGCGCTGTCCAGCCAGGTATACCTCGCCCATGCCTCCAATTCCAATCCTCTCCTTGACGAGGTAGTCCCCTACAACCGAACCTTTTGCAAGAACCGGAGAAGGCGCCATCATCTCAGTCTGGCAGAGAGGGCACCTTATCATGGTCTCATCAAGGGAGTCATCCCAGTCAAATTCCTTCTTGCAGGAAGGGCATATGTATGTGTTTTTCAGATACCAATTCCTTTGTCCGGGGTGCAATATACAGGTTTTTTGTAAAATATTGCCTAATATACCATTATCAAATAATGGAACCCCGAAAAATCACCATAACTTTGACTTTACCGCTTCCTGGGTTATTATTCCAAGAGTCATCAAAAACAAAAAATCCAGAGGTATATGATGAAAAAACTTATTATCGCCTGCCTTACAATCTCGCTCCTTGCAACGCTTATATCCGCCTGCGGATCCAAAGAGGAGCCTGCCGTAAACTCCGCGCCTTATGAAGCGGCCATCAAGGAGTACTGCAAGAACAGAAGCATGGACATGAAAGTCGCCAGCTTCGAAAAGATCGATGTCAAGGACAATGATGCCACGGCAGTCTGCAAGATGGAGTCAGCCGAAGTCCCCGGCCCGAAAGTCACCTGGCAGTTCACCTTCAAGAAGGAAAACGACAAATGGAAGGCTGTTTCACAGGAAACTAAAAAATAGGGGGGTCACTTCCCGGGATCCAGCTCTATCAGACGATAGTCTGCCCTGCCCATTTTGAAAGCAAATATCTCCCGGGGATTCCTGGCCTTGAAGGCTTGAATCTCCAAAAGCTCCTCCAGCACCTTCGAGCTGGACAGAAGATATCTCACGTCGGCTTCCAGCTGTGAAGGCCTGACCAGGAATTCAACGCGGGGTTTGACATAGAATAGGAACGGCTCGCATTCCGTGTTATACGCATATAGGACATTACCTGAAATCCTGTCGCCCAGCTCCTTTCCTATCTCCCTGGTGTTCTTTCCGAATTGCTTCTCCACGGCAGGCAGTACGAACGAAGCATTGAAGATCATCACCGTGGCGACAGCCAGGCCGCTCACAAGAACAAGCTTTTCATATCCCCGGACAAACTGCCTGTCCCTCAGGATTGAAAAAGCAAGCAGCGACGTCGCCAGTGCGGCAAAGAAAATACCGGCCTTGGCGTCACTTGAAGCAAAAGAGGAGAAAACCTTTTCAAGTCCCGGTGCGATTGTTCCCGATGCTGAGCCGCCGATGAATATCACAGCTGCGGAGAGAATTGACAAGATCGCCGCCGCCGGAAGAATTGCCAGAAGGATGCGCCTCCAGATTTTTTCAACTGCCGCGGGAATGGCGGGCTGGGCGGAAATAATCCACCCAAGGAGCGTGAAAGCCAGGCAGAACAGGGGAAATGAATATCTCGCCTTCGTGCCGGGCATGATGTTGATCGCCAGAAACGACAGCAGCAATGCCAGCCTGCACGCCTTGAATATCCTGGCATGCCGTTCCTCAAGATTTCCGACCCAGCCGGGAAACCACAGGAACGGTATGAGTACCAGCCAGGGAAGATATCCCGCGACCGCCCCTATGACGCGCCTGGTCCACAGGAAAAGACTGGTCTTCTCCGAAGTGAACCTGACGGCGATTTCATTGAACCAGGTAGTCGTCATATGCTCCGACTGCGTCTTCGGCGCATTGACAAGGAACGCCCAGGAAAAGAAAATCAGGCACATTATGGCAATGCCTGCGAAATGTTCATACCGCAGAAGCTCACGGGTCCGCTTCTCCGAAATCGCTACGCTCAGGACTACCGCATAGAAGAAAAGCATGATCAACGGTCCTTTCAGAAGAAGACCGAAACCGATTATCAATGCAGTTATGAGCCAGAGGCGGAGCCTCGAAAAATCCGATGCCGTCCAGAGGTTCAGCCAGCAGATCGTGGCTATTCCGGTAACACAGGCATATATGCAGTCAACCTCAATCTGGCGGCCATTTTCCATAGAAGAATATGCCGTCATGAAAAGTATCGCGCCCATGAACCTACCCTTCAGCGGAAGAAGCTGCGAGGACATCAGGACGAGAGTGGAGACGAATGCAAGCATGAAAAGCGCGGAAGGAAGCCTCGCGGTGAATGTCGAACGCTCCCCGCAGGCGACGAATGAACCGGCAATAAGCCAGTTTATCATCGGAGGTTTCTTGAAATACTCAACCCCTGCCAGGCTTGGAGTCCTCCAGTTGCCCGTATCGATCATCCCGACGGCAGGCATTATCCTGCGACCTTCGTTGAAATCTATATCGCGAGTCCCAAGTCCGGGAAGATAGATCCCGGCCCACAGGATCAATACGATTATCCAGGCGTTCAACTTGTTTAACTTGAAGTCCATTCACTGCCGTCCCATGGATGATTGTATTATTGCGGTAATAGCTTCCAAACTCTAAAGTGTCCAAGTGTTAATTACAAATTCCAAGACACCTGGCAACTCTGCCATACTGTTTCACTGCCGTCCCATGGATGATTGGATGACTGGATTGATGGATGGTTGGGTATCAAAGACATAAGACCAAAAACATCCTAGATAAATTATCCGAAATGCCTTTCTAATAATTCTCGTGTATCTCCATGACTTCTGTGTTATCTTGAACTCAAACCCAATCATCCATTCATCCAACAATCCATCCATCCGTCATCCTGTGGGATGACTCTGATACTGTTTTTAACACTGCCAGCTCAGGCGGGTTTCTGGCCGAGCAGGGATTTTACAACGGTGCATCCGGGATGGACCTTGTGCCCGCCCAGCGCGGCTGACTCATATAGCGCCGTGAGGATCTCGATGTTCTTCCTGCCCTCCGGTGCTTCGACAAGCGCTGGCTTGCTGTTCACTATCGCATCAATCACATTCGCAATATATGGGGAATGTCCATGGCCGTACACATTCGGGACTTCCTGCGATGATTCGCTCAGCATGTGCATGTCGCCCGGCTGTTCGTCCTGGAACTTCCAGTATAGAATCTTGTTGACCGCATGTCCGCCGATGATGACCGTACCCTTTTCACCGAGAAGGCTGAGGGAGCCTTCAAGATCTTCCGGACGCGATGCAACAGTGGCCTCGTACGCCCCGAGCGCGCCTGACTTGAACTTGAACGTCGCCAGCGAGGTGTCTTCAACCTCTATGTCGAGAAGACGCGTCGCCGAAATACACTGCATCGACTCGATAGGCCCCATGAACCACTGGAGAAGATCCAGATGGTGGCTCGCCTGCTGCGACATCACGCCGCCGTCCAGCTCCCAGGTGCCATGCCAGTCGTCCTGCTCATAATATGACTGGACGCGCTTCCATCTGACGCGGACCGTGCCCATGACCATTTTTCCGAAGCGTCCTGAATCAAGAGCCTGTCTCGCCGAGACGACGGCAGGATTGAAGCGGTTCTGCTTGACAACGAAGAGACGGCACCTGCCATCCGCGCATGCCTTCATCATCGCATCGCAGTCTGAAACGCGAAGGGCCATGGGCTTTTCGACGATTATGTGCTTGCCGTAGCGGGCGACGTCAATGACGTGTCTTGCGTGATAGCCTGTAGGAGTTGCAATGTCGACGACATCGATCTCCTGGTGCTTCTTCATCATGTCATGATAATCAAGATAATATGGAACTTTGAATTCCTCCGACTTGGCCTTCGCCTTTTTCCCGTCGACATCGCATATCGCAGCCAGTTCACCATCTATTTTCCCGGATGTGAGGGCTTTCAAGTGGTTGTTTGAAACGCGTCCGCATCCTATGACCGCAAATTTCAGTTTCTTCTTATTCATATTACAGGCATTCCCATATTTATATTTTCTTTTCCGGACAGGAAAAGAAAATATTTGTTTTATAAATTTATGCAATCAGAATTGGCTTTTTTGTTCCGTGAATAAAGTTTTGCGATCAGCCAGACGACGACGAGTGCAAGCAGTGCAAGCATTATATAGATCATGCTCTGCCAGAGCGTCCCCTGCTTCGCACCCTTTCCGATAAGCGTGAATGGTATCGCCTCCGGGAAAAGCCCTATCAGGGTCCCGATGAGGAAATCCCGGTGCCTGATGGGAGAAAGGCCGAGTATCAGATTTATGACCATTCCATGGATTGGCATCTGCCTCGCAAGAATCACAGCTGGAATTCCGCCATGTTCCAGGATCTTCGTAAGCTTGTTGAGCCCATGGCTGTGCCGGAGCACGAAGTTCCGCCCTCCCCATCTTACAAAAAGGAATATCATGTAATAGGCCATCAACGTGCCGATGACGCAGTAGGTCAGGCCCCAGACAAATCCGAACGCCATTCCGCCCACCGGACACAGGAGGAGACGGGGTACGCCTGCACAGACGAGCACGCAGACCCCCAGAATGAAGATCACCGGCGCCAGCATGCCGGTCTGCTTTATCCTGTCGCAGATCTCAGGAGCCTTGTCGATGTATTGCTTGAGCGGGGAATTATAGGCGATGAATATGACGACCACGAATCCGAGCAGGAAAAGCAGGTCTTTCCTTATTGCGAGAACCGAACTTGAGGCGGGCTTTTCTATCAGATGCTGGAAATCGGTCTCGGAACCGCTGTCACCGTCCTGATTCCCGTTTCCATTCAAGTTATTTTGAGGAGTATTCGTCTCCAACTCTGTCACCTATTAGGGCTCTTTTTTTCATCCAGCGCATCGCGAAACAGTCCATGATGCCGCGCCACATCCTGTTGCCGATCCCGTACTTTGATTTTCCGCGCGTGCGCGGCCTGTCATTCACCAAAAGCTCAACCACCCTGTATCCCTGCATGCGGAGCAGTGTCGGGAGGAACCTGTGCATTCCGTTGAAGACCGGTATCTGCCACAGGGATTTCCTGCGTATGGCGCGGTATGTGCATCCTGCAT
The DNA here is from genome assembly GCA_001804815.1 of Lentisphaerae bacterium GWF2_50_93. Classification (GTDB taxonomy): domain Bacteria; phylum Verrucomicrobiota; class Lentisphaeria; order Victivallales; family GWF2-50-93; genus GWF2-50-93. The sequence goes on from MHBI01000007.1 coordinate 34,710, forward strand.
CCACTATCCTGTCGCCAGTTATCGAATTGCGGAAGGCGTTGGCCGTCCGCGAAGATATCCTCTTGACAATGGTATCGCGTCTTCTCCTGCGAACTCCGCAGACGCAGTCGATGTCGTCCTGGAGCGCCTCAAGCAGATTCGGAATGTCAGCGGGATCGTTCTGCTGGTCCGCATCCATCGTGATGATTATCTCACCGTTCGCGTTGGCGAATCCGGTGGCCTCCCCGGCGCTCTCGCCGGAATTCACCGTGTGCGGGATGATCCTTATGCATGGCCTGGACTCCTTCAGCTTCTTCAAGACCCCGAAACTTCCATCCGTACTTCTATCGTCAATGAATATGACCTCGTACTTCCTTCCGGTTTTCTCCAAAACCGGCTCAAGCTCCTTCATCAGAGGCTCAAGATTGTCCTCCTCGTTGAAGACCGGGATGACCACGGAAATATAAACATCAGATTTCATCGGAATCAAACTCCTGTATTTTACTGCAAGCGCCAAATATAAAACATAAGTCCGAAATGGCAAAGGGACAAAGGCCAATTACTCCTCATGCAGGCCATGCTTCAGGGCGCAGCCTGCTCTACGATTTTCATCCTTTTCTTCTTGATCACGAAATAGATGTTCCTTCCATAGATCAGGAAGCCGAAAGCCTGTCCGATTATGAAGACAGGATCCTTGATATGTATCGCATAGATCAGAAGCAGCCCTCCGCCTGTAATGCTCAGATACCAGAAAAGAGAAGGGATTATGCTTTCCTTCGCCTTTTCGCTGGCAATCCACTGGACGATGAACCTTGCTGAAAAAAGAGCCTGCGCGGTAAAGCCAAGTATCAACCAGAATGTATTCATTATAAGAAATCTCCTTAATTTTTACCGGAACGTTCCTTCGGATATACCATCCTCCGCTTCATCCAGCAGACCGCGAACGTATCCGCAATTCCCACCCACAGCCTGTTCCATATGCCGTATTTTGATGTCCCTTTCACACGCGGACGGTGGTTCACCGGCATTTCAATTATCCTGTCATAGCCGGCAATCCTGACAAGAGTCGGTATGAAGCGGTGCATTCCCTTGAATACCGGAATGTCCTGTACGCAAACTCCCCTGAACGCGCGGAGCGAGCAGCCCACATCCCTGACATTCTCACCGGTGAGAATATTCCTGAATCCATTGGCGATCCTGGATGCCAGCTTCCTGACGATGCTGTTCTGTCTCTTGCTGCGCCTGCCGTTCACCATGTCGGCATTCTCTTCAACAAGCTTCCTGACCAGTCCGGGAATGCCGGCCGGATCATTCTGTCCATCTCCGTCGAGGGTGACAAATACCTCCCCAGAGGCCTTCCTGAAGCCGAACGCCATTGATGCCGACTGCCCGAAGTTTCTTTCAAGCGTGAATATCCTGTGTCTCGGATCGGAGGAACTTATCTGGCCCAGCTTTTGATTTGTACCGTCGGTCGAGCCGTCGTCAACCCAGATGCATTCCCATTTCCATCCGCAGGAGTTCATGATCCCGGAGACTTCATCGGCCAGCTCACGGACACTCTCCTCCTCATTAAATACAGGAATTATTATGCTGATCAGTTTTACATCATTGCTCATTGCACGCCTAAACCATGTTGTTTTTCAAAAACGGCCTTACTCTACCCGTCGTTTGCTTCAAATCAAAATGCAATAGGGACTTTAATCCTATTTCACAATGCCGTCCACCTCTGGAAATTCACATGCGGGAGTCAATTGCTGGGCGTCCATATCCTGCCGGATTTTCCAGGCTCAGCGCTGGCAGGCGGTCCAGCCTTCTCTTCCCGGCATATTGCATGGACGTATTTCGGCGCCCGGGATTTCACCGATATCCTCAAGAAGCTTTGATAGCGGAACAAATCCAATCCCTGATTTCCGGGCCTTGTCAAGGAAATCGCTGAACATGCCCAGGCATGCAATCCCCTCGGCTTCCGCGTGTATCGTGAGGACGTTCAAGCTGTCAGGCTTCACGAGGGAGATGATGTGATCGTTGTAGTTGTCGCCCGTGATGCCGTTGCGTCCTATGAGCTCATCATAAGTGGGAAGCGTGGTCGGGATCTGGGGCTGCAGGATTTTCCTGCCGTCGACAACCGGATGGAAAATAGAGGAGCCCCGGCAGTCGCTGTTGTATATGAACGGCAATCGGCTCTTTTCAATCAACGCCCTGTCATTGCACTTCCAGCCTGGTACGGCGGAGCAGCGCGGTGTTTCACCTGTTATATCGGACAGGATGCCCATTCCGCGCCTGAAGGAGTCCTGCATTGATTCGGAGCTCATCGAATCAATTTCCGCCTGCCACTGGTGATGGTCCCATGCATGAAGCCCTATCTCATGTCCATCGTCATAGGCGGCTTTTATCACATGGCGCAGCTTGTCGGCTATGATAGGCCCCTGCCAGAAAGTACCCATGAAAATGATGTCCCATCCGTAGAGGCTGGCGGCCTTCGAGCGCAGCATTTTCAGGAGGAACTGCGGTTTCAAGAGCCTCCAGAGATGCCTGCCCATGTTGTCGGGACCTGCGGAAAAGAAGAACGTCGCCTTTATCCCACGCGATTTCAAGAGGCTGCAGAGGGCGGGAACTCCAAGCCTTGTACCCCTGAAGGTGTCGACGTCAATTCTCAGCCCGACTGTCATTTGGATGGACCCTGCCTACTTTTTCAAACTTTCCTTCAGGAAGAAGTCGAGGGTTTCATCTACCGACCTGTCAAGCGGTATGCGGGGTTTCCACTTTACATATTTTGCGGCATTCGCAATTTTTGGTTTCCTGAACTGTACGTCCTGATAGCCCTGTCCATAGTATGAAAGGCTTTCGACCTCCTTGAATCCTGCGAATGGAGGGAACTTGCCGCGCATGGGGTGCTTCTCAAATTTGTCCACAAGTATTCTCGCCAGTTCGGCGATGCTGGCCTCGTTGACCGGATTTCCGATATTGATGATCTTCCCGTTGCACAGGTCATCCTTGTCCTCGATGATCCTGAAAAGGCATTCTATCCCGTCCGCAAGGTCAGTGAAGCATCTTTTCTGGTTTCCTCCGTCGATGAGCAGGATGGGCGTGCCTTCGACCAGGTTCAGTATCAGCTGTGTTATCGCCCTGGAACTCCCTATCCTGGCCGAATCGAGCGTGTCGAGCCTCGGACCGACCCAGTTGAACGGCCTGAACAGCGTGAACTTCAGGCCCTCTTTCTGTCCATATGCCCATATCACCCTGTCCAGGAGCTGCTTGCAGCAGGAGTAGATCCATCTCTGCATCCTTATCGGACCGAGTATGAGCTTCGAGTTGTCCTCGTCGAACTCCTCTTCATCGCACATGCCGTAGACCTCCGAGGTCGACGGGAATATGATTCTCTTGCCGTACTTGACGCAGTAGCGGACAATCCTGAGGTTCTCCTCGAAGTCGAGTTCGAAGACCCTGATCGGATTCCGTGTGTATTCAATTGGAGTGGCAATTGCGACAAGCGGGACGATGACATCGCATTTCCTGACATGGTACTCGATCCATTCGCGCTGTATCGCTATGTCCCCCTCATTGAAGTTGAAATTGGGTTTCCCTATGAGGTGCTGCAGATAGTTTGAACGCAGATCCATGCTGTGGACTTCATATCTGCCGTCCTTGAGGAGTTTTTCGCTCAGTGCGCTTCCAATGAACCCGTTGGCCCCGAGGATGAGGACGCTTTTTTTCTTTTCGCTGTAGGATATGCAGGATGCATCCTTCCTGAAGCTCATGCCTTTCACAAGCTTGCAATCCAGGGAAAGCTGTTCGCCGCCCATGTAGAGGCCGCCTTCCGGTTCGCCGAAATCAACCTTGACCGCTCCTTTTCCGCATGCGATCACAAGAGGGGACGAGGAGATCACCTGCCCGGGCTTGGAATTCCTGCTGTTGCCGGGAATATCGGTCACTTCCCAGAAAATATATTTTTTTCCGCCTGTGAAAGTGAAGGCTCCGGGGAAAGGCCTGGTGACAGCCCTGACCAGATTCCTTATCTGCGTTGAAGTCATGCTCCAGTCAATTTGTCCATCTTTAGGCTTGCGTCCTCCGAAATACGACGCCTTTGACTTATCCTGCGGGATGCTCCTGGCTTTTCCGGCCTTGAGTTTCGGAAGGGCTTTTTCCAGCAACTTGGCCGCCGCCGCATCCGCCTTGAGGTGGAGTGACAATGCGGTGTCTTTTAAAGATATTGGAATCTTCATCTGGGCCACGATGCCGCCGTCGTCCGGCTTCGCGGTCATATAGTGGAGGGAGACGCCTGTTTCCTTTTCCCCGTTCACAAGCACCCAGTTTATCGGGCAGCGGCCCCTGTATGCCGGCAGGTACGAGCCATGGAGGTTGAGACAGCCTTTCGGGGGTATGTCAAGGATTGCGGGCTTGAGCATGTCCCTGTAGTAGAATGAAAAAATGATATCAGGCTTCAAGTCCTGTATCATCTTCACCCATACGGTGCTGTTTACGTCGGCCGGAGCATATACGGGGATTTTGTATTTTGAAGCCGTCTCCGCGGCGGATCTGAACCAGACCTTCTCTCCGGGGGAGTCGCTGTGGGTGAACACTGCGGCGACGTCGAATCCATTCTTGACCAGGGATTCGATGCCGGTGCAGCCGATATTGCTATATGCGAAAACTACCGCTCTCATGTATGTCGTGCTCCTTGCAGTTTAATCAGAAAGTTCAATTGCCGGGTTTCCTGCCGAATCTTTCCTTGATGAAGTATCTTGGACGCGCCCTTACATCGTGGTATATGCGGCCGAGATATTCGCCAAGCAGCCCCATTCCGATGAACTGGGCCCCTATGAAAACAAACAGTATCGCAAAAAGGGTGAAGACTCCCTCGACAGCCCAGTGGGCCCCATGGATGATTCTCATGACCATGAGGAAAATTCCGAATGTGATTCCGCAGAAGGATATCATGCCTCCGAAAATGGTCAGGAGGCGCAGCGGAAAAGTCGTCATGCTGGTCAGGAGATCAAACTGAAGGTTCACGAGCTTCCAGAGATTGTATTTTGATTCGCCCGACAGTCTCCTGGAATGCGAAACCTCCACCTCGGTCGGACTGGCGGCGAAAATGTTCGCCAGCACGGGTATGAAAGTGCTTCTTTCATTGCACTGGAGGATGGCCTCGACTATATGCCTCCTGTAGGCCCTGAGCATGCAGCCGTAGTCGTGCATTATCACGCCGGTGACCTTGCGCACCGACAGGTTTATTATCAGTGAGGCGATTTTCCTGAACATGCTGTCGTTCCGCGGCACCCTTACGCTTCCGACGACATCATGGCCCTCCCTGATCTTTGCAACGAGCTTGGGTATTTCCTCGGGAGGGTTCTGGAGGTCGGCGTCGAGCGTCACAATGATTTCACCGGCCGCCTCGGCGAAACCGGCCAGTACTGCGGAGTGCTGTCCATAGTTCCTGTTGAGGATCGCGATCCTTATCTTATCCGGATTCTGCTCGGAGGCCTTTTTCAGGATGCCCGGGGACTTGTCCCTGCTGCCGTCGTCCACGAAGATGATTTCGAACTTCCCTCCCATGCCTGAGCATGCGGAGAGGCATCTCTGGATGAGTTCCTCCAGGTTCGACTCCTCGTTGAATACGGGAATCACTACCGAGACCATGTCGTTTTCATTCATGTTGAAGGCGCCTTATGCATAATTTGAAGCGTTAATCTAATCCTGCCCCGTCTATTTTCCAGGCGGTTATGTTGTTTCTGCCCTGCCCCTTGAACAAGCCCTTTTCAACGATGACGGGGGAATCCTTTGTCTTGCCAGGGAGGACTTCCACGAGGGCGTCAGCATATTTATTGAAGGATACTATCAGCTTGGCTCCTTTGTTTTCAGCGATGAACTTCTGTGCGGCCTCGGGGGACTCAAGTATTTTGAAGGGCTCTTTCCTGTCGATATAGAAAAGCATGTTGACAGGGACCTTGACGAAGAACGCTGTGTTTTCAGCCGGGATCCTGGCGATTTCAGCCTTGAGGGCCATCGATGTGCTTTTGTTTGTGGAGAACGAGGAGAGCGCCGGATATTGGAAGCAGAAGAATGCTCCCATAAGCACAAGCACTGAAAGTATCAACGGGGCCATCTCCGAACTTGAACCTGTGATTTCAGCCTGCAGCTCGCGGAAGTAGCCCTTTTTGAAAAAAACTGCGATAACCAGCAGTCCGGCCATGGGACCAGCGATGTACAGGCTTAAGGGCAGTTTGACTCCAGTCTTGTTTTCCACGATCATGCAGGCCAGGGGACATGCAATATCGGCGATTCCAGCCAGTATTACAACCCATTTCGATACGCCGCAGAATACGTTCTTCCATTTGAAGAATTCTCCATGGAGCATGACGGCGGTCATGATTGCGCAGAACGGAAGTATCGGCATGATATAGTAGACCCTCCTGGAGCCGGAAGCCGTGAAGAACAGGAATATCAGCAGGGTCGTGAACAGAAGCCAGACCGTGTTCTTGTCCATCTTCCTGAATCCCTGGAAGGCGCTTATGACAGCACCTATGAAAATGATGGACCACGGGATGAGGAGCTCGGGCAGATAATAGAAGTACACGAAGAAGGGCTCCTTGTGGTCGAACGGATTGACGAACCTCTGGATGTTCTCCCTGAAAACAAGGTACAGTCCGTCGGAAGAGTAGTCGGCCTTGGTCATTGAAGCATATATGAACGGGAAAAGGTATACTCCAAAGCCAATGATCATTGAAGCGGCATGCGACACGCTGATATGCTTTTTCCATGACCTGAAGACGACGATATCTGCAAAAAGGGCGATAAGCGGTATGGCGACTGCGGCAAGTCCTTTGGCATGGGCGCCTGTGAAGCATATGAGATAGAATATAAGATAAGTGAGGAAGCCAAGCTTCTCCTTCCTGATCTGATACCACGCGACTGCCATGATTATGGCGGTGACATTTGCCATGTCTGCGGCCGCGGTCCTGCCCCAGAAAATAAAACCGTATGAGGTCAGCAATATCCATATTGCGGTTGCCGCCGTCTTGCCGGGCCACATCCTGCGGGCCATCATGAAAGTGGCCCAGAGCGCTATCAATCCGGCGACGGCGCTTGGAATACGTGTCGACAGCTCATCCAGGGATCCGGTGACCAATGCTGTAAGCGCAATGAACCAGTAGCTCAGGAGCGGTTTGTCGAAATACGGTTCGCCGTTGATCGATGGATGGAAGTAGTCCCCTGAAATGAACATCACCCTGGTTATCTCTGCCCACCTGTCTTCGGATCCCCACAGCTCCCTGGAACCCAGAGACCAGAACAGCAGGAAGAGGGCTGCAGCCGAGAAGAAAATCACAAAAATATTCTTTCTTATGTAAGGCATCATATGACAGATCCCGTTTTAGCTTTTCCAAGAATTTCCTTGATTGCTCCGATGACGTCGCGGACATCTTCCTCCGTCATGTCAGGAAACAGGGGCAGGGATAATATTCGTTCTGAATTCCATTCGGTTTCAGGAAGCATGCCCTTCCATCCGCCCATGTTGTCCAGATAATACTTCTGGAGATGCGAGGCCCTGAAATGCAGCCCGGTTCCGATATTCCTCTTCTTCAGCTCGTTCATGAACTCGTCGCGGGAAATTCCTGATTTTTCGATGTCAAGCCTCACTATGAACAGGTGCCAGGAGTGTGTGAATCCATAGTCCGGATCCGACAGCGGGATGATTTCCCCGATGTCCGACAATTCCTTCCTGTATAAGGATGCAAGACTTCTCCTTCTATTGTTGAACTCCTCGATTCTTGCCAGCTGCCTGATTCCCAGGACTGCGGAAATGTCCGTCATGTTGTATTTGAATCCTGGTTCCAGCACCTGGGCCTGCGGAGCCCTTCCGAAAGTCTTTCTGTCGTAGGAGTCAACACCGAGTCCATGGAATTTCAGCTGGCGGATCCGCGTAAGGAGTTCCTGGTCGTTCGAACAGAACATCCCGCCTTCACCTGTGGTGATGTTCTTGATCGGATGGAAAGAGAAGATTGACGTGCCGCGACGTCCGATAATCTCGTCCTTATATGCCGTGCCCACCGCGTGTGCTGCGTCTTCGACTATCTTGAAGCCGTGTTTCCGGGATATCTCATAAAGAGGATCAAGATCGGCTGGCGCCCCGGCGAAATGAACAGGTATTGCAAGCTTTGTCCGGCCAGTCACGCATTTTTCAAGAGATGCAGGTGTGATCATGAGGGTGTTGCGGTCTATGTCTGCAAAAACTGGTTTTGCACCCGCCAGCACGATAAGATTCACAGTGGAAACCCAGGTCATCGAAGGGGTGATCACTTCGTCGCCGGGTCCGATCCCGAGCGCCTTCAGCAGCAGATGCATTCCGGCGGTTGCGGAAGTCAGCGCTACAGACCCATGACATCCCACATATTTCGTGAAGTTGTTTTCAAATTCGGCATTTTTAGGGCCTGTCGTGATCCACCCTGAGCGCAGCACGTCGCCCACGGCCTTTATATCATCTTCGGAGATGCTTGGTTTTGAGAAGGGCAGAAAGTCTTTTCGCATGATATTTCAATGTCTTTTGCATATTATTTTAAGTTATATCCTATCCGCAACAATAAACAGATGCGGTACAATCAAGTCCAATATAGATGCCTGCCGTATGAAAATCAAGCTGTCTGGAACTGGAATCAAACATGCGGTGATCTTGTCGCGGCCTTGTCCCCCTGCTCGCCTCACTCCTTCACGCTCTTGAAGAATTTACTGATCCGTTTCCCTTCCGCGACCAGCTTCTTCAGCATCTTGTCATAATCCTGCTTTCCGCCAACGGACTCCTTTGCAAGCGCCGCATGGATTTCCTGGATTTTCTTGAACGAACCCTGGATATCGGCGAGCACGGCATCCGCCTCCTTCTGCTTCCTCGGCAGAACGGCAAGCTTCTCAATCTCCGCCTTCTTGGATACCGGATCAAGCTTTCCCCTGTTGTCGCCGACAAACCTGTCCTGGAGCATCATAAGCTCGTCATACTGGTTCCATTGCTGCGCCCTGAGTCCGCCGGGATTCTTGTGGAGGCCATCAGGAGGATTCCCGAAATCCTGGATGAACAGCCTGCAGATCTCGCCGATATTGCCGTTCATGCTGATGATGCTCTCCTTGACCGTCTTATCCTTCTTGTACTCGATGATCCATCTTCCTATGGCGTTCACGGCAGTTGTGAAAATCCGGACATGCGAAGATTCAATCGGAGAATTCCTGAAGAAGCTGCTCTTGAGAAGTCCATCATTCAGTTCCTGCAGGGAAGAACCCAGCTTCTTTGTTTCCGCATCGAACTCCTCGAGCTCCTTTCCACCTGCAATCTCAGAAATCTTTTCAGCGTAAAGAGCAAGACCATCCAATACCTGCTTCCTGACTTTCAATGCCTGGCTGTCAAAGAACTGCGTCATCGAATCCGGCTTGAACCCCTTGCCGTCGAAATCCGCAACAGCCTTCATCAACTCGACTTCCTGATGCACCTTCTCGATCACGGCATATGCCGCAGTATTGTTTTCCGCAGCCGTCGATATCGCGGAGGAAAATTCGGCAAGAGCTGATTGCGGAATAGGCTGCGGGACAACCGCGCAGGAGGAGAGGACAAACGCCAGCATAAGCATCAGGCATGAATCAAATATTATTTTATTTTTCATAAACTTTCATCCTGTATATTCCAGTTGAAACCGCATATGCCATTACCAAAATGCATGAAACACTTATAAGACCATCAAGATTTCCATCCCTGCCATTCAAGTTAAAAATTGTCATCAGGTTGTTTCCAAGAAATACCAAAAAAGCAAGAATACCAATCAACAAAGAAATTCTCGCCATGATATACAGGCAATACCTCTTCCTTTTCATTACTCCTAGCCACTCTAATAATATAATGAGAACTGCAACAGGGGTTGATGCAACTGCAATTAAAAGCACATTATGTGATTCTGACGCAAAGAATGAACGGATAATTATACAAGCACAAATAAAAATCCCAAGCAGACAAAATGTGATATTCAATCCGAATATCGAATAGCTTATTCTTTCCCTGCCTCTTATCGGCTGAAAAGCCACAAGCAGAAAAACAAGGATGAAAGCAATCAATGAAAATATCATCCCCGCTATTAAAGGAACTGAAATATTGTTTTCAAGACCACCTTTGCCTGAACCTATCTGCTCCAAGGTAAACAAGGCAAAGACCGGAACAGAGATAACAAGCCCCCACGCAACTCCTCTTTTCAAATTAGGATATTCAGGTATATCAACAATGACTTCGGGAATTTTTATTTCTTCAGCCATTACCCCCCGCCAGTTTTATCGAAGATTGGCCTAACACAGTCAGCACTTATCACACGATTGACTGCCTACACGTAGGAGTTCACAACTTCAGTTGTGCGCATTTCTTTCGCAATAGGGTAACTTATTCAAGAAAAGTCAAGACACAACTAAAGTTGTGAACTCCTACAATCCTGCTTTCCAACCCTCCGTCATATTTTTCCCATGCTCTGTGACTTTGCTTCTCCGCCGTAGCTTCCCGGCGAAGGAGGATGCCTTCTCATCCCGCTTCTCGGGCAGGAATGCCCGAGTTACTTCGGCGCTTCAATCCTGTCGAATCCCGTGAACGGCCTCAGGACTTCTGGAACTATGACCGAACCGTCTTCCTGCTGGAAGTTCTCGAGGATCGCGATCGCCACCCTGTCGGTGACAGCCGTCGCGCTGATCGTGTGCACAAATCCCTTTGTCCCGTCGTCCTTCTTGTATTTGATGTTCAGACGGCGCGCCTGGAAATCTGTCAGGTTGGTATTGGAAGTCACTTCCCTGTAGCCGCCGAATCCCGGGAACCACGCCTCAGTGTCGTATTTCCTGTATCCCGGCGCACCCATGTCGCCAAGGCATACATCGACAACGCGGTATGGTATTCCAAGCTTCTGGAGGAGGAATTCCTCGTTCACGAGGCATTCCTGATGATACTTCTCGGATTCTTCAGGAAGGCAGAAGATGATCTGTTCGACCTTGTGGAACTGGTGTACGCGGAAAATGCCTTTCGTAGCCTTTCCATAGCTTCCGGCCTCCGTCCTGAAACAAGGGCTGAAGGCAGTATATCTCAGGGGAAGCGTCGAAGCATTCAATGTCTCGTCCGTGTGGAAGGCGACAAGAGTCTGCTCCGAAGTTCCGATCAGAGCAAGATCCTCTTTTTCTATCTTGAACGTCTGGTCGGCGAAGAAAGGGAGATATCCTGTTCCGAAAAGAGTCCTTTCCTTGGCGCAGCATGGTGTAATGAACGAGGTGAAACCTTTCTTGATAAGCTCCATCTGAGTCCAGAAGAACATGGCGTTGCAGAGCTGCGCCCCCTTCCCTTTCCAATAGTAGAAACCTGATTTTGCTACTTTCACACCGCGCGGCGCATCGATCACTCCGAGGAGATCCCCGAGTTCCTGATGGTCCTTCGGCTTGAAGGAGAATTTGCGGACTTCCCCTACCTGCCTTATCTCCTTGTTCTCAGTGTCGTCTTTCCCGGCTGGAGTCTCAGGTGAGATTATATTCGGAAGCCATCCCATCATTGCGTCGAGCTGCTTCTGCATCTCGACGAGCTTAGGTTCGAGAAGTGCAAGCTCCTCCTTTATCTTCTTTACCTGGTCCCTGGCTTCAGGCTTGTCCTTGCATTCCTTGCTGAGCCTGTTCCTGTCGGACCTCATGGTCTCCGTCTTGACTGTCAGCTCCCGCATTTCCTTGTCAAGCGCGACAATCGCGTCGACATCGACCTTGGCGCCGCGGACTTCGCAGTTCTTCTTAATGAACTCCGGATTATCCCTCAGCAACTTGATATCTATCATAAATTCTCCTTGATTTTAACCACGAAACACACGAACTACACGAAAATATTATATAACTATTCTTTCATATTCCAATTTAGGATAATGTCCGAAATTAACAAGTAATCCAAGTCTCAAATTAGTTGCGCGCAAGTAATTGAAAAGCTGGGCTTGATGTTCCTTGGTTAAATCTGTTACAGCTTTCAATTCTACGACTATACTATCGTAACAAATGAAATCAGGCCTGTACGTCTGTTTAAGCAAACGTTCCTTGTAAAACAGTTTGAGTTCAGACTGTTCAACGAAAGGTATCTGCTGATCCTGAAGCTCCATCTTTAAGCATTCTTGATAAACGGATTCTAGAAACCCACATCCCATTTCCTTGTATACTTCAAAACAGGCACCAGTAATTTTATACGATTCTTCTTTAAAAACAATCCCCATAGTTTCGTGTATTTCGAGTGTTTCGTGGTAAATATTTTATATTGGTTCAGAACTGCGGTAGCGGGAAGTTCCTCGTGAACTCCTTGACCTCTGCGGCGATCTGCCTGAGTCCAGCCTCATCGTTCTTGCAGTCGACTGCCCTTTCTATCCATCCGGCGATCTTCGTCATCTCAGCTTCTTTCATTCCGCGCGTTGTAACGGCCGGCGTGCCGACCCTGATACCACTGGCGATGAAAGGCTTCTCGGGATCGAACGGGATCATGTTCTTGTTCACTGTGATCGCAGCCTTGTCGAGGGCGAGCGCGATTTCCTTGCCTGTTGACTTCTTCGGACGCAGATCGACGAGCATCAGATGGTTGTCAGTTCCACCGGAGACGATCCTGAATCCACATTTCACTAGTTCGGCTGCAAGATGCGAGGCGTTCTTCACGATCTGCTTCTGGTAAACCTTGAATTCCGGCTGGAGCGCCTCATGGAAGCATATCGCCTTCGCGGCGATCGTGTGCATCATAGGTCCGCCCTGGAGTCCGGGAAACAGCTTTGAATTGATGTCCTTTGCATACTGTTCCTTGCAGAGGATCAATCCCGATCTCGGACCGCGCAGGGTCTTATGCGTAGTCGAAGTGACGACATCGGCATAAGGAACCGGATTCGGATGGATACCGGCCGCGACAAGACCTGCGACATGCGCCATGTCGACAAAGACCTTCGCGCCGACCTTGTCGGCTATCTCGCGGAACCTCTTGAAATCAAGCGTCCTCGGATACGCGCTTGCACCGACGACGATTACCTTCGGACTGTTCTCAAGCGCAAGCTTTTCGATTTCATCGTAGTTGAGCACTTCAGTCTGCTTGTCAACTCCGTACGGAACGATCTTGTAGAGCATTCCGCTGAAGTTCATCGGATGTCCGTGGGTGAGATGCCCGCCATGCGCGAGATCCATTGCAAGAACGGTGTCGCCCGGCTTGATGAGTGCGAAATACGCAGCCATGTTGGCCTGGCTTCCGGAGTGCGCCTGCACGTTCGCGGCTTCCGCTCCGAAGAGCTGGCACGCGCGCTTTATCGCGAGGCTTTCGACTTCATCGACGACTTCACAGCCGTTGTAGTAGCGTTTTCCAGGATATCCTTCGGCATACTTGTTCGTAAGGACCGTTCCCTGTGCGGCGCGAATTGCGCAGCTTGCGAAATTTTCCGATGCAATGAGCTCGAGCCCGCCATCCTGGCGCTCGGCCTCCTTGTCGAGCATGTGGGCGATTTCAGGATCGGCATCGCGCACTGCGGCGATATCGTCATAGGTCTTCCTCTCGATCTTCTCAAGCCTTCTGAGGTGGCGGTCATCCTTGCTGAACGGAGTTGAAAGCCACGTCTTGACCAGTTTTTCAGCTGTTTCAAACGAGATTATGTCGGCAGGAATCACAATGACATTCGAGCAGTTGTGGTCGCGGCTTGATTTTGCAACCTTCTCATCGGTGACTACGGCTGCTCTGACATCGTGGAAACGATTTGCCACTATTCCCATGCCAACACCTGAACGGCATATTAAAATTCCGCAGTCTGCTTCGTTTTTCACTATGGAAAACCCGAGTTCTGCGCCGAAGTCGGAATAGTCATCGGAAGGGTCCAGGTTGAAAGGCCCCTTGTCAAGCACCTTGTGCCCCATGGAGGAAAGCTTGGCCATCAGCTTGTTCTTGAATTCAAATCCGCCGTGATCCCCGGCAATGGCGATTGTGAGTTCCTTCTTGGCGGACCAGTCAGTTATCTTCATCATTTTACATTCCTTATGTTTATAATTATCAGCTTACTGTCATTCAAATATGCCGCCATCCTGCGGAGGCTTTAATCAATGTCAATCTTCATTTTCCCCACGCTCCGCATGGGGCTGCAATATTCCGCCCTCTGCGAGGGCTCGAATCATCCATTCCTTTTAATAGCCTCCGCAGGAGGCAACATATTATAGCCCATGGCGCCAGCCATGGGTAATATATTTTCAAAACGATCAAGCCCCCGCAGGGCGGCGACATAAAAACTCATTTTATCGTCCCGTCTATCTTTCCGACCACTTCCAGAAACAAGTTGTCCAATGCCACCTTCATTTCACTGAAGCAGTCTTCATAAATCTTCTCCGACCCCCCGAAAGGGTCTGAAATGTTGCCTTCCTTTTGCGCAAATTCAAGCAGGTTCCTGGTTTTTTTAAGCGCCGCAGGCATCATCGATCCTATATGATGACGGTGCGAATCGGTCATAGTTACAATCAGGTCCGCATCGTTTATCATGTCATGCGTCAGCATCGAACTCCTGTGGCATGAAAGATCGATGCCATACTCCCTCATCACTGAAACCGTCTGTGAAGATGCCGCATCGCCGCCGCCGGCAAAAGTTCCGGCAGAAGCTACGGTCATATCCCTGCGTCCTGATTTCTCGCAGAGGCTTCTGAAATACGCCTCGGCCATCGGGCTCCTGCATGTATTCCCTGTACAGACGAATAAAATCTTCATGTATACCCTTTTATAAATCTGCGGAATCCGCAAATTTATTTCTGTATCTCGATATTCAACTTCTCGATCTTGTAGTGCATAATGCGCTGCGTGGTCTTGAGAGTCCGCGCCGCTGCGGCAACGTTCCAGCGGTTGTTCTTCAATGCGTCGACAATCAATTCCTTTTCAAAGGATGCGACCATCGTATCAAAGGATGCGCCCTCCTCGGGAACTATCGACGTGCCGCTCTCCTGCGCGGTCTGCAGGGACGGGGGAAGGTCGTAGGCGTTGACAACGTCGTTTGTCGTCACAAGGACCGCCCTTTCAATCGAGTTCTCCAGCTCCCTCACGTTTCCCGGCCAGTGATACGCCACCATCATGTTGATGGCCGGCGTCGAGATCCTGCGCACGTTCTTGTTGTACATCTTGTTGTACTTGTCGAGGAAATGGTCGGCAAGTAGAATGATGTCCGACCTCCTCTCCTTGAGCGCCGGAAGAATTATCGGAAAGACATTAAGCCTGTAGTAGAGATCCTCGCGGAACTTGCTTTCCTGTATCGCCTCCTCGAGATTGCGGCTGGTGGCGGCGATGATCCTCACGTTGGATTCAACGAGCTCGTGCCCGCCCACCCGTTCAAAGACGCGCTCCTGGAGGACGCGCAGGAGTTTCACCTGCACGGGCTGGCTGATGTCGCCGATCTCGTCAAGGAAAAGCGTTCCGCCGTTCGCGATCTCAAAGCGCCCCTTGCGCTGCTGCAACGCCCCGGTGAAAGATCCCTTTTCATGGCCGAAAAGTTCGCTCTCGATCAGGTTTTCAGGAAGCGCCGCGCAGTTCACGGCAATGAACGGTCCGCCCTTCCTGGGACTCGCATAATGGATCGCCCTGGCGACAAGTTCCTTGCCGGTTCCGGATTCGCCGCGTATCAGGACGGTCGCCTGGCTGTCCGCCACCTGCGCGATCATCGCATATACCGCCTTCATGCTGCTGCAGTTTCCGATGATGTTGCTGGGATGGAACTGCACTCCGAGTTCCTGGCGCAGCCTTTCATTCTCATTGCGCAGCACGTCCTTCTCCTCTATCTCATGCTTGAAGGTGGCGACTGCGTCGGCAAGTATGTTCGAAAGTATCTTCAGCAGGCCGAGCGCCTTCTGGAGCTTCTCGTCGGATGCCGTCGGATGATCGATCCCCAGGGTGCCTATGACTTCACCGCCGTGCTTGATCGGCACACAGATATAGGCGGTCTTTGCGGCGCGCTTCGCCTTTGTCTTCCCTAGAAAGGAAGGCTCCTTGGATATGTCGGGGATTATTATCGGCTTTCCAGTGGCGGCGACTTTTCCATTGACGCCTTCTCCCAGCTTGTATTGTCCGCGTTTCTTCTCATCTTCGGTAAGACCGCTGGAGGCCTCTATGACAAGTATGTTTCCACGGCGCAGCGTGAAGGCTCCATGCTCGAAGCCCATCTCATGCTGGAGAATGTCCAGCACTTCCCTGAGCAGGGACGAAACATTCCTCTGATGCACGAGCGCATGGCTTATCTTGTCGAGGATATTGAGTTCGAGGTTATCATTGTGTTCGTTCATTTTACATCCTTGATGAAAGTGACAATTTTGTCTGGCCTAGTCCCTTAGTTTCAAAAATGTAAAATAACATGGCAAGAAGTTTTTCATAATGGATAATAAATTTTCCGGCCGGATAATTTATAAGCTGTTCAGGCCGGTCATGATTTCATTGACCAGCGGGTCAAGCATGTTTCTTTCCTGGATGGTGAATTCGGTATAGTAGAAGTCTATGGATTTCTTGAGGCGCTTCCTGCCTTCATCGGTGTTCATGTCCACCTTGATCTTCTCGCGCTGTTCGGGATTGAGCTTTGAAAACCCCTCCCTCACCTTGACGACCATCTCCTCGACCTTGGCCTGTTTTTCGGGCTCGGACATGTTCCTGATCTTCTCACGCGCATCGGTAAGGCGCTGGCGCATGATCTCGGTGATGAGGCGCTCTCGCGTTTCCGGCTTGAGCTTGTCCATCAGCTTGCGGAACTCCTTGCGGGTCTCCTCGTCCTCCTTGCCAGGTTCGCCCGCAAGGATGATGTTCTTGACCCTGTTGTATTCCTGCTCCTCCGGATCCGGTTTAATCACGCCGTATATCACAAGCCCTGCAAGCAGGAGCGACACCCCCACAAGCAGAGCCATCCTGCGCATCTTCACTTTAGCCAAGCTGTTCATGAAATATCCTTTGTTTACGTATAATATACTCTTTGGGCAGGAAAGGTTACAAGAGAAAGAGTAAATATCCTGACTCCGCTCCGCTTTGCGGCGATTTTTCTTGAATACCAAAATACAACGGTATATTATTGGATCATGGATAGAAAAATTGAAAAATCTTTGGCATCGAGAGCGGTAGAGCTAGGAAAAAGCGGCAAGGCGGAAGCCGTACCAGAACTTCTCTATCTGGCAAAGTCCTCTTCCTATGATGTAAGACGATTAGCAGTCTCTGCGCTTGGCAAGCTTGCCGGAATTGCGAATTCCGCAGATGTCGTACCTTTCATTTCCCATATCCTGCGAGATCCGCATCCGCAGGTGCGACAGTATGCCATCAAGGCATTATCGTCCTATGGGGCCGGCTCCAAGGCCGTCCTCCATGACCTTCGCGATATATCTGTAAATCCATCCGAGAAGGAATACAATCGTACCGACGCCATCAAAGCTGTAAGTATAATCTCCGAGGCGCAGCGAATCAGAGAGCAGCAAGCGGCTCACAAATGCCAGAAATGCGGACTTCCCATCATCTCCGACGAATACGCCAGGAGCATGAAGGCCTTCCAGCGCATCTACTGCGACAAATGCTTCGACGAAGTCTTCCTGAAACGCCGCAACTTCGACACCGAAGTGGAACTGAACAAGACCATAACCGCCAAGGACGGAACACTCGTGCAATCCGATGGAGAAAGGCAAATCGCCGACTTCCTCAATTCTTCCGCAATAAAATTCCGTTACGATGAACGTATCAGAATTATTGATGGCCTTGCCATCAGGCCCGACTTCTACCTGCCAGAATTCGACGTCTACATCGAATACTGGGGCATGGACACAGCCGACTACAAGATAGGCATGCTCAAAAAACAGAAACTCTACCAGCAGGAAGGCAAAAAACTAGTCTCCCTGCACTTCAGCGAGAAAGCACGCCTCGCCGAAATCCTCAGGGGCAAACTCAGCAAGTATATGGTTGCAGCTAAAACTTGATCCCCTCATTTTCACTCCAACAGTAGTTTTTCAGGATTATTTGTATATATTTTCCGACAGATTTTAATCTGGCGGAAAATATATGTTCAAGGACATCATCATCAAGGGTGCGCGGCAGCACAACCTCAAGGGGATAAACGTCACCATCCCCAGGCACAAGCTCGTCGTCATCACCGGACTCAGCGGATCCGGAAAATCCTCCCTGGCCTTCGACACGCTCTACGCAGAAGGACAGCGCCGGTATGTCGAGAGCCTGTCATCTTATGCCCGACAGTTCCTGGACCAGATGCAGAAACCCGACGTCGAGCACATCGAAGGCCTTTCCCCGGCCATCGCAATCGAGCAGCGCACCGCCGGAAGCAATCCGCGATCAACAGTAGCGACAACAACTGAAATCTATGACTATCTCCGCCTGCTCTATGCCCACATCGGCAAGCCTCACTGCCCGAAGTGCGGTGTCGCAATCAAAGGACAGAGCGCCGAGGCCATCTGCGAGAAAATAATCACGCTTCCGCCAAACAGGAAAATGATGCTCCTCGCACCATATGTCATCGGAAGAAAAGGCGAGCAGAAGGACATTCTCGACAAGCTCAAGCGCGACGGATTCGTCAGGGCGCGCATCGACGGTGAAATCTATGAGCTCGACGGAAAACTTCCAAAGCTCGAGAAAAACATCCGCCACAGCATCGAGGCCGTCGTCGACCGCCTGGTCACCGGCAAAACCGAGTCATCCCGCCTAAACGACTCCATCGAACTCGCGCTCCGCTGCGGCGAAGGCGTCATCACAGTCCTCCTGGAAAATCCCGAAGACAAAAAAGGCAAATGGACGGAGGAGCAGATCAGCGAACAGCTCGCATGCGTCAAATGCGGAATCAGCTTCGGTCAGCTCGCGCCACGCAACTTCTCATTCAACAGCCCGTACGGGGCATGTCCGACCTGCAACGGCCTCGGCACCCAGCTCATCTTCGATCCGGAAATGGTGATCCCCGATCCGGGCAGGACAATCAAGCAGGGGGCCATCCCTCCCTGGCGCAGAGGCCCGCGCCGCCTCATGATCTACTATAAACACCTCCTCAGATGCATCGCTGAACATTTCGGGATTGAGGACATGGTGACAATGCCGTTCAAGGATATTCCGAAGAATGTCAGGGATGTCCTCCTCAACGGCAGCGGAGACGATATAATAAAGTTCGACTACTGGCGTTCAGGAAAAATGCACAAGCTCGCAAAGCCGTTTGAAGGGATCCTCAAGAATCTCCAGCGCCGCTACCTTGAGACGGAAAGCGAGGATGTAAGGGAGCGCCTCAAGAAATACATGGCCCGCAGATGCTGTCCGGAATGCAAAGGCAACCGACTGCGCCCCGAAAGCCTCGCGGTAAAAGTCGGAGATATCGGCATACACAAGTATAACGAACTCACAGTCGCAGACGCCGACAGCTTCTTCGAGAAACTCAAGCTCAACGATGAGGAGAAGACCATCGCGCACGAGGTCATCCGCGAAATCCGCAGCCGTCTGAGCTTCCTTAAGGATGTCGGACTTTCATACCTGAACCTCAACCGCGAAAGTGGAACTCTATCGGGAGGAGAAGCCCAGCGCATACGTCTTGCCACACAGATCGGCAGCGGACTTACGGGAGTCCTGTACATTC
Source organism: Lentisphaerae bacterium GWF2_50_93 (assembly GCA_001804815.1). Classification (GTDB taxonomy): domain Bacteria; phylum Verrucomicrobiota; class Lentisphaeria; order Victivallales; family GWF2-50-93; genus GWF2-50-93. Next base: position 54,290 of record MHBI01000007.1, read on the forward strand.
TCGACGAACCCAGCATCGGACTCCACCAGAAGGACAATGTCAAGCTTCTCAACACTCTAGAAAAACTGCGCGACACCGGAAACACCGTCATCGTGGTCGAACACGATCTCGACACCATCCGCAGGGCTGATTATGTACTCGATCTCGGCCCTGGCGCAGGAAGACACGGTGGTGAACTCGTCGCAGCAGGAACTCCGAAGGAAGTCGAAAAGACGAAAGCTTCCATCACTGGCAAATATCTTTCCGGCGAAAGGACAGTCCCCCTGCCCTCCAAGAGAATCAAGGGAGACGGCAAGTGCCTTTCCATCGAAGGCGCGGAACACAACAACCTGAAAAAGATAAACGTCAAAATCCCGCTTGGTACTTTCTGCTGCATCACCGGTGTCTCAGGTTCAGGCAAAAGCAGTCTCATCGACGACACACTGCGTGTCGCCCTCGACCGGCATTTCAAGATCGGCACCGGCATCCCTGGAAAGCACAAGAAGATAAGCGGGCTGGACAACATCCACAAGGTGATCGTGATCGACCAAAGCCCCATCGGCCGCACTCCGCGTTCGAATCCGGCGACATACACTGATGCATTCGGGATTATCCGCGACCTCTACGCAAAACTTCCCGAATCAAAGATGCGCGGCTACAAGTCCGGCAGATTCAGCTTCAATGTAAAAGGCGGACGCTGCGAGGAATGCCATGGCGACGGCATGAAGAAGATCGAAATGCAGTTCCTGCCGGAAGTCTACGTGACATGCTCCGCATGCAGGGGCAGACGTTTCAACCGCGAGACGCTCAGCGTCCTGTTCAAGGGCAGGAGCATCGCCGACGTACTTGAGATGACAGTAACAGACGCGGCTGATTTTTTCTCCGCAATCCCTAAACTCCACCGCAAGCTTAAGACTCTTGATGAAGTCGGCCTCGGCTACATCCATCTCGGACAGCCTGCGACAACTCTCTCAGGCGGCGAGGCGCAGCGCGTAAAGCTTTCCGCGGAACTCGCAAGAATTCCCCGCGGCCACACCCTCTACATCCTAGATGAACCAACCACCGGACTTCATATTGCCGATGTCGAAAAACTTCTTGAAGTGTTGATGCGGCTCCGCGACCAGGGCAATACCGTGCTAGTCGTCGAACACAACCTTGAACTCATCAAGACCGCAGACTACATAATCGATCTCGGACCGGAAGGCGGAGACAAAGGCGGACAGCTTGTCGCCGAAGGAACTCCCGAGCAGGTCGCAAAAAATCCGAAGTCCTTCACAGGACAGTTCCTGTCGGAAATACTGAAGAAGTAGGACGAACCGGCATATCGGCGTGCAGGAGTATCGGAGATCCAGCGAGGATTAATCAACTCATAATTCATGGTTCATTCATCTTCACCAATTGGAATTCTCTTATAGTCCTTTGCCGATATCTTGTATTTCCCTTTCTCCTTGTCTATTGCCGTAATCCTGTACGTACCGGATACTTTACCTGCGGTCGGATTGGCATTGCAATCATCCTTGTTCCAAATGCTGAAAGAAAAGAATAATCCATCTTTGCTGAAATCATTCCATGTCCCTTTCCAGACACCCTCTCCTGGATTCAATTGGGAAGCATAACCATCCTTCGCATCAACGAATTCCACATCCTGCAATTCCCCTGTTGGAAGGACACGGAAAACATGCTCGACATTGAAGTGACCAGTCCCATAGTAACTCTCTGACAAATGGATGAAATGTTCTTTATTTTCCGAACCTTCCGGAACCATCCAGAAAAAACGGGCTTCTCGAAACATCCAAGCTCGCAATAAAATCCGCGCAGCATTTTGTAATCATGTCCAACCTTCAAGTATATCGCTGCATCGTACGGCGGAGCAAACGGGCGTCTTCCAGCATGGACAGCAACAAATATCTGGTGAGTATTCCATGTTGTTTCAGTAATACCCCATTTCAGTTCCATTTTTCCTGCTCCTAGAAAAGGAGGCGGTATATTGGAGACTATCTCCTGCTTCGTGTAAAACTCCTTTTTATCAAGAGTTCGTTCCTGAAACCATGAACTCACAGCATATATTCCACCTGCAAACAGTAAAGACGAGGGCACGAGAATCCATAATACTGACTTCAGCTTCATCCCTTGAAACCCCTTACGGAATTTCTTCCATAAGAACATAAAGCCAAGCCCAACCCCGAAATAGAACATCGTGTTAACCGCAAAACCCAGCCAAATTGGAAGAAACGGAATTCTCCTAAACGATTCGACGTTCATCCATATCGGGAATGAGTTCGTCAGGAATCCGCGGCGCGCTATCTCAAACACATGCAGATTCCCTTCACTCGGTGATTTGTTTCCCATCTTATCCGGCGTCTCATCAACGGCAGCCTGCATCGAAAGCATAGGAAAACCACTTCTGTAAAAGGCTAATTTGCTTCCCCCAAAAGATTCCGTCTCCCAAACACCTACCCCCCACTTAGTATACCACCAAGCCTTGATGCCGTTTGGACCAATGCTTTCACCGAGATCCGGATCTTCTTCAGGTTCCGTATATGGCGACCATAACATGCAACCCCAAGCTGCTAGCACATTGACTATCATGCTTATCACAAGAAGCAGAATGATACTGCCTGACGCGGAGCTGAAAACAATGGGAATTTTAATGTTCATGATTTGAGGAAGATAGCTCCGACATGGAGATGAGTCAAAGAATCTTTTACGAGTCATGCGCCAATGGCGAAACCGGAAGCTTACCGAGACCATCGGGTCACTCCTGCGATGGACTTCACTTTCCTTGGCGCCAACCATGTAATTCTTGTTTTTACCAGCGTCAGCAATTAGACGGAGTACAATTATTTAAAATTCACTTGACTTCTAACTCCTTGCTGATTAAACTATTGTCGAAGTATAACCAAGGCAATACCACGATATCGATGAAAACAGCAATTTCCATTCCAAACGATGTGTTCAAGACAGCAGATGCCTTTGCCCGGCACAATAAGCTCTCCAGAAGCGCACTGTTTACCAGAGCCGTAACCGAGTTCTTGTCACTTCACCGTCAGGACAATGTGACAGAACAGCTCAACAAGGTCTACGGCAAACAGGAATCTGCGCTGGATCCTGTCATGCAAGGGCTACAGGCCTCATCAGTCTCCAAGGAGAAATGGTAATGCAGCGCGGTGAGATCTGGTGGGCATCCTTACCGGAACCTGAAGGCTCCGGTCCGGGATATAGGCGTCCCGTACTGATTATTCGAGCCAATGAGTTTAACCGGAGCAAGATTCACACGGTCATCGTTGCAGTGATCACTTCCAATCTGGCTCTTGCATTGGCTCCCGGCAACGTCCATCTCAGTTCTCGTTCATCCGGATTACCCAAAGAGTCTGTCGTGAACATCTCACAGTTGGTTACGATTGACAAGGGTTTTCTAACGGAAAGAATAAGATCAATAGATCCGCATAAGATGAAAGAAGTAGAATCTGGCATTCGAACCGTCTTGGCTATATGAGCATCTGGCCAACCTGCTATGATTTTTTTCGTGTAATTCGTTGCTTGTGCATTAATCGCTTCATGCCAGCCCCATTGATCGTCTTTTAAGACCATACTACCTTGACAGCATCATATTTCCTGAAGACATCATCGGCGGTCAGGACTTTCATCCTCTTCAGGATGGCCGTGGCGATTATGATCCTGTCGCATGGATCCTTGTGGATCACGGGCAGCTTTCCGGATAAGGCTGCAATTTCCCCTGTAACCGGCAGCTCAGTTATCCCATGCAGTTTTATGGCTTCCGAATACCATTTGAATGGCTCCATCGGCAATATTATTCTCTTCTTTGCGGCCAGCAAGGATATTTCCAATGCTGAAATCGCGGATATATGCAGGCTGTCCGGATTCCCGGCAATTGAACTTTTTGCAGAACTGCCCAGAGAGTCCAGATCCTCGACTAGCCATATCAGGGCACATGTATCCAGTAGAAGCATCGGAGGAACCTTCATTTCATATGTTCAGGGAGATCGTTTTCATCAATTGCCGGCCTGGTAAGATCACATTTTATTTTGACCCCCATGAGCTTAGGATGCCTCTTGAACGGATTGTTCCTGGCATTGCCCCTTCCAGGAAACACGAGTTCCGCCATGGCTTTTCCCTTCCTGCAGATTCTCACTATTTCCTTCTTCTCATTTACAATGTGAAGAAGTTCGGATAGCCTTGTCTTGGCTTCGTATGTGTTTACTGTAATCATATGGCCTCCCAAAACTTAAGTTGGTCAAGTTGGTCTACTGACGGGAATATATTGCAGTTCTTCCAGAATTCAAGTGGAAAATGACTTTGCGTTATTTGTAAAATTCAGCCGTCCGGCGGAATTTTACTGCATCATGTACTTCTTGACGATGTCCTCTATCTTCGGATCGGCTTCCACGGCCTTCTTGGCGTATTTGACAGCGTCCTCATATTCCTCGTACCAGTCGCAGAGCATTCCAATGCGGAGGAAATCTTCAGCGGCTTCACGTCTCAGCTGTTCCTTCGAAATATTCGGGGCTGCACTTATCTTGAGCCTCATGGTGGCGAAATATTCGAGGATGCTGGCGGATTCATTGACGGGAAGAGCATCCCATCCAAGTCTTTTATATTTCTTGCCGCCGGTCTTGACCGCTATGAAGTTGGGGTTGACCATGATTCCGGTGGCCCTGCCGCCATTCTTGAGGGTTATCGGCCTGGGATACGTGTTCCTCTCCATGAGCCTGGACATGTAGTCCTTGATTCCGCTGACCTGCTTGAAGCGTTTCTCCTCAAGCTCCCTCTTGTCCTCGGGAATGGTGGCGGCATAAGAGTTGAAGAGTGCCTGCGTGAAGACATAATTCTCCGGGCGCGGCCTCTTTTCCGCGAATTCGCGGCGCTCCTTGATCCAGTCGGCCTTGAGATCGCTTAAGCTGAGCTTCCTTATCTCCTCCTGGTTCCTGGCCTTTGCATCCTCTAGTGATGCAGCTTGAACTTTGGCTACATCCTCATCGGAGGCGGTACCATCCGGAGCCTTGAAATCGGCTACATCGTCTCCTTCATCATCCTTATCAGCCTTTGCCACATCCTTCGCGGCATCTGCTGGCTTTCCGGCCTTGCCATCGGCAGTCTTCCCAGACGGTGCTCCCGGCGGTACTGACGCATCAGGTTTCTGGAAGTTGGATATCTCATCCTTGATTGCGTAGACCTGGTTCTTATTGAAGGACGGCATCTTCCTCATGCTGTCAAGCTTCGAGAGATAGGATTTTGCGATGAATTCGAGCTGTTGCTGGTAGCTGGTCTTGAGCCTGTTCAGCTCCTTGGTCTTTTCCTCAGGCGTAGGAAGTTTATCAATGCCCTCGAACTTCTGCTTGCAAGTCTGAGCCGCAGTTTTGAGTTGCGACTGGTATGAATCCCTGGCGCGTATCAGCTCCTTAGGTTCGTCACCCTCCGCAAATACCGTTGAAATCAGTAATCCTGAAAGAATAAATAATATAATCTGCCTATACATCTTCATTTTCCCATATTTATTAGTTTTGGCAGATTATATCATGAACCAGATTAAATATCTACTGTCTTACATTGAAATAATTTTTTATTTCGTGATTTTCTTTTCCACAGCGGCCTTCTCACCCATGGCTTTTTCCAAACCACCATCCGTCAGCCATTTCTTCGCTTCGATTTTATCCTTGAGGTAGCCATCCAAGAATTGAGTCGCTGACTGCATGATCAACGCCTGAAAAACTTTATCGCCTGCGGCCCGTTCTCCCATCTTCTGTCCCCTTCCCGAGAAAATCATGTGGTCGCCGTCTTTGAAGGTAATAAGGTATTGATCGCCCTTGTCAATACTATCAAAGGGAATCCTCCGGTCTGCCGCCTTGGTGTCGGCTACCGGACTGTCATCAAGGGTGCCGGTCATGTGCATGCAGGGAACCTTGTAGCCGGAATAGGAATTATTCTGCTTCTCCTTTTCTTTTGCCGGAGCACTCATGGCAATGCATGCCTTTATGCGAGGGTCAGAAAGATTCATACTGGCACCAAGTGGACCCACAAGTTTCCTGCCGGAACTTGCAAGCGCCGTATATGCTCCAAATGAATGTCCCGCCACTCCGACCTTGTCCAGATCGCACTTGCCCTTCAACTCCGACTTGTCATCCTTGCTGAGTTTGTCCATCTGGTCGATTGCAAAGGTCACGTCCTTCGGACGGTTGAGGACGCTTTCCAGATCCATTGTCGCCTTCTTCATCTCCTGCATGGGGTTCGCCTTGCCGCGCCAGACACCGTCATCGCTGCCCTTGTGCTGTATATGTACCGACACATAGCCATTCTTCGCCCAGTGTGTGCCGATGTACTCGTAGCCGTCGCAGGTGCCGCCAAGCCCGTGCGAGAAAATTATCACTGGATATTTGCCCGCCACGGCGGGAAAATATATCTTGACCGGCACATCCCGGTCTCTTGCATCATCATGCCAGACAGTCTTGAAAGTTTTTATATCATATGAATTCTGCGAATTTATATAACCCGGCACCGGGGACTCAGCCGGAAGCATACCCGCTGATAGAAGGATAAATATTATTAGAAGAAATATCTTCATTTATAAATTCCGTTTCGGAATTTATTTCCTGTCTCCCAGGAGGTTCAGGAGCATGAGGAAAAGGTTTATGAAATCCAGATAGAGGGCGAGTGCGCCCATGATCGCTCCTTTGCGGCCTGCTTCGGAAGCCTCATCGACCGTTGCACCGAGCGCCTTGATCTTCTGTGTGTCATAAGCGGTGAGTCCTACGAATACCAGGACACCGACACAGGAAATTATCAGGTTCATCATAGTGCTTGCCAGGAAGATATTCACGACCATTGCGATAATAAGGCCAATGAGGGCCATGAAGCAGAGGTTGCCGATGGATGTGAGATCGCGCTTCGTGAAATAACCATATGCGCTCATTGCCCCGAAGGTTCCAGCGGTAATGAAGAACGTGGATGTGATGGATGTGGCGGTATATGCCAGGAATACTATTGAAAGGGTCAGACCGTTCAACGCGGAATATGCGACGAACATCGCGGTAGCAGTAGCTGCCGACATCCTGTTTATGAATGCTGAAAGGATGAACACAAGTCCAAGTTCGGCGATGATGATACCCCAGAACATGGGCTTGGTAAGGATTATGAGCTTCACCAGCTTGGGATTGAACGCGATATACATCGCGACAAGCGCGGTGACAATCAGCGCAAACGTCATCCATGCATAGACCTTCGCGATGAATGTGTTGACCTCAATGCTGCTGCTGCTCCTCGCTGATACGGCATCATAGGCTTCGGGGTTGTACATATATATTTCCTCCACAGTTGATTTTAAGTTGGCGGGAAATATAGTATGTCCCATCAATCTTTCAACATCAGTTCATCGCGAATCATGGAGGAAATATCATTAACTCTCATATATCAGATACCTTAGACAAATATGCCGCCAGCCTGAAGAAACTCGCACTGGACATCCATTGCAATCCGGAACTCGGCATGCAGGAACTCAAAGCCTGCAAATGGCAGGTCGATCTTCTGACGAAGATGGGCTTTGACGTACAAATGCCATACGCCCAGCTCGAAACTGCGTATTTCGCAAAATCTGGAAAAGGCAAGCCGACATTCTGCTTCCTTGCCGAATACGACGCCCTGCCCGAAATGGGGCACGCATGCGGACACAATCTCATCTGCTCCGCCGCCATCGGCGCAGGCAAGGCCCTCGCCGACACTCTTCAGAAAGAGAAAATTCCGGGCACTGTCATCGTCATGGGAACTCCGGCCGAGGAAGGAAAAGGCGGAAAGGTGTATCTTGTCAGGAGAAAGGCGTTCACCAACATTGATGCCGCAATCATGGCGCATCCGTCGTCACGCACTCGCATCTGGCGCGGATTCCTTTCAATCATTCGCTTCGACGTCTCATTCAAAGGCAGGGCCTCCCACGCGGCGACCGCACCTGAAAAAGGCAGGAACGCGCTTGATGCCGTGATGCTTTTCTTCCAGGGGATAAACGCCTGGCGCCAGCATCTTCCGGAAAGCAGCCGGATCCACGGAATTGTAAAATCAGGCGGCGCCGCTCCAAACATAATTCCGGACCACGCATCCTGCAGCTTCTATCTCAGGTCGGAAAACCAGACGATCCTTGAGGAGATGGAAAAAAGGTTCAGGGACATTGCACAGGGTGCCGCCCTCATGACCGGAACCACCTGCGAAATCAAGGACGGCGAAGAAGGCTATAAGTCCGGCAAGGTGAACAAGCCGCTCAACGATGAATACTTCAGCGCCGCAAAGGAACTCGGCATGGAGCCTGGCGCTTCCGAAAAAAGCGGAAGGGCTTCAAGCGACTTTGGCGATGTCTCTCAGGTCGTCCCCGGCACCCATGTCTATTTTGGAATCTCCCCGAAGGAGAACATCCCCCTCCATTCTGCGAAATTCGCAGATGCCGCCAAAAGCCAGTACGCGCTTGGAGCCATGCTCGACGCCTCAAAAGCACTCGCCCAGATAGGCTACCGCTTCTTCACCGATGCAAAATTCCGCCAGGAAGTAAAGGATGATTTCAAGAAGTAGCCCGGGCATTCGTGCCCGAGATTCGAACCGGAGCATCGGCGAACCGGAGAAACGGCGATGTGGGAAAAAGAAGCTCGAAATTTGAAATTGTCAACAGCAGCTTATTTGACAGCTTTTTATTTACTCAAAAGACGCAATACCGTTATATAGTGCAAAGTTATCAATCTGGAATCCCCGGCCCATGAAATATCGTCTTTTAACCCCCGAGCTGACAACTGACGACTGACGACTTCCCACCGACGACTTTTTTTAGTCTCTTCTTTTATTCGATTCAGAATTGAAAGTTTTAATATTGCCTTATACATTTCGAGACTCTAAAAACCATTTATGGAGAATTTGATTATGACGGTCTCTGAAATTGTTGAGAAGCGCGGAAACAACAGGGAGAACCTGCTGCAGATCCTGCATGACATCCAGGACTCATCCGGAGATAACTCCATCCACCGTGAAGCCATCGGCGAACTTGCAAAGATAATGGATATCACCACCGCCGATATCACAGGCACCCTTTCCTTCTATACGATGTTCAGCATGGAGCCTCGCGGCCGCCATCTCATCCGCCTCTGCGACAGTCCGCCATGCTACATAATGGGTTCCGAGAACATACTCGATGCACTCCAGAAGAAACTTGGAATCAAAATCGGAGAGACAACCCCTGACAAGGCCTTCACGCTTGAAGCATCAAGCTGCCTCGGCACCTGCGGGGTTGCTCCGGCAATGATGATTGACGACGAAGTCTACGGCAACCTGACAGCCGACAAGGTCTCAAAAATAATCGACTCCATCGCAAAAGACGGCGTCAAGAAACCGGAGGGCATATAAGATGTCAAAAACAAGAACATACGTGCTTGTCCCGATCGACACCAATACCGTCACCGCCGGCGCACGCGAAGTCAAGAACGCAATTTCAGCTGAACTCGGCAGGCGCGGACTCAGCGAAGAAATCTCGGTCGTCGAAACCGCCGCATTCGGTCCGACAAATGCCGGAGTGCTCGTGGCCGTCCAGCCCGACGACGTCGTCTACGCGAACATAACTGTTGCGAATGTCGCAGAGATCGTGGAAGAGCATTTAGTAAAAGGCCGCCAGTGCAAGAAATTCCTGCTTGCAGGCGAGAAGCCAGTCATACCTTCGGCAGGCGCCGCCGGTGAAACAGATTCCAGACAGCTTCAGGGCCATGGAAGAATTGTCCTCGACAACTGCGGCGTGATAGATCCCGAGAACATCAAGGAATACATTGCGCGGGACGGCTATTTCGCCCTAGGCAAGGCTGTTACAGAGATGAAGCCTGAGGATGTCATAAACCTCGTCAAGGATTCCGGACTCAGGGGCCGTGGCGGAGCTGGATTTCCTACAGGGCTCAAATGGAGCTTCTGCGTTCCTCCGAAGTCAAAAGAGAAATATGTGATATGCAACGCCGATGAAGGCGAGCCAGGCACGTTCAAGGACCGCCTTATAATGGAAGGTGATCCCCATAAGGTCATCGAAGGCATGGCGATCTGCGCCTATGCGATCGGCGGCACCAAGGGCTTCATCTATATCCGCGGCGAATACAAGCTCTCGATTGACCGTCTTCAGAAGGCAATCAATGACGCGAAGGAATACGGATTCCTGGGAAAAAAGATCTTTAGCAGCAAGTTCAACTTTGATATTGAGATAAAAATAGGCGCTGGCGCATATGTCTGCGGCGAAGAGACCGCCCTTATAGAATCAATGGAAGGCAAACGCGGTCTTCCACGTCTCAAGCCCCCCTTCCCGGCAGAATGCGGATTCCGCGGCAAGCCGACAAATGTGAACAATGTCGAGACCCTTGCGAATGTCGCACCAATCGTCCGCAATGGCGCCGACTGGTTCAAGAAATTCGGAACAGCCGGCACTCCGGGGACAAAAGTCTATACCGTCCTCGGCCACATCAACCGTCCGGGACTCATTGAAGTTCCGGCTGGCGTCACGCTCCGGGAAGTCATCTACGGCTACGGCGGCGGGATGAAAAGCGGAAACTTCCATTTCGCTCAGCTCGGTGGAACGGCCGGAGATATTCTCGGACAGGAAATGCTCGACGTACCGCTCGACTATGATTCAATGCAGAAGGTCGGACACACTCTCGGGTCAGGTGCGATACTGATCGTCAACGAATCCGTGGACATCAAGGATTTCCTGTTCTACTGCATGAAATTCTTCCTCCATGAATCCTGCGGAAACTGCAATCCGTGCAGGAACGGACTGAAAATCCTTAAGGACATCACGGCCAGGCTAAAGGATAAAAAGGCGACCAGCGATGACATCGACGGGTTGGAGGAAATATCGATGGTACTCAAATCCGCCGCGTTCTGCCCACTCGGCCAATCTCCATCCGGGCCGATCATGTCGGCAATGCGCTATTTCAAAGACGAGATCACCAAAGGACTCGACAGCAAGGAAGTGAAACCGACCGTCAGGCACACCAAGCGAGATCTAATAACCCTGGCGCCGGTGTGAGTCAAGAATTGGATGGTTGGATGACCGGATGACTGGATGGGTGGGTAAAAAATGGAATTTGAACAACAAAAGAATAAAAATATAAGCAAGGAGTTTTTAAAATGATAAATCTGACGGTAAACAATGTTCCGGTTTCTGTTGAAGACGGGACAACTGTTCTAGACGCAGCCGCAAAGGTAGGAATCAAAATTCCAACACTGTGCCATCTTGACGGCGTATCAAGCCCCGGCTCTTGCCGTGTGTGCCTTGTTGAAATAAAAGGCGCCAGGACACTTCAGCCTTCGTGCGTTACGAAAGTCACCGAGGGTATGGCTGTAAGCACGAATACGAAACTTGCGCGCGATGCAAGAAAGCTCTCCGTGGAACTGATGCTTGCAAACCATCCGTGGGACTGCAACGCATGCAAGAGGAACAATGAATGCGAACTCCAGGCCCTGGCGACCAGCATGGGCATTTCCGAAGTGCGCTTCCCTTATGAGAAGGAACAGATCCCACTCGACAAGTCCACTCCCGCACTCGTCCGCGACATGAACAAATGCGTACTCTGCCGCCGCTGCATCGGCGTCTGCCAGGAGACACAGGGTGTCGGCTCACTTTCTCCAAGGCTCCGCGGTTTTGACACCGTCATCGGCGCAGGCTCAGGAGACAACCTCTGCGACGCGGTCTGCGTGCAGTGCGGACAGTGCTCCGCCGTCTGTCCTGTCGGCGCAATCTACGAAAAAGATTCCATCGAAGATGTCTGGAAGGCGCTTGACAATCCTGACAAGTACGTGGTCGTACAGACCGCTCCCGCAATACGTGCGGCCCTCGGCGAATGCTTCGGTCTGAAGCCGGGCACGCTCGTCACGGGCAAGATGGTCACCGCTCTCAGGCGTCTGGGATTCAAGAAAGTATTCGACACCAATTTCACCGCCGATCTTACTATCATAGAGGAAGGCCACGAGCTCCTTACGCGTCTGAAGACCGCTCTTGTCGAGAAGGGGACAGTGTCCCTTCCTATGTTCACAAGCTGTTCGCCAGGCTGGATAAACTACATGGAGTATTTCTATCCTAATCTCCTGCCCAATCTTTCGTCCTGCAAGTCACCTCAGCAGATGTTCGGAGCACTTGCGAAAACTTACTTCGCACAGAAGGAAGGAATTGATCCTTCAAAGATAATAGTCGTCTCAATCATGCCGTGCACGGCGAAGAAATTCGAATGCGACCGCGAGGAGATGAATTCCTCCGGCTTCAAGGATGTAGACTATGTTCTTACGACTCGTGAACTCGGACACATGATCACCGAAGCAGGAATAGATTTTGTAAACCTCGAGGACGGCGAACAGGATGCGCCCATGGGCATGTCGACCGGTGCCGCGGACATCTTCGCCAATACCGGCGGTGTCATGGAAGCAGCGCTCAGGACAGTATACGAAGTCGTAATCGGACAACAGCTGCCTATGGAAAAACTTCACGTCAAACCGGTGCAGGGCCTCAAGGGACTCAAGGAGGCGTCTGTCACCTTAACCGGATGCAAACCAGAATGGAGCTTCCTTGAAGGCGTAACTGCGAAAGTCGCAGTAGCCCACGGCCTCTCGAACGCAAAAAAGGCATGTGAACTCGTAGCCGCAGGCAACAAGCACGGCTGGCATTTCATCGAAGTAATGTGCTGCCCCGGCGGATGCATAGGCGGCGGCGGACAGCCCAGACTCACGACAGACGCAGTCCGCAAGGCCAGGATGAAGGCCATCTACAAGGAAGACGAAGGCCGTCCGATGCGCAAATCACACGACAATCCTGCAATCACACAGATATATAAGGAGTTCCTGCACGAGCCGCTCGGACACAAGTCCCACGAGCTCCTGCATACCCATTATCACTCGAAGGTCAAATAAATTTTTCAAATGAAAAATTTATCAAAGCACTGTGTTGATTTCATAGACGATGCGAAACTGGACAGCCTTGCCACAGGCGTGAAGGAAGACAAGGCAAGGGTCAGGGAGATCATTGCGAAGAGCATGGAGAAGAAGCCGCTCGCGGTCGAGGAGACTGCGGTACTCCTCTCTGCCGAATCCCCTGATCTCATCGAAGAGATATTCAACGCCGCGCGCCAGCTTAAAAAGGATGTCTACGGAAACCGCATCGTAATTTTCGCCCCCCTTTACATCGGCAACTACTGCGTGAACGACTGCGTCTACTGCGCATTCCGCAGGAGCCTGAGGACGACTGTGAGGAAGACTCTCAACCAGGACGAACTCATAGGACAGATCGAGGCTCTTGAGGATGCAGGTCACAAACGTCTGATACTTGTCTTCGGAGAACATCCTGACTACACTGCGGACTTCATGGCCGACACAGTCAGGGCAGTCTATTCAATAAGAAAAGGCCCCGGCGAAATACGCAGGGTGAACATCAATGCCGCACCCATGGATCACGAAGGATATAAGAAGGTGAAGGATGCCGGCATCGGCACCTACCAGATATTCCAGGAGACCTATCATCATGGAACTTACGCGAAAGTCCATCCGGCGCAGACGCACAAGGGCGACTACCTCTGGCGTCTCGACGGGCTCAGCCGCGCCTTCGAGGCCGGCTGCGACGACATGGGGATCGGAGCGCTTTTCGGACTTTACAACTGGAAGTTTGAAGTCCTGGGACTTGTAACACATTCGCATCACCTGCAGAAGACCTACGGAGTGGGTCCGCATACCATAAGCTTCCCCCGGATCCGTCCGGCACATGGAGTGGAGCTTGATGAAAAATATTTCGTCAGTGATTATAATTTCAAGCGCCTTGTCGCCATCCTCCGCCTTTCAGTTCCTTACACGGGTATGATTCTTACGGCACGGGAGACGGCGGAAGTCAGACGCGAAGTCATGTCGTTCGGCGTATCCCAGATCGATGCTGGAACCAGGATCGAACTTGCCGGATATACAAAGAAAGGCAGCCAGGAACTCAACAAGGAGCAGTTCCAGATCGGCGATGTAAGGCCGATGGAGGAGATCCTCCGCGACCTCATGGACAACGGTTATGTACCAAGCTTCTGCACCTCATGCTACCGTTCAGGCAGGACCGGACAGATCTTCATGGAATATGCAATCCCCGGATTCATAGAGAAGTTCTGCACGCCCAACGCGCTGCTCACGCTCGAGGAATACCTCCTGGACTATGCCGGCGCGGAAACCAGAAAGACCGGAGAGAAGCTGATAGCCTCCGAGCTGAGCAAAATAAGCGAAGGCCCGCAGAAGAAGAAACTAGTCGAACGCCTGAACAACATCAAGAACGCCGGCGAACGCGACCTGTATTTCTAATCTTTTTCCCATCTACATGGAAAAAATTGATTACCCACCTTATAACTTGACATATCATCTCATTGCATTACTGTATATACAACTAATACATGGTGAAGCAATGAACAAGAATTTGATTGTCAGGATAGACGATTCCATGAAGAGCAAGGTTGAATATCTGGCCAGGGCCGAAGGTAAGAATTCAAGCATTGTCATAAGGGAACTCCTTGCCGATTATGTAAAGAAGCGCGACATCGGCGCATGTGTCGACACCCTTTGGAACAGCATATCCATGGATTTGAAGAAGCATGGCGCCACTCCAGGTAAAATCTCCAAGGCTATCCGAGAGGTAAGGGCAGACCGTTGATCAGGGCAGTCGTGGACACCAATGTCTTCATATCATCATTCTTCGGCGGAAATCCACGCAAGATAATAGACCTATGGAAACAGGACAGGCTCCAGCTATGCCTCTCCCAGGCAATTGTCGAGGAATATGTGGAAGTGCTGCTTCGGCTTGGCCTACAGGACAAGATGGAGATCAAGGAGCTCCTTTCACTATTCTCAAAAGGAGGAAACACCCTCTTCACTTCCGAAACGGAAACTGTCACGCTGGTCGCCGACGATCCGGATGACAATAAATTCATCGAATGCGCTGTCGCGCTTGAAGCCGAATACATTGTATCTGGAGACAAGCACCTTTTGAACATAGGGAAATATCTGAACATTAAAATCCTATCCCCATTGGCTTTCCTTAATGAATTAAATAAATTATAAAATTATCGGAAATTTTCATTTGGAGATAATTTTATCATGAAACCCGGACAGCAGACGAAATGCTCGCATTGCGGAAAGGAATGTTTCCTGGTCAAGAAGACCCTCATGGATGGATGGACCAAGCTTGGCGACATACTGGCGTGCTCCTGCTGTTCTGCGAAGATCGCAGACCTCGATGGCGAAAAGACAAAGACCGTCGACACCACCAAGAAGTTTTCCGCGCTTGAAGATCTTCTTGCTGAAAAGAAGAAGGAAGGTCCTAAGATTGAATCCAGCGAGGATGAAAAGCATTTCTGCCGCGACTGCATGCACTTCGTGTCACATCCGTTCCTGAACCGCTGCGGACTCCACAAGAAGAATGTCGGCCCCATGGACGACTGCGATAAATTCGAGAAGAAGTAGTAGGACGGGCTTTCCAGCCCGTTCAAGCAACAAAATATCCAACAGGCTGGAAAGCCTGTCCTACTTCAAATTCAAAATCCCCATCGCCGCCGGCGAGATGTGCGGACAGCCATGCTGGACAGGCGCCCAGTTCATGTGGATCATCTCGCGCTTGCCATTCTTTCCTGGCTGCCAGTCGTAGCGCATGAAATTCGCGCGAAGTTCGCAGGGTTCGAGCTTGTCAAGTCCTCTTCTTTTCATCAGGAGCTTTGCTGGAAAGGCAATCTCGCAGTTCCAGCCATTCTCAGTCCTGGCTGTCGCCGTCTGCAGGCCCTCCATGTTCCATTCAGGGAAAGCCCAATGATTCTTCTTACCGAATTCGGGAGTGAACCTTTTTGTCTCGGTATATTCCGGTTCGCCGGTCGCAATGTGGCAGATGTCGAAAATTACATTGTTCGGACTGACCTGTACCTCGAAATACTGGCGGCCGTCGCCCATGGGATCGATGAAGACCTCGCAGACATCCTCCATATACAGCTTGCTGTCGCGCTCTGTCATGGTGGCAAGGATTTCAGCATCGGTGCATTCATATGAAACGTAAAGATAATCCTTGTCCCAGAGCAGGCGGACAGTAGTCGGCACCTTGTCGATCTTCTCCTGGTATTTCCCTCCCCTGCACGGGAGAAGGCCATTTATCACTGCCGCATTGCGCCAGGCATGATCGTCCAACTTCCCGTCGATCAGCGGAGCCGTTTCAGACCTGGGGACATCCAGCGACGGGAGCTCCGCATCCTTGTTTTCCGTAACAGCTGCAAATCCGGACAGGACAAGCAGCATTGAAAGCGACGATAAGACTTTCCTCATGACAAGAACTCCCCTTTGTTGTTTATAAAAAGAAATTGGCATCGGTCAAATCAAGATAGCCTCAAGGTCAGGATCTTCTTCTTCGGAATATCCATCTTGACCGTGCCGTCAATCAAATGGGCTTTTCCGATCCTGCTTTCATCCGCGCGGCATATTTCAGCCGACGCAACCTTGAATCCAAGCTTGAGAGAAAACTGCTGCTTCTCCTCAAGCGGATTGAAGATCCTCACGATTATCCCCCTGCCCTTTTCAGCTTTCTTGATGCAGCTGACGTGCAGTTTCCTGTTGCCCATCGAGAGCATGCTTGCTTCAAGAGCCAGCCTGCCTTTTCCACGTCCGGTCATCACAATCCTGGCAGGCGTGTAATATTCGGCGGCCTTTGAAATTATGTTCGCCGACTTCCAGTCACCGCTGTGCACGTCTATTGCGTATTCGAACTTCTGCACGCCGGGGCACTGTATGCCCTGGTCCGGAAGTTCCGTCTGCTTCTCCTCGCTGACCGCCAGCTTGATCCTGCATGAACGGATGAGCGTGATGAGAAGAGTATGCTCGCTATCATCAAACGCCTCGTATTCAAAAAGGCCTTTCGGCATCACCGCGATTCCATTCTTACCGTCGTTCATTGAAACGAACGTCCTCAGGGGATGAGCGCCCCAGGCCGGCTCCACCCAGCCGGTTGAGTCCGGCAACGCGATCTGACGCGACACCACGTCGAAATGGCTGTCCGCCCAGGTCCTGTCGGTATCCAGTCCTGTCGGGAACGAAGCCCTGAGCCAGTGGTCCTTCGCGACATTATCCAGCTCAAGCCTGATATCAAGCCTGGAGGAATCCTTCCTGAGAATGTATTCGACCTTCACAGGAATGTCCTTCATTACCGTGCTTCTCGATTTCCCGTCGGCATAATCTGCAGGAACAGGAAATTCAAATTCAGCGGAGATTCTTGAGACGAGCGGACCGCTCTCAACGACAGATACAGATGCGCTTACGGATTGACTGTTGTAGATCCTGTCATACCGCGGCGCCCTGTGCATCCATGCATTTCCGCACTCGCCCTGGTCGGTCAGATAGTTAAGTCCGCTGAATATCTTCCCGGACTTCCTGTTGGTGATGTCAACCGTCCCGTTGACATTGACCTTCACCTTTATGAGTTCGTTCTCCATCGTATCGGGTCCGCTGACAAGCGTAGCGGGAT
This sequence comes from Lentisphaerae bacterium GWF2_50_93, assembly GCA_001804815.1. Classification (GTDB taxonomy): domain Bacteria; phylum Verrucomicrobiota; class Lentisphaeria; order Victivallales; family GWF2-50-93; genus GWF2-50-93. The sequence goes on from MHBI01000007.1 coordinate 71,793, forward strand.
TCTGCGGGACTTCATCTTCGTGCTTGATCAGGTAAGTCCTGTAGCCCATGGCGGGAACCTTCTTGAAGGAGGCATGGACATTGATCCTGTTTGACGCGAGAATCGACGGAACTTCCCAGACATTGTCGACGAATACGCTGGACTTTTCGCTGAATATCGGCTGGACCTGCGCCTTCTGTCCGTCCTGGCTTTCCAGTTTTATGAACTTGGATTTAGTGGTTGAAGGGACTTCGAGATCCAGGGCCATTGTAACGTCGCGCTCGAACGGCAGCGTGTTGAAGACGACAAGCTGCATCACGTCGGCAGGCAGATCCTTTGGCGAAAGATTCTGCGCAATGTGTCCAATGGCATCTTCCGTGACGATATCTGCGATATCCGCAGTTTTCCTGTATCTGTATTCCATATCGGCGCATACCGCATCAGGAGCGCAGCCGCCGTTCGCATCATGCGTATGGTTGGAAAGCAGGTACTGCCAGGCGCGGTCAAGATAGCTTGTCGGATAATCCGCTCCGGCAATCAAACTCATCGACGCCAGAGGTTCCGCGAGATACACGAGATTGTTCGAAGCTGCAAAGTCCTGCTGCTTCAGATAGACACGTGCGCTTATCGTCGACGGGAAGAGATAGGTCCACATTCCCTGTTTCAAGGCGGCGCGTCTTTCGCCCTCGAGCACTTTCAGTTTGTCGTAGTCGAGAAGCTTTGCAAGGGACTTCCAATATGATTCAAGATCGGTATGCTCTATGGAATACTTACCATCGAAAATCTTCTTCGCATCCTCGATCACCTTGGATTCAAGGGGGTACGGAACGGAAATATCGTGTCCGTTCATCGCCAGGAAAATCTCCGTCGTGAAATGGCTGCCTTCGCGTTCGACCATGTCCTCGATGGCCTTTTGCAGGCAGGCCTTATCGTACGGCGTCTGCGGCGACAACAGGTTGAAGTGCGCATCCGTGTCGCTGAGCCCGTCGACGAAGCGGATCGGCATATCATCCCACTGCGCCCAGGTGAAATCCTTTTCAAAGACGCGGCCACGCGTCACCGGACGGTGCACCTGGTAGTACCAGTTATATCTTGCGTAGATCGCAAAGCGGGTCGCGAGCACCCTGCTGCCGTCCGGGGAGTCCCAGATATATTCGGCATCTGACTCATGGTGCGAGATCCCGCGGTAGAACATCATCTTGTCGATTCCGAACCCGTTAAGGATCTGCGGAAGCTGTCCGGTCTGCCCCCAGGACGAAGGAGTATATGCCACGGTACCGCTCTTCCCTCCGTATTTCTCGACGGTCTTCCTGCCCCACAGGAAATTCCGGGCAAGGGCCTCGTGCGAGATGCTGAATTCCTCGGCAAGCGTATACCATGGACCTGCTACAAGCCTGCCCTGCTTCACATATTTTTCAACCAACGACCTCTTCTCCGGCCTCATCTCGAGATAGTCATCGAGAAGTATTGAGTGGCCGTCGAGCGTGAATGAATGGAACTTCGGATATTTCTTTAAAATGTCCAGCGTGATGTCCATCATGTCGAGCAGGCGCCGCCGCGTCTTCTCGAACGACCAGCGGAACTCGCGGTCCCAGTGCGTGTTTGAAATAACCTTGATCTGTTTGATGTGACTCGAATCCTTTTTCATAACCCTGCCCCTTCCTATGAGAATTTATTGTGATAATTTATTTTAACTCTCCCGCCATCTTACCAGCACGGGGTTGTCGCCGACCGGGACATCTTTGACAATCTTCCTCATGCCGTACTGCCCGTTCCGTTTCGGTTCCTCGAGCCTCAGCGGCAGCTTTTCGCCTGTCACAATATCCTCAACGGAGACCGCCTTGAGATTGGCTGGTGCATGCTCCCATATGATCTTGCCGACAGGTGCATTATATTCGCCGTTCATTCTTCCGCCCTTCCAGACAAAGCACAGGTATTCATCTTTTCTCCTGAACCAAAACGCCTGCGGTTTTGTAATCCGCAGGAAATGCTCCTCCGCCTGCTTCTGCCAGTAGAGCGTGGTCGGAAGGCCGTTTACCTGCACTGAAAGCTCCGCCGGAGCGTCGGCAAGATATGTCCAGTCAGTCCCAAGCGCATGGATCAGGTTCTTCAGCGCATGGAATGCCGGTTTCGGCCTGTATGCCTCCTTCTCATTCCTTATGATTCCGAAATTGCTTTCCGCGTCCTCGATGTCGGCGCCGTCGTTCATGAAGTCATAGATGCATGGCGTCTTCACGCCAGCCGCAAACGACAGTATGATCGCTCTGCAAAGATACGAGGCCTGAGCTGTCTCAGTGTATCCGCAGAACCAGCCCGGCTTGAAGTTGTGGTTGTAGGTGCTGAAACCGAATTCTGTCGCATACATCCCAAGCTCCTTCTTCAATGTAAGGAACGAATGCTTCTGCGTCATCCGGAAAAGCGAAATATAGCTGTGCTCCTCGTCGGCGCATGCAACACCGTCCTGCGCGCCTATATGACCGCCGCCGAACGGAACTGTCTCCGGCGGAAACCTGACATTGTACGGATGATGGCTCACGCCGTCGACATTCCTGAAGGCCTCAGGATGATGGTTGGCCATATGGAAGAACTGCGGTTCCCCGGTATTTGTGATTATCTCGGCGTCCGGATCTGCTTCCCGTATAGCGTCAGCCGAGATCCCCAGCAGCTCGCAGAACTTCTCGCGCCAGAGCGAGGGTTCCTGTCCGCTCCAGTTGCCGCCATACTGCCTGTAGAAAAAGAAATTGGTCGGCTCGTTCCAGATCTCATACGCCACAATGTTCCTGCCCTTCAGCTTCCTGGCCATGTATCCTGCGTATTTCGCAAATCCTGCCGGATCAAGTGGATTCCTGTAGAGCGGGTTCCCGTAGTCGAGGATGAGGATGATCCCGAGTCCGGCATCAGAAAACCTGTCAACCCAGTCCTGATACACCTTCGGAATCTTATACTGCCCTTTTCTCGTCTCCACCTTCTCCCAGTGGATCTCGGAGCGGACCGCGACGGCACCGAGTTTCTTTACCATGGGAAGAAGTTTTTCGACTTTCCACCCCTTCTCCCGAGTTTCAAAATGGGTGCAGACCCCGAGCCCCTTTGCCATCTTCAGCTTATCCATTATCATTCCTTATTTCTTTTCGATTCTCTTCACATAGCTGACTTTATCCACATATATCGTGTCATCCGTCTTCCTGTTCCTCATGTTGTGTGCGGCGCTGAGCATGATCCAGAGCTGGTTGGCCGGCGGATGCCATTTGCCGTCTTTCGCTCCGCCCCATGGCTTCGGGATCTTCTCGAAATCCTCGAGCACGACCTCCTGCCACTCGTCAGTCGCCTTCAGGTCAAGCTTGGTCTGGAAAGTCTGCCCGCTGGAATCAGTTATCCTGACTGTCAGCGCCTTCTGATTTGGCGCCTTCACCCAGATGCTTATCTTCTCAGGATCGAATATCAGCTTCTTCACCATCGCCACATACGACCCGCCATCCGTGAAATCACCCTTCAGCACCGCGCATTTCTTTCCTGACTTCGCGTTTGAATCCGTGGCGTTCAAGGAGCCGTTGGCGCCCTTGAACTCCCAGCCGCCGTTATATTCCCATCCGTCAATGTCCTTCTCGAACTCACCTAGACTGATATTTTCATCCCCCGCCTTGAAGGCGGAGATGAAAATAAGAATTCCGGCCATGGCAATCACCCTTTTCATATTTCCAACTCCTAATGATAATTCGCAGTCCAATCTTTACTTCAAAGAGTATGGCGGGTTTCAACCCGCCGATTTGTCGGGATTAATCCCGACATACTTTTTCCATTTTAAATCTATTTGAGGTGATTTCAAAACTACGGACGCGGCCCAGCCAAGCGAAGCGACGCTTGCCGAAGGCAAAACAGCGTCCCTCTATTTTTATCCCGAGGCGCTTCGCACTCGGGATGGAGGGTCATGCTTGCCATGACCGATTCTTGAATTTTGAAATTACCTCATTTAACTATATAGCTGTCCAGCTCCATCGGACCGGCGTCGACGTTAAACACCAGGCTGCCGTCCTTCACCAGCGCATTCACTGGCTTGCCTGTCACAAGATCCGTAACAGTCTCGGATCCCTTCCATGCGCCAGGAATGGAAACTGCGATCTTCGCAGGCCTGTATCCCTTGTATACGACACCGACATATGTTCCGTTCCTCGATGGATAAGTCCTGACTTTCACATCTGCATTGTCGTTTTTAACGACCGTGCCCTTTGCGGACGGCAGGGCCAGATACGCCTGAGCGAAGCGGCGGTGCTCGGTTATGAAGCTGCGTCCTATGGTGTATGGCGTCCAGGTGATGACGTTCGGATCGCCGTGGAATACGCTCAGCACTTCCTCGGCC
>MHBI01000008.1 GCA_001804815.1 Lentisphaerae bacterium GWF2_50_93
CGCCCTCACGCTTTCAGCCATAGAGGTCACCATCGAGAAGAAGGAAGGCCAGCCGGCGAAGGGGGAATATATAAGCTCCGACGCAAACGGCGACATAACCCTCAAGCAGGAGAAGTTCACCGTGAAGGTCAAGGCGACCGACTACAAATTTGCCAGGCTTGCAAAGATGCCCGATGATCTTGCAGCGGCCGACAAGAAGTTCGCCGACCAGAAATACGCGGAGGCAATGGCCGACTACAAGAACCTCTACAATCTCTACAGGCATGTCGGATACGACGTCTACTGCGTCTACAAGGAGGCCTCATGCCTTGACAAGCTTGGCAAGAAGGATGATGCGCTTGCAAGACTCAAGATGCTTGACAGCTACCAGTGCGCCGATCCCAGGAAGCTTCCGGATCTCTTCGACGGCAAGAAGCTCCAGGCCACCATCATGATCGACACGAACAAGTTCGACGACGCGCTGAAAGTGCTCTCGGATCTTGGCAACTCGGAAGATGACAACCTAGCCGCATTCAGCTTCAACGCAAGGGGCGACATCCTTGTAAAACAGGGGAAGAAGAAGGATGCCGTATTGAAGTACATGATACCGGCCCTCATATTCGCGCAGCAGAACAAGGAAAGACCGAGGGCGCTATGCCAGGTTGCCAACCTCCTGAAGGAGCTGAACGACAACAGGGCATCGAGATTTTCCGACATCCTGAAGAAGGATTATCCCGACAGCCAGTACTTAAAAGAACTGAAATAAATTCCTGCTGATAAAAAAAAACTGATTTTGATTATTATTATATTTGCATTGATAATGCAACAGGGATAATATAGGACTCATTTGTTATGTTAAGAGAGAAAATCTTAACTGCGTAGAGCCAGGCTTCATGACAGTCTGATGGAACGTGTCCCACAGCTTGTGGATTAAATTTAAAAATTAAAATAAATTCTTATCAAGGAGAGGATATAATGAAAAGATCTTTGTTGTTGTTCGGATTGATAGCCGGAGTTCTTACATCAGTTCTGTGCATAAACTCATTTGCACAGGCGGCGGCACCAGCAGCAGCGCCGGCAGCGGCGCCGGCGGCGGCACCAGCAGCGGCACCGGCGGCAGATGCACCCAAGGAAGAGAAGAAGGGTGGCGGACATTCGTCAATGAGCTTCTCCAACATCATCTTGAATTCAGGATGGTTCGGCGGACTGATCTGGACACTTCTCTTCATCTGTTCAATAGCTTGCGTCGCCCTTGTAATTGACTGCTACATAAACATCCAGAACAAGAAAATAACACCTCCTGAATTTGTCCAGGAAGTAAACAACTCCATCGCCCAGGGCGATCTGGCCCAGGCCATCGAAGTATGTGACAAGGTCAGCAGCCCGTTCTCCCGAGTTTTGAAGGCTGGATTTGTAAATGTACAGGAAGGATTTGAAGTCGTTCAGGATTCCGTCGGTATCGCCGCAGACATCGAAAGTGAAACACTCCTTTCGCGAATCTCATATCTCAGCGTTATCTCCAACGTCACACCCATGTTGGGACTGATCGGTACGGTTCAAGGTATGATCTATGCGTTCTTCAATCTTGGTACCCAGGAGGCAGGCGCCGCACAGCAGTCGATGCTCGCCGTCAACATCTCCCACGGTCTCTGGGCGACGGCCGTCGGTCTTACTGTTTCCGTTATCGCGTCGATATTCTTCTATTATTTCAAGAACAAGACGATGGGAATCATCCTTGGGATGGAAGCCCTGACGCTCGACACCACCAAGTCGCTGCGTAACGCAGTTGTCGTTGAAGACGAACAAAGCGCCTGAGCCTCGAAATAAAATCTTTTTATAGGGATCGGATCTATGAGACCTCCAAAAGAAGAAGAATTACAGTCCGGAAACCTGACGGCCATGATCGACGTCGTTTTCCAGCTTATCATCTTTTTCGTATGTACGACAAACATGCAGAATACAATTGACGACCGCATCAATCTTGCCATTGCGCCTCACGGCGTGCCTGTGACCAAGAAGGATCCGCGCGAAATCAAGATCGATGTCGACAAGAAGGGGAATATCTCCATCCAGCGGACCTACATATCCGCGGATCTCCTCAGGTCGATAGTTAAGAAGAGCATTGCGGAATACGGCGCAGATGTTCCAATAGTCGTGCGTGGCGATATAGATACAAGGCATACTGCCATCCAAAATGCGATGAACGCCTGCACAGACGCGGGCATATATAAAATCAAATTTTCCGTTCTGAAGGAAAAGGGCAAGTAAAATATGGCAAGAAAGAGAAGAAAAAACTCACTGCAGGCCGGGGAACTGAACTTGACCGCCATGATCGACGTGGCATTCCAGCTCCTTTCATTCTTCGTCATGACAATGAAGCCAACAGATGTCCTTGCGATGATCGACGTCTCACGCCCTGCCCCGGACAAGCGCGTCTCCCAGTCAAAGCCCCTCAACATCATCTGGATCACTGTTCTCGGCGACGGGAGGTTCATCCTGAACGACCGTCCAATATCAAAGGAGAACCTTGACACTACATTATGCCAGCTCGGGGTTCTGGACACGACCCAGACGGTGATCATCGCCTGCACCCCGAACTCAACGCACGGAAAGCTTATCGATGTCCTTGACCTCTGCCAGAAGGCGAAGCTGTCAAGCCTGTCGGTCGTAAGCGTAGACTGAACCTTGATTCAGTTTCCTGATGCTTCCAAAGACGAATCCGCCGGGAGGAACTTATTTTGCATTCCCGGATTTCGGCATATCTTTCTTCAGGCTCCTGAGCTCCTCGACGGAAACGCTTATTTCAGTCTCAGCTTCGCCTGCAGCCTTGAATCTGTCTGAGGTCGCTATATCATCTGCGGTACCTTCAAGTCCATCAGCCCCAAGAGAAAAAAGCCTGAACGTCTTTCCATCCGATGAATATCGGAATCCCCTTTTCCATGAATCCCATTTAAGCTTTTCTATGTACGGGCCCTTCCATCCGGCCACATTGGGATCGGACACCAGCGCGGCGAGGCCTTCCTGCGCCGAGGGATAACGTCCGCAGTCCCTGGAAAAATAATCGAGGGCGGTATTCAGGACTGAAATATTATACTTGGCCTTCGAGATGGCTTCAGGCTGCTCGTACTTTAACATCGAAACCTGGAAGTACGCGCCTATGACTGAAATGAAGCCGATCCATAAAACCCATTTTGGAAGCTTTGTGAGCGTGCCGAAGACATTAAAGACTCCTGCGTTCAGCATCCATGGAGATGTGATGCTTGATTTCCGTTCCCTGTGATAACTCCTCTTCCTGTGTGTTTTTGGTTTGAGGAAGCCAGGCATGAGCGCAAATTTATTGCAGAGCGGGCACTTGTTGTCATTCCATGCGGAAGTTTCATTGCAATACGGGCATTTGACTTTCATAACTGTCTCACAATCGTTTTTCCTGAATCACCGGACATTTCCAATACTTTTCTACAATAAAGCCATGCTGACGAAAATCAATCAATATCAAGCGCATAAGAACGCGGCACAGCCGGGGAGGATTTTTCTCCCGGAGATAAAACAGGAGTTTGCATTGTAGGACGCTTGCATTATTTTACATTTTCTGGTCTTATTAGGGAGTCAACTGTTAAACATCTTAAACACGATTGAATGCCAACATATGGACAACTTGACTATCATCGGAAGCGGTCCGGCAGGATTTACTGCAGGAATATATTCGGCCCGGGCGCTCTTGAATCCCCTGCTTGTGGCAGGCACACTGCCCGGCGGCCAACTGACACAGACCAGCGACATTGAGAACTATCCTGGCTTTCCGGAACCTGAGGGCGGCTTCGACCTCATGATGGCGTTCCAGAAGCAGTCTGAACGCTTCGGCACGAGAATATTATACGACACCGTGACTTCAGTGAAACTTTCAAATGAAGGGCCGCAGGAGATCCAGCTTGCCGGAGGTGACAAGATACAGACGCTGGCCCTCATAATAGCCACAGGAGCTTCTCCTGTATGGCTTGGCATTGAATCGGAGAAGAGGCTCATGGCGAAAGGGGTTTCAGCCTGCGCCACATGCGACGGTGCTTTTTACAGGAACCTCCCGGTCGTGGTCATAGGAGGAGGCGATACGGCAATGGAAGAGGCGATCTTCCTCACACGTTTCGCATCCAAGGTCACAGTGGTTCACAGGCGGGATCAGCTGAGGGCTTCAAAAATAATGGCCGACCGCGCATTGCATAACCCGAAGATCTCTTTTGAATGGGACAGCGTTGTAGAGGAAATCACAGGCCAGAATGAAGTTGAAGGGGTCATCTTAAGGAATCTCAAGAACGGCGTGAAGAAAAACATAGAATGCAAAGGTTATTTTGCCGCACTGGGACATAAACCCAACACAGAGATATTCAAAGGACTTCTCGACATGGACGAGGTTGGCTACATATCATTGAAAGGCCAAAGCAGCTATACAAGCATCGAGGGCGTCTTTGCCGCAGGCGATTGCGCTGATCATGTTTATCGCCAGGCCGTTACAGCTGCCGGAATGGGCTGCAAAGCTGCTATTGACGCGGAAAGATGGCTTGAATCAAAGCACAAGACGTAAAGCCTTGCTGATTTTACTGCTATCAATATTTTTCATTTTCCAAGCTTGAAAAATACCAATATCCGGCTAGATTTAAGCGCGTCATATTTGAGGCTAAAACATTAAAATGGGGAGAATATAAAATGGGACAGAAAGAAGACAATCTCAAAAAGCTCGCGAAGACCGGAATCCTTGCCAACTTTGTAAAGAGAAACAAGGGCCAGTGGGATCATGAGGGATGGCTTGGACTCCTTGCATCCATCAAGGAAAAAGGCTATTATCCGATCGACGAGGACCAGGTCGGACTCCTTCTTGAACAGAAGAAAGCCGATTACCTGGCAAAGAAATAATTTATCAGGACTGCCTGAGGCTCAATTTGATGTCGTTTTCATCAAGGAAGCGCCATTTGCCTGAAGGCAGCGGGCCAATATTCAAACCGCCTACGGCTACACGCTTTAGGCGGTTTATGTTTGCCCCTGAATTGTGCACCAGGCGTCTGACTTCCCGCTTCTTCCCCTCTCCCATGATGAATATATAGTCAAGTCCTCTCAGGAGCTTCACGTCCTTGGCCCTTATGCTCTCACCTTCACTGATTATCCCCTGTTTCATTTCCTGAATGGCTGCACTGGACAGAGGTCTGTCGGTGGTGACTTCATATCTTTTCAGGATTCCATGCTTGGGATGGGTGAGTTTTGCGGCATAATCACCGTCATTGGTCAGAATTATCAGCCCTTCGCTGTCCCTGTCAAGCCTGCCTGCCGTATACAGTCTGACACCGGGAATATCAACCAGGTCGATTACAAGCTTGTCCGCATGCGGATCCGAGGCTGTTGAATAATATCCTACGGGTTTGTTCAACATCACATAATATTTCTTCTGCAGCGAAACTTCCTTCGAATCAACCTGCACCTTGTCAGTATCTGCGATCCTGAAACCAGGTTCAGTGACTTTGCTTCCGTTCACATGTACCCTGCCCGACCTTATTATGTCCGCGGAACTACGGCGAGACGCCACGCCAGCCTTTCCAAGAAAGCTGTCGAGACGCATCGAAGATTCATCAGCATCCAATTTGTTTTGCTTGTCCATGTGTTATAAGGTATGTCACTTTTTTCAAAATAAAATTTTTTCATGGAAAAAATTTACTTATGAACGATACCCCTAACAGCCCGTCAGGATCCATTTCCATCATATCCACCCCCATAGGAAACATGAAGGACATCACTCCAAGGGCTGTTGAAGCCCTCGCCCAGGCCGACATTGTCGCTGCGGAGGATACAAGGAGGTCATCAAAACTTCTCGCAGTCCACAATCTGCATAAAAGGCTTGTAAGCTGCCATGTCTACAATGAACACAGGACCGTCCTCTCGCTCATAGAGTCGGCACTTGCCGGCCAGAAGATCGCATTCGTCTCCGATGCCGGCACTCCCTGCATATCCGATCCCGGATTCCTACTGGTGCGGGAGGCGTTGAAGAGCGGCATCGAACCTCAAATCATCCCAGGTGTTTCAGCTCTGACCTTTGCGGTAGCGGCATCGGGACTGCCTGTAGAAAAGTTCAGTTTCCACGGATTTCTGCCGGTCAAGCAGGGCAGAAGGCACAAGGCGCTCCTCGAGATAGCCGCTGAAAACAAGACCGTCTTCATTTTCGAATCCCCCTACAGGATGGAGAAGCTTCTCAATGAGATAGCCGATGTGATCGGGAAGGATGCGAAAGTCGCAGTCATAAGGGAGGCCACGAAGCTCCACGAGGAAGTCCTCCGCGGAACCGCCGAGGAACTTGTGCAGAAAACTTCGGGCCGCAACTGGAAAGGCGAATGTGTTGTGGCAATTTATCCAGGTAGGAAAGAAGAAGGGGAAGAAGAAGATGGAAACACAGAGGAATAAATTTTTATTGATAATTTTATCATAATAGAAAGGTCATAAAATGAAGAAGATCGAATTCCAGGGCTGGAAGAACTGCGTCGAACTCCAGAGCGGAAAGTTCCGCATCGTCGTGACAACCGAAGTGGGACCAAGGATAATCGGAGCATTCGTCGGCAAGGGAGAGAACATGATGTGCGTAGTTCCCGCCATGGCTGGAAAAAAAGGCGGCAGGGACTGGAAGATATACGGCGGACACCGCCTCTGGCACGCCCCTGAAGCGAAACCTAGAAGCTATGCCCCTGACAACTCACCTGTCGAAGCAAAGGAGACAAAGGACGGGCTCGTATTCACCGGCGGAGTTGAAAAATCAACAGGCATCTACAAGAGCTTCGCCATCAAACCGCTTGGAAACAATAAATTCCGCATCAGGCACACCATAAGGAATGAGAATCCATGGGAAGTCGAGATAGCTGCATGGGCCCTCACGGTGATGGATGCCGGCGGAGTTGCGGTCATTCCGGTCCCCCAGGGCGACAAGGATGCCCTCCTTCCAAACCGCTACCTTACAGTCTGGCCCTACACGAACATGGCTGACGGACGTCTGACATTCGGCGACAAGTACATACTCCTCCGCCAGCAGAAAGACCATAAATATCCAAGCAAGATCGGCTTGAACTGCGAGGACGGGTGGATGGCTTATGCAAACAAAGGATGCGCGCTTGTCAAGAGATTCACTCACCTTGCCGACGCCGAGTATCCGGACAACGGCTGCAGCATCGAGACATACACATGCGATTTCATGCTTGAAATTGAAACCCTCAGCCCGCTCTATATACTTGCCCCTGGAGAAGAAATCATCCATGACGAGGAATGGGAAGGCAAGGACGGCATTGGCGAGATCAATTCCGAAAAGGATGCCGCTAAATATTTCAAAAACTGAAATATTTATAAAAGGAATTTCCCATGAATATATTCCGTACCATTCTTGTCCTTAGTGTCCTTTTTGTCCTTTCCGGCTGCTCAAGCATCCAGACTCCCGGAAGTGCCAATATCCCACAGGATGATGGCTGGGAACTCGTCTGGAGCGATGATTTCAGCGGCGACAAGATCGACTCCTCAAAATGGGAGGTCATGCAGTATAACAGGAAACAGAATCCTGACGGACCCGACGGCTGGTGGCTGAAGGAGGACGCATATCTCGACGGCAAGGGCGAACTGGTGCTGCGATGCAGGAAAATCGACAACGGAAACAGCGACAAGGATCCGTTCGACTATTCCACCGGCGCCATCAGGTCCAAAGGGAAATTCGAACAGAAGTTCGGTAAATTCGAGATCAAGTGCAAGCTTCCAGCGCAGACCGGCTGGTGGGTAGCCTTCTGGCTGATGTCACAAAGCGTCGGAAAGGTCGGAAATGAAGGGGAGGACGGCACCGAAATCGACATCTTCGAAGGATTTGGCAAGTCGACAAAGATCAATCATGCATTGCACTGGGACGGCTATGGCAAGGAGCACAAATCCAAGGGCAACAAGGTTATAGTTCCCGGGATTGATGAAGGCTACCACGTATACTCCCTCGAATGGAACGAGAAGGAATACATCTTCTTCATTGACGGCAAGGAAAGCTGGCGCAGCAATGCAGGCGGTGTCTCAAAAGTTCCCGCATACGTAAAAGTGACAGCTGAACTGTCCACCGAGAAATGGGCCATCGGCGACAATTGGGCGGGAAATCCTGAAAAAGCCTTATATCCCGACTATTTCCAAGTCGACTATGTAAAGGTTTACAGGAAGAAGCAATAGAACCTTGCATGTCGCCGCCATCCTTAGGAGGCTCTCGAATGCAACTTCATAAAATGGAATTTTATCTTAAGCCCTCGCAGAGGGTGGCATATTTTTAGCCCAGAGCGTCAGCTCTGGGAAATCAAATGGAAAAAGATACAAGCCACCGCAGGTCGGCGACATAAATTTCCTAATTCAATTCCTAGGTTTCAAACCCCGAGTCGGAGCCACTTCCATCGGGTTCTCCGGCCAGAAATGCTTCGGGTAACGCCCTTTGAGATCCTTCTTCACAAGTTGGTACGAACTCGACCAGAAGCCCGGAAGGTCCGACGTGGTCTGCACGGGACGCATCGACGGGGACAGTATTTTTATCAGCACGGGGATTTTCCCGCCTCCTACGCATGGATGCTCCCTTGCACCGAAAAGCTCCTGAACCCTCACGGACAGGACAGGCGTTTCCCCTTCCCTATAATTAAGACGGTTCATCGATCCGCTTGGCACCTTGAGATGCGTCGGCGCAAGCTTTTCCAACAGGTCCTTCTGCTTCCAGTCGAGCATGGATTTAAGGGCTTCGGACAAGTTGATTTTTCCGAAATCCGAGACTCGCCTTATTCCTCCAAGGAACGGCAGTAGCCATTCTTCCAGATTTTCAAGAAGCGCGGCATCCGACATGTCGGGCCAATTATTTTTCTTGTCAATCCTGGATACCAGACCTATCCTCCCCCTGAGGTTTTCCGCCTCGTCCTTCCATTCCAAAATACTCAGACCACCTTTTCTTATCCCAAATAAAATTGCGGACGCAATTTTATGCTTATCCGGATTCTTCAGCGGATATTCCTCAAGTATAATTTCGCCGAACATCCTTCTACCTAGAGCCTCAACAGAACCTCCGCGATCATTCCATTCAACCATCTCCAATTTCCTTATTCCGGAAACGAAATATTTTTCGATGTCCTTCAGTGTCAGCGGAGCTGCCAGCAGGATCTTGGCATCCTTGTCCTTGTCGTCAAGTTCGGCTATCGTCAGGAATTCCTCCCTGGATATCGGCTCATGGTTTGCGAACTTCGCAGCCCTGCCGCAGGAAAGAAGATATATCGGCTCCTCCCCTTCCCTGCGTTTCGCGATCCTGTCAGGATACGCGAATCCAAGGACAACCCCGGCCATCGCCGAATCACAGTCCTTGTTCCCGATCCCCATTCTTCTCCTGAACTCCTCGGAAAAGGTCTTTATCCGCCATTTGACGGAATCATCGATTCTTTCAAGGTAGGGACGGTTCGCCGAACCGTCCGTTCTTGAAACGGCGCTCTCATCGAGAGCCGCCCTACCTGATCTCAATAAATCCAATCTCAGCCTCAGATCCGAATCCCTGGCACCTGTCCGGAACTTTATCAGATCTCTTTCCTCGAGCATCGCGGCAATATCGCATGCAAGGCTCCCGAGTCCGATATGCGCGCTTCGGATGATCATGTTTGCAAGGCGGGGATGTGTTCCAGCTGCCAGCATCTTTTTGCCGTGGGGAGTTATCTTGCCCTTTTCGTCTATAGCTCCAAGCTCCTTGAGCAGTTCAACAGACTGTGCGAACTTCGCAGTTGGAGGCTCGTCTAGCCATTTCAAATATGAGACCGACTGCGTCCCTCCCCATTCCGCCAAGGAAAGTGCGAGGTTCGCAAGATCCGATTCAAGGATTTCCGGCACGTCGTATTCCGGCATCATCGAATTCTCATTCTCTGCCCAGAGCCTGTAGCATTTGCCAGGTCCGGTCCTGCCTGCACGACCGCGGCGCTGGTCGGCGGAGGCCCGGCTCACCCTGACAGTCTCAAGATGCGACATTCCAGTACGTGGATCGAAAATGGATTTTCTGGATAGCCCTGAATCAATAATGACACTCACTCCGTCGATGGTGATGCTGCTCTCAGCAATAGACGTGGCCAGGACAATTTTCCTTCTGCCGTCAGACGCTGGACGTATCGCTGCATCCTGCTCCTTCTTGTCCAGATCACCGTAAAGCGGACAGATAACAATGTCATCGGGAATCTTAAATCCAGCGCGTATCCTATCTTCAGTCCTGCGTATCTCCCCTACCCCGGGCAGGAAACACAATACGCTTCCCTTTTCTTCTTCAAGGGCCTTCCCTATGGCCCTTGTCATAAAATCCTCCATCCACTCCCTGATGGAGGATTTTATCATGTATTCTGTTTTGACCTCAAACATGCGGCCTTCGCACGAGACGATGGCTGGCTTGTCGAAGAGAACTGCTATCTTCTCCGGATCAAGCGTAGCGGACATTATCAGTATCTTTAGATCCTCGCGCAGATTCGCCTGCACGTCCAGGGCAAAGGCAAGTCCGAGATCCGTGTGGATGCTACGCTCATGGAACTCGTCGAAGATGACCAGGCCGACATTTTCCAGCTCCGGGTTATTAAGGATCTGGCGCGTGAAAATTCCTTCGGTGACAACTTCGATCCTGGTGTCACGCGAAATCTTGCTGTCAGTGCGGGTCCTGTAGCCGACAGTCTTCCCGACCGGTTCTCCGAGATTGTCCGACATCCTGTATGCCGCGGAACGGGCCGCTAGACGGCGCGGTTCCAACATGATGATCCGCTTGTCCTTCAGCCATGGTTCATCCAGAAGAGCTGTAGGGACAACGGTGGTTTTTCCTGCGCCCGGAGGAGCCTTGAGGATGACGGATGCGCCTTTGGCAAGCGCCTCTTTGAGCTGAGGCAGTATTTTCTCGACTGGAAGATTCATTTATTGACAGGAGCTTCCTTGTTTTTCCTGTCAATATATTCCATAACAAGCGAACCTGCCATGGCCAGAACTATCCCGGGGAGCAGAACAATGACGAAAAGACGCAGCGCGACAAAGAGAAGTGAAAGTATCATCTCAAGCGCCGATGCCTGATTGCCGGCGGTCAGCAGAGTCGAGACTATGTCATTCGCGGACATATGATGGAATAGGATGAAATAAGCAGCAAGAGCAACTAGGACAGTCACTAGGTTTCTTATTATTTTCTTTTTCATGTTCATTTAATCCTCCTCGCGCAGAAATCCTCCAGTATCTTCTCAGACGGGGCGGTCATAACGACGAACATGATTGCATTGCCAATATGTCCACCGGTCGCAAAATTACGTCTGCCGCCCGAATCACAAGGAGATCCGCAGAGATATGCGGTCGAATAAAGCTTCCTGAAAAGGCCATAGTCATCATGGATTCTCGTACCTGCAATCATGAATCCAGTCGGCGACACGCCATACCCGAAGATGACCGGACCGGAATCAATGTCGCCGAATCCTCCCTTCTCAGATGCTGGATATTCCTTCATGCCGCCGAATCCCAGCAGTCCGCCCTGCAGCTCGCGTTTGGCCGAAACATACAAAGAGCGTGAAATTGAAGGCTCGCTGAATGAAAGGAAGTAAAGTCCCAGGCATGTCCCCGAGCCCCTAGGAGCATCGAGCATCTTCCCGTTATTACCGTCGATGCTCTGGTAAAGAAGTCCGCTCCTCGGGTCAGTATATTCGTTTCTCAGCTTTGTCATGCATAAATTTAGCAATCGCGAATGGTCACTCCCGGTAGCCCTGTCATAAAGCCCTATCGAGGCGAAAACCGCACAGTTGTCGACCGGATACCATTCGCTGGGATATGACTGCAACAGGAGAAATGGAGACTTATCAAGCCTTGCCGCAAGAACCTCGGTGATCCTGTCGTTGAGCTTGCTGAACTCTGAGCCATTGTCCAGAAGCCTGTGGAAACTCAGGAGGAGATTGTAATACCCCAGGAAAGCGGCATGCTCGGATCCTCTGTCCAGAGATTCTATCGGATCGTCCCCCCATGACTTTTTGTCGAACTCCCTCACATAGGGATCCTGAATCTTCCTGATGCATTCCTCCATGTGCGGGAGGTATTCATCGGCCCTGTCAGGATGCATGAGCGCCATCTGGCCGAATCCCATGCCTGACATCATATACGTGCCAAAAAGCCACTCGCCGTTGAAGAGATCGGAGCCTGTCTTGAAATTGTTCCTGCCTAGGTCATCAGACAGCATCTTCTCGGCTTGGCGGGCCATCTTCCCCTGTATTCCGCCATCGTTCCTGAATACCGTACCGGCCTCCCTTGCACACCAGTTATGCGGAATAAAATAAACTCCAAGAAAGAAGATGACTGATAATATTGCCAGCCTCAACAAGGATTTAGCCGTTATTTTATTCTTGAACATCGCAAATCACCTCCTTGGACCATCCACGTCCACGGTCTCTGAAAACAATTTCCCCCAGTTGTACATGAAGAACATCTTCTCCTTTGGAAGGATTGTGTCAGCCGTTCCGACCATCGGGCGGAGAGCCGTCATCATCTGCAATGATGTAATCATGAATATCAATATCCAAAAGAGGGGATAGGACATATTCCTGCATTTGAGCGAAGATACCATTTTAATTAGTACCCTCATTCCAAAAACAGTGCTTATAAACCAGAATACCAGATGAAAAAAGCCGATGAAGAAAACCGTGCTTGTCGACTGCGAGAAAACCCAGGCTATCGGTGCGAACCCGACAATAAGGATCGAGAATACCGACACCGATGAAGCCAGGATGAGGAATGCCCGTCCGGGCTTTACATCTATTCCGGAAAGACAGATGAAAATATAGAAGCTCGGGTAGCAGAACAATATTGTCAATAGCAGCCCGGTTATGATTTTAGCAGGCGACATGTACCATTGAATGCCTCCGGAAAAACTTCCGACAATCACACCATACGCCAGCAGGCAGACTATGTTTACAAGGATGATGTTGAGCAGTAAACTGAAAGTCGAGATCCGTCCGAAGGTGCTTATTACCTTCAACGGATCCTTGAGGAGGTTTTCAGTGAGCCATGATATCCTGCTGGCATCTTCAAGGTCAGGCAACACCGCGTTCGCATCGGCCTCCACCGCATTCAAACTGTTCTTTTCTTCATTCATAAGCACCTCCGAGTTTATTAGTATTAGAAAAACAAGTCTTTTGCAGAATGGAAAACCGCCTCGAAAAAGTTGCCGTCAAGAGCGTTCTCCCTCAGGAATTCCACGGCTCCCTTAGGCCCTCCGATGAATGGGCGCATGATCCAGGAGAGCTGCGAACCGAGAAGCAGGTTCACGGCAAGCCATGAAAAGATTATCTGCCTGGATTCACTCTTGGATTCAGTGAGACATAGGATGAGTTTGTACAGGTGCAGGTTCGAGACGACGCCCGCAAACGCAATTGACAGCACATTGAACAGCAGGATTCCATGGTGGGACGTTGTACAATCCGGATCTGACACGGCCGGGCTGTTCCATATCAGACAGAGCATCAGGGGTGCGAAAGAAGCCAGGATCACAGATGCAATCGAAAATGACATCAGGACGGCAATGAAGGATTCCTTGAATGTCAACCTAGTTCCCAGCAGCTTCGCAAGCATGCTGTTGATCAGGGCATTGCCGGCTGTTACCGATACAATCAGGAGAGGGAATTTAATGCCGACATACAGGCTCTGGAGCGGCGCCCTCCATATCCCGACGCTCATGCCATAGATTGAACTGCATATGATTGCGATTATGAGGCATGAAAACAGGAATCCATTCCCCGGCTTCCTCATCAATCCTGCAAGTTCCTCAGGAATTCCCCTGCATAATTTTTGGATTGGTAAATTCATAATTATCTAAATTCTGCCTTAAAGGTAGGGACGGGCTTCAGCCTGTCCCATTCTTAAATTTTAAGATGGTACATGCTAAAGCACGTACCTACTCCAAAAACATACCTTGCGGCATCAACTACGAACAAATCCCACCATTCACCTGTTTGTAGTTAAGCTCGTAAGAGCTGTCCTACCGTTCAACAGGACAATCTCGTCCGCATCCCTCTTCCTCCATTTCGGATACGAGGTGCGGCGTGCGAATTCCGCAAGCCGGCGCATCCCGAATATACTGCCCAGCATCGAGGTCTGCTTCCCGAACTTCCTATACAGCAGATTGAACTGCAGGTACGCCATGATCTGGCTGTCCGAGATCGGAAGACGGCGCAGGATGTTAATCCAGGAATAGAAATCAGCATACATCTTCAAGTAGCCTGACTCAAGCTCCCTGGGCGACATTTTGGCGGGCATGAAAACTGCATGCGCCGTATTGTAGTGCTTGAGGTTTCTGTCGATTATCCTGCCTTCCACTTCGAGCTTCCTGAAAAGCACTGTACCAGGATACGGGGTAAGGATGTGCGCCGTCATCGTCGACACCCGGTTCTTCACCAGCCATTCAAGAGTTGCAGGAAAGACCGATGCGTCATCGCCGTCGAATCCGAACACCAGGCTCGCATTGACCAGCATCCCCCTCTTATGTATCTTCTCTATTGTCGCATCATATCCCTCAATTTTGTTCTGAGCCTTATGGCAGTTCAGAAGATTCTTCTGGTTGACGCTCTCGAAACCTATGAACAGGCTCTTGCATCCTGAATCCGCCATCATGTCCAGGATATCATCATACAGTCCGATATTTGTGGAAACAGCGGTCTGCCAGGTTATCCCCAGTCTCTTAAATTCAGGCAGGAGCTTCCTGACAAAGTCCGGACTTCCTATGAAATTATCGTCTATGAACATGACATGATCCGTTCCCAGAGAACTGATCTCATCAAGAATCTGGCTGATTGATTTCGTCCTGTAGCTTGAATCGATATTGGGAGAACTGTTATAGCAGAAGTCGCAGCGCCATGGGCACCCCCTGCCAATCGTCAGCGTGTTCGTAAAAAGATATCTTCCATGGTTGAGCATGTCCCATTTCGGGACCGGTATCCTGCTTGCATCAACAGTTCCTGAATTCCTGTAGATCTTCTTCAATGAATGCTGCTCAGCATCTTCAACAAGTATCGGCCAGATTTCCTCCGCGTCTCCGATCACGACTGAATCAGCATGCTTCACGCAGTCGTCCGGACATGCTGTCGCATGGATTCCTCCCATGACCACGCGGACACCGTTGGCGCGATACCTGTCCGCAATTTCGAATGCCCTGACGGCAGTATCAACCTTTACGGTTATTCCGACTAGGTCAGGCCTATCATCAAGCCTGATCTTCTCGATGTTCTCGTCTTCGAGTGTGACCTTATGCCTGTCCGGTGTAAGGCTTCCAAGGACAAGCAGCGCCAGAGGCGGGGCCATCCTTGTCTTCCATATCGAGTCCATCGGCCTTGCCGTCGTCATCGGCGATATCAGCTTGATCCACACGGGGAACCTCCTTTTATATTTTTCCGCAGTAACGGAAAAATATCAATTTATAGATTCAGACAACTGCCTGCCTTTATGATCGACCGCATCAGGATATTTCTCCTTGATTTCCTTGAATAGTTCCTTGGCCTTGTCATCCTGTCCATTCTCCCTGTAGTAAAAGGCGAGGTAATATCGGGCGTAAGCGCCAACCTGGACTCCATCCCCGTAGTAACAGTCGCTGAAAACATCCATAGCCATCTTGAGATATTCTTCCCTTTCATTTCCTTGGCTCATCTGTCCAAGATAGAGAAGGGCGCAGCCTGTACGGTTGGCATATCCATACTTAGCAACCAATTGTTTCAGGCTGTCTTTTGCCTCCTGGCTCCGCCAATTGCGGTTGGCGATCTGGTAGAGGGACTCTATCTCGCGCAGCTGCTCCTGCGAATACACAGACAGGTCCTTCTGCATCCGCTGCCTTGCCTTCAGTTGCTGCTCCTTTGCCTTCTGTCCAGCGATCGTTTCTACCGATTGCCGGATAGAGGAAGATTCAATCACGGCGATTCTTTTCTCAAGTTCCAGAACCCTTTTTTCCAACTCCGCCAGCTTGTCGTTGTCCTGTGCCGATACTGATATAAACGCAATCAACGAAAAGATACCCGTAATAGTTTTTTTCATTTAAGGCCTCCTGTAGTTTTCCTGCTGGGACTATGACCCGTTGCTCGTTTGAAGAGTTCAAAATCCAGCAATCCGCCGATCACGGCGCATTCCATGCCGAACGGCAGGTAGCCGGCGTATCCGAGCAATGGCATTTCAAAAACTTTGAAGCGTTCCACGAAAGGAACAGAATACGCCCATTTGGGAAGGCTGTAGAAATTCCACATCTCCCAGAAGAATCCGCAGATCAGTGCAGCTAGTGCAAGAAGAAAGATCTTCCGCCATCTGCCTTCCGTTATCCCTGAAAAAATATTCTCCTCGCCTCTCAGCGTCTGCAGCGAGGTGATTATCAGGAGCGGAGAGAGCCAGAGTATCGGAAAAAGATAATCGGGATATCTTCCGATGCCGGCAAGCCCAAGACATGCAAGCGTGAGGATAATCCACGCCACAGATTTTGTATTCATGAATCTGATTTTGACAAAGTTGTCCAGTGAAGATATGCGATCTGAAAATGTCTCAAGCAGTTCGTACGTGCCGAGAACCGCCGGGAGCACGGTCGAAAAGCACAGAGTTGCGAATATCGCATATTCGACCGACGAGAAATTCTCCGCCCCGATGTAGTGCCAGTTCTG
Source organism: Lentisphaerae bacterium GWF2_50_93 (assembly GCA_001804815.1). Lineage (GTDB taxonomy): Bacteria > Verrucomicrobiota > Lentisphaeria > Victivallales > GWF2-50-93 > GWF2-50-93. Next base: position 16,662 of record MHBI01000008.1, read on the forward strand.
GACGAACCTGTTGAGATACTCGAAGAACCACCAGAACATGGAGCTCAGGGGAAACAGCAAAATGAAATAGGCAGGCCTGTCCTTCAGCATGCAATTGCCGGACCTTGCATATGCCAGCGCGTTGATGATGACGATGTATGAAAACCAGATCGGGCTGAATGTGTATGATTGGATTAAGGAAAAGCATTCAAACCTGGTCCAGGCAAGCGTCCAGAAAGTACCACAGGCGAGAACTGCGATCCAGCCCCATGACGGGAACGGACGGATCAAGAATGGCCGCATAGGGACGGCTTCGCCCGTCGAGAATAATATTTTCTTAATAAACGGAACTATTACAGCTATAATGAAAAGAACCAGCAATGAAAATGCGATCCAGGAGAATCCTTCGTGCAGCACATAGGCCGTGAGCGGCGGGAATTCGAGATAATAATCCATGGGTCTTCCTATTGACACTGCCCCGATGATCGGCAGTCCGAGCAGGAGCGGGATTGCCAGAAGAATATGCAAGAGCACGCCATGCCGTTTACGCAAAGTGCTCTCTTCCGCAAAGCTATCTTTTGAGCTTGTTTCCATCTTCTTATCTCCATTGATATTGACTGAAGGCTCTAATTAAGAAATCCTATCTTATCTCTCGTCAGGCGCCTTGGCCTGACTTTGGACTGCGGTACCCCTGTACCGCTTTGCATTTGCAGCGGATCTGATTTATTCGATTCCCCGCTTTCAGCGCCTTCCAAAGCGGCAGATGACTGCCGCATTCCAAAGATTCGTCCTCCTACTGAGGACTCATCGTAAAATCGCTCCAATCCACAACAATCAATCATTTCTTGATTACATAAGCTCAGGAAGACGACAGAGGCGATTTTTCTAAAATCGATTGTTCTGTTCTAAAAGCTCTTTCTTTTCTTGCACCGGACTGAATCAGGAGAAGCCCTGTTCCTACCAAGATACAGAAAGCCGTGTCACACAAGAAGGGAAACGGCGGTAATCCGAGCCTCAAACCGCTGATCAGCAGGACGATTCCTTCTGCGATACAGAGATATGCCATAAGTGGGATTATAACGGCATATTTACCCGGAAAAATCAGGATGGCAGCGAAGATCACGCCGATCATCGTGAATCCTCCGCCCGCCATTCGCAACCAGTAGTTCAGCATCGGGTCGTCTGGAATTGCACCAGCCCCAAGACCATTCAATCCTGCCGTGGCAACTGACCATGGCAAAAGAACCCCAAGGATGGAAATCCCCCACCCAGACGCAGCTACTATCAGAATTAACTTTTGCAGTCGCGTATACATGTTTAGCGGACCTCAGTATCCTTTCATGAATGAACCATTCTCAACTATGCTTCTCTTGAGCTGATTGCTTAAGTTGGAGTTCACAGCTTCAGCGTGTCTTCTATTTTCCAGCATTGCTCTACACCCACAATTACTTAAGATTTAAATTCCAGACGGCAATCATAAGAAACCAAGCTCCAGAGAAACGCGCACGCTAAAGACTGTGAACTCCAACAAAACCCCTCCGAGAGTATCTACGCCCTTGCGGTCCTCGCATGCATGGCGGGTGCGTGCGTCTTTTCAGGCTTAATTGCCTTCTTCGCCTTTGCCAGTATTTCGCCAAGGGCGGTCAGGTATTCATTGAATCTCTCAAGTCCTGAGACCGATATCATGACGGTGGTCCTAGGCTTGCTGTCGACAAACTTCTTGCTTATGGTGATGACACCGGACTCCTCCAGCGCCTTCAGATGCCTGCTTAGATTGCCGTCGGTGAGGTTGCATGCCTCCTTTATTTCATTGAACGACATCTCCCTGCCGGCGGCGCAGAGCACGGAGATTATGGAAAGCCTGTTCGGCTCATGGAATATTTTTTCCAGAAGTTCAGAATTGCCGCTGATATCAGTTGTCATGATTGCACTCCTCGTTAAGCATTAGCGTTGCGCACCTGGCAAATTATCAATTGCCGTGCCCCAGTTGTTCCTGTTAATAAAATCTTCAAAGTCCTTGTCCTTATATTTCAAAATGGAATCTTGCCTGCGTCATTGACAGAACCATCGGCATAGAGGGCGTTGAACGCGCTCTGCATTCCAGCTTTGCCATGATACGGCCCGGCGTCAATCATGATGGCGAAATTCTCAGGTGGAACCAATCCACCATACGGCGTCGTGTCGTATTGCTTGCTGCCTGCCCTTTCATTGCCGGGGAGTTCAATCTGCGTCCAGTTCCACACATAGCTGGTGCCTTCCGTGGCATATAGGGATTCGTTCTCATCAGGACATTGGAATATCTGCGTGTGCTTTTCCATGTTGAGCGCAGTGGAGAGAAGTATCCTGGTGGGATTCGCAAGCTTCTGGGACGTACAATTGAACGGGTAGAAGCCATTGCAGCTCTGCTCATACACCTGGACTGCAAGACCTATCTGCTTCAGGTTTGAAACACAGCTTATCCGCTTGCCAGACTTCTTTGCACGGGTAAGGGCAGGCAGCACCAGCGCCATCAGGATTCCGAGAATGGCTGTCACCACCAGGAGCTCCACCAGTGTAAACCCGCCAGCATTCATATGTTTCCCGGGATGTTTCATTTCTGCACTTTCCTCCTGGCCTGATCTTTTACTATTTCATACATGGCCTGCGTCAATGGCGCGGACTCCGCCTTCTGCCTTCCGCTTAATTCAAGCAGGAAGAACCTGGAAGCTCCGCGCAAAGCACCGTTGCCGGCGGAACTATCAAAGAAATCCGAAACCTTATCGGGATCCTCAAGGGCCTTCCTCCGAAGATCATCTGCAGATTCCCGGATGACCTTCTCCCGGATTGAAGAAGGAAGCATGAACAGCAGCTTAAAGGACTTCCCAAGTTCCTTGCAGGTCGCTTCGGCTATTTGTTTTTCCGTAGCGGCTGGATCCTGCAGGAGTTTCTTTTTTTCAGGGTCGGACAATCCCCTGAAAGAACTGTCAATCTCATTCAAAAGCTTCTCGGGATCGATGTACTCCGGATTCGCTATCGCCTTCTGGATGGCCTCGGCCTTCCTCATTTTCGAGTCCACCCAGGAATACGCCAGGAACATCAGGACAACCAAGGCTGCCCCGCAGGACACAAGAATAATTATTTTTTTCCTTTTCTTTTGCATCACTTGGCACTGTTCCTATTGAATATATATCCTCCGGCAATCTCTCCGGCGAAGAAGACAACGCCCATCGGCCATGGGTTATAGAAATCATTGAAAGCGAAAAGACATATGGTGCCGCACAATATGTAGAAGAGGCCGACAATGTAGTTTTCACCTGGCAATGACAGCCTGTAGGAAACGTGGACAAGTCCGTATAGGACCATCCAGACGCCGAAAAGCAGGTCATAGTGCTGATGGCTGATGAGGGCGAAGGTCAATATTGCACCGACGGCCAGCGCCGGAAGAGCATCAACAGCGGGAAGGAGCCTGTTGATGTCCCTGCCCGCCTCCTGATCGTAGAGGAACCACCAGAGCATTGCTCCATAATTAACGACAAGTGAAATGGCGAGGACAGCTCCCCAGACAAGCAACTGGGATTCAGGTGTCCTGGCTATTGGCATGAAGGAAATGACTGCTGCGCCAGCGATCGCCACAACACCGCCAATCGCCCTGGCCGTGCCGGAATATCCCCTGAAATTCCTTTTCGCGAGGACTAGCTCCTGCATTTTTCTGACCTGCGCCAGCGCGTCGTGTATGTGGTTTGCGATCATCGCATCCCTCCTTTCCTTAGCCTTACAATAATCTCGGCAAAGAACTTTGCAAGGCAAAGTTTTGTAGATTTTTCAAATATTTTAATCTCATGTTAGAAGGGATGAAGAATGCCGCAGACAGTAATGTCTGCGCTACTTAAGAGTCGTCTTCAGGGACTTCACGGCTATTTCGGCGAGATCGTCGAGGACTTTTGCAGGAGTGTTGAGGGGAGGAAGAAAATATATCGTGTCGCCCAGCGGCCTGAGAAGAGCTCCGTACTTAACCGCATTCTGGTAGAACTTGAAACCAGTCCTTTCTTCGGCAGGAAAACATTTCCCCGAATACGGATCGCATATTTCTGCAGCCACTATATATCCAACACCTCGGATATTCCTGAGCGCTCCGGTCTCAGACGCTACCCACTCCATGCGCCTGCGAAGTTCGTAGCTCTGCTTTGCGACTTTCGCAACTATGCCCTCATCATCATATATCTTCATTGCTTCAAGAGCGGCGGCGGCGGCGATCGCATTCCCAGAATATGTATTGGAATGCAGAAAGGCTCTCCCCTTCGAATAATCCGCATAGAAAGCTTTATATATATTATCGGTACATAGGACAGCCGACATCGGCCCCCAGCCCGCAGTCAAGCCTTTTGAAAGACATACAAAGTCAGGAACGATCCCGGCGTGCTCGCAGGCAAGCATCTTGCCGGTGCGTCCGAATCCTGTCATTATCTCGTCGGCGATGAGATGGACGTTGTTCTTCTTCGTCCATTTCCTGAGTTTACCGAGGAAATCAGGGCTGTATATCCGCATTCCCCCGGCTCCTTGCACCACAGGTTCCAGAATGATCGCAGAGACGCTTCCTGCATCCTTGTCAAGGTTCAATTCAATTTCCTTCCAGGCCGAAGGGCTCATATGCCCCCACGCCTTGGAATCAGGTCCGGACACATACGGGATATCCGAGATCTTCGGGATCCAGGTCATCAGGGGCGCAAAAGGCCTTGAATATAATTCGCAGTCGCTTGCGGCAAGGGTGAGGATGGTCTCGCCGTGGTATCCGTTCTCCAGCGAAAGGAACTTCGTCCTTTGCGGAGAACCGGTCTGCGCATGGTATTGCAGGCTCATCTTCATCGCGACCTCAACGGCCGTCGAACCGTTGTCCGCATAAAAGACCTTGTCAAGCCCCGGCATCAGCGCGCACAATCTTTCCGAGAGTTCCACCAGTATCTCATTGCATGTGTTCGCCATGATGACATGTTCGAATTTCCCGATCTGGGCTTTGACGGCACGTCTGATGCGCGGATGTGAATGGCCCAGGCTCTTGCACCACCAGGAGCTGATACCATCGATCACTTTTCGGCCATCGGTGGTCATGATATAAGGCCCCCTCGCCTCCTTCACTGGAATTGGCGGGAAGGACTCATAGTCCTTCATCTGGGAACATGGATGCCAGACGTGCTGCAAATCTCTTTTCTGGAGCTTGTTCATCTTATTTTGCCGCAGGGGAAACTGGTTCGGGTACTTTCTGCTGTTCAGTAGCGTCGATCACGACTAACTGAGCGTGTCCGCAGTTCGGGCATAACCAGTCGAGGACATAGGGATCGCCGGGTTTGGGGGTGTTGATGGTTTTGCCCTCAGTCTGGAAGCTGCACACGGCGCACCTGATCATGTAAGTAGTTTTCTGCGCATTGGCCTTGGCTATCCCGGCACCTATTGCCTTCAATTTCAGCTGCCCGACTGTGGCTTCCTCGGTTGTCCCCACTGGAATGCCATAGCATCCGCTTAATGCCGACACAAGCATTGCAGAAAGCAGGACAAATACGATTAACGGGAGTATGCTTTTCGAATTCATGCCTTTTTCTCCTTTACTAAAACAATCCAATAAACACGAGTGCTGTCCCTTTTGCTCAGTCCTTCAACGCAGCGATTGCGGCCGCGTAATCCGGCTCCTGTGCGATTTCAGGGACGATCTGGACATATTTCACTTTTCCGCCCTCGTCAATGACGATCACCGCCCTGGCTAGAAGACCGGCAATCGGACCATCAACAATTTTCACTCCATATGTTTCACCAAAATCCTTTTTTCTAAGGTCGGAGACGGAAACAACATTCTTTATCCCCTCGGCGGAGCAGAACCTGGCATGGGCAAAAGGAAGATCCTCGGAAACACAGAGCACCACCGTATTCTCAAGCTTAACAGCCTCTTCATTGAATTTCCTCACAGACATCGCGCATACTCCGGTGTCAATACTCGGGAAGATGTTCAGGACAAGCTTCTTTCCTTTGAAATCCTTAAGCGAGACATCCGACATGTCGGTCTTCGTCAGCACGAAATCCGGAGCCTTGTCGCCTTTCGCCGGGACATTCCCAATGATGTGGATCGGATTACCTTTAAGTTTGATTTCTTTCATAGCCCCCTCCTGTGTTGAGTTTTTGTTTGAAATGCAGCCAGCCATCAATACGGCCGACAATAATAAAGACATGCAGAAAACTTTCTTCATCAATGTACCTTCCAAAGTAGGACAGGCTTTCCAGCCTGTTATGTTCCTTAGAATCAGCAGGCTGGAAAGCCTGCCCTACTCCAATTGAATTTCCTTAATATAATCTGAGTATATTCTAGTTGCGTATGTTTCATATTCAATCATAGGTAGGGAAAACATGTATACAGCCGGAATCGACATGGGTTCGACAACGACCAAGGCCGTCATGGACAAGGCAATTTGCCTACATCGATGAGCGACTCAGCCAACTCGATGAGGAATGAGTCTGGACCAGATAACAAGGCGCCGCAGCAGACCGGGACCGCATTATGCTTTTTCAGGGTTCAACGGTTCCTCAGCGGCCCCGGCTGCTGAGCTTGGACGTTCTCCAAAATAACAGGCTGGAAAGCCTGTCCTACTTTGGAAAATTTTTCTTCAGGCAGTTCCTGAACACATCCCTTAGCGTGACGCCGGTGTCGGTGGCATGGCAAGCTGGATCTTTTGCGAAGTTCGCAAGGGATCTGATGCGTCCGCCGGCACCGGCGAGAAGGTAGCTGCTGAGGGCAATGGTTTTCCGCCCGGCAGGCGAGAGCCTGTCATTTTTCACCAAGTCAAACCTTGTCCCATCCTTGAGCCTTGCAGCCTCTTCCTGTATGAGCCTCAAATCCTCATCAGTCAGATCGATTGAGCACAGAGTGTCTTCAAAAGGAAAAGTCCAGCACAGGTCGTCCTCGGTGAATTTTCCAGGCTTGATGATGCGTTCCTGCGGCATGATCAGGGCGGAGACTGCTTTAGGGGATAACATGAAATATGCTTCGGCGGTCATTTTATTGAGTTCATCCGCTGAAACTTCATTCTTCAGGAAGATGACTTCTCTTCTGGATTCGTCAGACAAGTTGGATAGTAAATTTTCCAACTTATTGGAAAATTTGAAATTCCCAGCCCCGCTTGCAGGAACAGACACCAGCTGCGACTCAATCTTGACCGTCTTATGTTTCAGCGTGTCCACCTGGGCTTTTATCAGGGAGAATGAGGCGCAGTATGCGTCGGGTTGGGCGAACCAGCTCGAGACACCTGTGGTTTCACCGGGGGCAGGCTGATGGGTATGGGCGCCAAGGACGAGATCGATCTGCGGATATTTCTCGGCAATCCTGTTCATGTTGAAGTCACTTCTGTCTGACTGGAACAGACCCTGGTGTATGGCGAGGATGATCATGTCGCATTTCGATTCCATTACTTCGGGAATGATCTCATCGAGCGGATCGCTGAATGTGCTGGAAGTGATGCCGTAAGAGTTTTTGCCCCAGTGCCATTTATCAAGCGAAGGCGAAGTCATGCCTATCACGGCAATCCTGACGCCGTTCTTTTCAATCACTTTCCAGGATGAGGCTGGTCTTTTGCCGTCCAGATAGAGGTTGGCGGCGATGACATGGGCGGAGCTGGACTTCATTACCTCCAGGAATCGGTCTGTACCGAAGTCGAAGTCATGGTTTCCCGGGATCCAGACATCGTATTTGAGCTCATTGAGGAAGCTGAGTCCAACAGCGCCGCGGGAGGAGCTTCCTGCGAATGAGCCCTGGAGGATGTCACCGCAGTCGACAATGAGGCATTTTCCAGGTCCACCGGAATTGTTCCTCTCGGAATTCAAGGCTGAGGCAAGCTGCCGGATACCTGGAAGGGAGTCGGTTCCGGTACGGGAATGGATGTCGGCAGTCTGGAGAATGGTTATTTTTTTCAGCTCGTCCGCTGGAGCGGACAGCACTGAAAAATATAAAACTGATAAAAATATAAATATCCTTTTCATGCCCCCCTGCAAAGAAAGTTACCAGCGAAAGCAAAAATTAAGCTCAATGCAGGCATAGACAAGCGGTATAAGAGGATTTTTGCAAATTTATATTTGACTAAATGGAATTTTGTTCAATATTATGGGGCTTCACGGATAATCACGTTAACTTTAGGAGTATGAACATGGGCGGAAGACATTCAAGCCTGAAAAGCACAGGTAAGATAAGATCAAAGAGGAATGTGCTGAAGAGATTCGAGCGCATTGACATCCTGACCAAGACTGGGCGTTGGAAAGCCGGGGACAAAGTCCTTGGGATTCCGAAGACCAAGGCCATAGAGTAAAACTGCCAGGAGATTTCAAAAGGGATACCGGGTTCATCCGGTATCCCTTTTATTTTGCACGTGGGCATGTAGATTACGGGTATAATATTTGAGTCTCTCCAGCGTATTATAATTGGTAGTTATATCTCTAAACGGAGGATTTACATGAAAACACTGTCTATGATTGCCCTGATATCCGTCTTGTCGTTTGCCGTATCGCAATGGTCGACTGCCAGCACGATCACGTTCAAGGAGAAGGACGGAAGCACGACGACAATAACAAATGCTGAAATAGTAGCCATCAAGGACGGTTCGGTCGTCATTGAAAAGGATAAGAAAAGACGTTCCTTCCCCCTCAGCAGCATTGCCACATACTCCCAGACCGACGCCACTTCAGGCGGAACTGACAAATCGCTGCCAGGCGAATTCAGCGACTACAAGATCACCATAATGGACGTGAAATCGCCGGACAAGGATAGGATTTCCGGGACGAGTTCCAAGACCTCGTCTGCAAGTGAAAAGTCTGCGGCCGTTGAAATTGAATATAACCTGACAAGGTTGAATCCTGAAATCAAAAGGATAAAGGCCCCCTACGTATATATTTACCTGCTTCTCCCTCCAAGCAATGATTCAGGCGAACGGGAAGTTGTCAGATACTGCTTCCCTGATGCCGCTAAGCCCAAGGGCAAGGGATATGACGAAGCTGCCATAAAGGAGAAAGTCAACGGATTCGACAGGAGGATAATCGACGAGGGAGAAAGGGAGCAGAATTTGAGAACCGAGTTGAAGAACATGGGAAGCGAGAAGGTGAAATTCGATCTGAAGGGTATAAGGGGCCGCAGGTTGATCGCCTACCACATTGAAGTCTGGGGGACTGACTCCATAGTCGCCGAGAAGGACTGGCAGGACTTCGATTCTAACGTATCGAAGAAGTGGTGGGAAAGATACTGATCCAGCACAATAATATTAATGCCCAATGCGTTGTTCAATATGGAAAATGATCCGAAAAGAGAATTGTCCGATTCGGAATTGATCGACAGTTTTCTCAAGGATGAACTATCAGCATTCGAGGCATTGTATGAGAGATATAGGAAACAGCTCTATTCATATCTGCACAGGCTCCTTCCAGGGCAGCACGCCCTGGTCGACGAGATTTTCCAGCAGACTTGGATTCGCGTCATCAACCAGCTTTCCGGCTACAGGCACAACCAGAAATTCCTCGCCTGGGTCATCAGGATATCGCATAACCTCGCCATCGACCATTTCAGGAGGAACAGGCGCGAGGAGACAAACGACTTCGAAGGAGACAGGAACATCCTGTTCTCCGAGGAAAAATACGAGCCCTGGCGCAAGATCGACAGGGAGGAGCTGTCAGCAGCCCTCGAAAAATGCATACAGAAGCTTCCTGACGAGCAGCGGGAAGTTTTTCTCCTGCGCCAGGAGGACGTCGGTTTCAAGGAGATCGCCAAGATACAGGATTGTTCAATCAACACTGTTCTCGGCAGGATGCAGTACGCCATCAGGAACCTCCAGAAGCAGCTGTCAGAATGGAATTTCAAGAAAGGGTGAAGCAGCATGAACTGTGAAAAAGCAAGAGAGATGATTCTTTCGAATGATTCCGATGACGCAAGTCTGAGGGAGCATATGGGTTCATGTGCGGAATGCCGATGCCTTGCGGCAGAATGGAATTCCCTTGAGGAACTGAAGCCTGTCTCCATTGGACCTCCGCGCATGCTCGACTTCAAGATCAAAGGGGTGGCGGCAGCCCGCATTGCCGGCAAGAAACACGGGCATCAGGTTCTTATAAGGCGCATCGTAATTTACGCTTCCGCGGCATGCTGCGTCCTGATCACCTGGTCTGCACTGAGCTCATTCCATGCTGAACCCAAGGTAGAACAGCACGGCAAGACCTTGAAGAATGCCGACATGGAAAAGGAACTGCTTGTCTTCATGACCGAGCTTGAAGTCGGCATCCAGAAGATCAACGATGAGCTTTTCCCTGAGAATTCAGAGCCGGAACTTGACATCAACCTGCCAGAGGATATCTCGACATAATGGGACTTTGAAAGACCGGCTTATCCGCCGAGATTCCACTCCAAAAACGCATATTTGAATACCAGAATTTGATGTGTGCTGCCTGTCCCGGCTGGGACAGGATGAGAATAGGCAGGGGCTTCAGCCCCTGCCTACTATACGCATTATTCTGGCTCTGTTTTGAATTCTTTATGATGAGTCCTCCAGTCGGAGGACGAATCTTTGGACTGCGCAGATCATTCTGCGCTTTGGATTCCGCTGGAACCGTGGAGAAAACAACAGCTTTTGCCTTTGCTGAATGCCATGGCGTGACGAACAGCTGTAAAAACAAAGCGGTGAATAATCACCGCAGTCCAAAGTCAGGCCGAAGCGCCTGACGTAAAAGAAGAATCGGAGAGCGTGTCGTGGACAGTACAGGAATATGCGTATTGTAGACAGAGATATCTTGACCATAGGCTAGATTTCTACGTATTTCATGCGTAAAAGGCAGGAATGATACTCTCAGCATTACTCCCCCCTTTCGTTGCTTCATATGTTTGTTTTTAATCAGGCATGCAGTATAAATAAGGAAACCGACAAAGGAGAAACTCCATGAAGATCGACATCGGGCGCTGTTTCAGCTACGGATTTGAGAAGGTCATGGGAAACCCACTGTTCTATATCGGAGGCTTCTTTCTCGTAGCAGGACTTGGCGTCGCAATCAAGCTTATCTCCCAGGGCTTCGGCTTTATATTCAACATAATCATCCAAAGCGTCTTCGACATCAGCAAGAAATCCGCCCTCATGCCGGAATACATAGCCACGGTCATCGTCGGTGTCGTCCTTGGATTCTTCCTTGCACCATTCCTTGTCGGATATTTCAGGGGCATAAAAAAGGAATATGCAGGCCTGAAGGCCGAACCGCTGGATGTACTGCTGGGTTTTGATGTACTCACTCCCAGCGTGGCCAATTACGCGGCAGCGAATATCATATTCATCGCCGGACTCATGTGCTGCTTTATTCCAGGAATCATAGTCGCCCCGCTGCTTTATCTGACAATCTTCTTCCTAGCCAAAGGTGAAACGATCGGATTCAGCGCCCTGATGAAGGCAATAGATACATTGAAGAAGAATCCCATCCTGATAGTATGGAATCTTGTTTTCATGCTTTTCGCAGGCCTTGGAATACTTCTCTGCGTCGTCGGAGTACTTGTGACGGGCCCGATTTCAATCTGCGCCTCGTACATGCTTTTCCAGCAGGTGACTGGAGAAGGCGAACCGCAGAAGTCTCCAGTAGTCATGCTGGAGGACGAAACGCCTGAAGACAAGGATGACGACGAAGAAAACAATAATTAATTGCCGGCTGGACGCCAGCGCTCCATTGATAAGAAACTCTAAGAACGTCCAACATCGAATAAGCATACATATTATTAATCAGTCGTAGAGCGGGTATTCCTTGCCGGTGTCGACGATCTCGACTTCCTTGACGCCGATTCCGAGCAGATGCCCTTTCATCTTTTCGAGTTCCTCATCCTCACCGTGTACCAGGAAGACCTTCCTGAGCCTCTTCAGGTCCATGTTCCCCACGAACTGCTTCACGTCATTGTAGTCTGCATGGGCGCTGAACGTGTTTAGTATCTTGACTCTGGCCTTGAGCTTGTAGAGCTGTCCAAAGATCTTGACCTCGGGCTCTCTTTCCGCGATCCTCCTTCCGAGCGTGTCTTCCGCCATGAATCCCACGACGAGGATGGTGTTGCGAGGATCCTCGATGTTGTTCTTCAGGTGATGGAGGATTCTTCCGGCTTCGCACATGCCGCTGCTGGAAATAATGATGCAGGGCTCGTCCTTCTCGTTGAGCCGTTTAGATTCGGCGACATTGGTGATGTAATGGAGGGTTTCAAACCCGAAGGGATTCTTGTCCTGGATAAGGAATTCCTCGCGGACCTGGTCATCGAAGCACTCCTGATGGACCCTGAAAATACTGGTCGCATTGAATGCCATGGGGCTGTCGACATAGATATCGATCCTTGGGATCTTCCTGGCGTCGACGAGCTGGTGCAGGTAATAGATGATGTCCTGGGTCCTTTCAACGGCGAATGCGGGAATGATAATCTTTCCACCGCGCTCGACGGTTTCACGGATGACTTCACAGAGCTGTCTGCAGGCATCTTCGATGGGATCGTGGAGCCGGTTGCCGTAGGTGGCCTCGCAGACAAGGTAGTCGGCCGAAGGAATCTGTTCGGGATCACGGATTATAGGCGTGCCTTTTCTCCCAAGGTCGCCGGTGAAGGCTATCTTGCGCCCCTGCCCGATGTCGATCACCGGCATTGCCGAACCGAGGATATGTCCGGCATCGTAGAAATTGCATTTGATTGAATCAGCCACGAAAAAGTCGCGGCGGTAGCTTATGGTTATGAACTGTTCGAGGACTTTGAGCACATCCTTGATGCCGAAGAGCGGCTGGAAGGGCTCCTTCTCCCCGTAAATCTTCTTCTTGCGCATCCACTCGGCGTCTTTTTCCTGGATGTGGGCGGTATCGGCCATGATCAGCCCGGCAATGTCGCGGGTGGCAGGCGTCGCATATATATTGCCCCTGAATCCACAGGCTGAAAGATAAGGAAGCCGGCAGGAATGATCGCAATGCCCATGCGTCAGGACCACTGTCTCAATCGTTGCAGGATCAAACAGGAACTGCCTGTTCTTCTGTTCTGCGATCACTCGTTTTCCCTGGAACATGCCGCAGTCGACAAGCATTTTTACGCCGTCGACTTCGAGCATATGAGTTGAACCGGTAACTTCCCTGTTCGCACCGAAAGAAACAAATTTCACTGACATTTATTTTATTCCTTATCATTTAAACAGCTAAACAGCATTTGAATTTAAATACTTGTCGAAAAGTAATTTTCAATCCTGAACTTCGCAATAATTCCAGTAAAATTCATAAGGCAGCCTATTCCAAATCGGCAATCAAAAATCTAAAATGCCTCACACCATCAGCCTTCGGGGCGCATCAGGATTCGCCTCGATCCATTTGCCGTATCTGGGGGTCGGACCGATCCTGACATTGTCAAGGAACGGCTTCAGCTCCTCAAGAGTTTTTATCTTGCAGACGGAATTCCTGAGTTCGCCGGGGTAGCCGCGTCCTTTAACATAATCGATCATGAGCTTGCGCGAAATCCGCACGCCTATCTCCTCGCCGCAGAGTTCCGCCATTTCCGCTACGTGCCTGCCTATTTCATCGGCAAGTCCGTCCGGAGTCGGAGGATTGAAGTTCCTCCCTTCGCGGATCTCGTCGAATATCCAGGGATTGCCCATGGCGCCGCGGGCGACCATCACGCAGCCGCATCCAGTCTCGCTCCGCAGGGTTTCACAGGTCGAACTGCTGAAGACACCGCCGTTTGCGATAAGCTGCGTCTTCACATTTCCCCTCACCTCCGCAATGATCCTGGACTTCACATCCCCGGAATAGAATTTCGACATGATCCGGCCATGGAGAGTTACCGCAGCAGCACCCGCATCTACGAGCATTTTCACAAGATGGATGGTTGGGGCAGGATCCTCCTCGTCGAGGATCCTCGTCTTTACAGTCACAGGTATCTGCGAATTTCGCACAATGACCTCAAAGGCCCTGATTGCCTCCTCAGTCCTTTTCGCCAGGGTGGCACCCTCGCCTTTCCTGGCAACCTTCTTTGCCGGACATCCGAGGTTGAAATCGAGGACATTCACATCATGCTGGCTTATGATCCGGGTGGCTTTCTTGAGGATCTCATGTTCCGAACCGACAATCTGGACGCCGAGGAAGCTTTCATTCCTGCCGCGATTGAGCATAGCAAGGGTCTTCCCATGTCCGAATACGAGCGAGCCTGCATCTATCATCTCCGTGAATGCGAAAAGACAGCCATGCCGAATTGCTGAACTCCTGTATGGAAGATCCGTGTAGCCGGCAAGCGGGGCGAGGATGACGCTGTTGTCAGGATAAATTTTCATATAGTTTATTTTTCTTGAAAGTAGGTACGGGCTTCAGCCTGTATCATTCTTAAAAGGACACGTAGTACAATAAGACAAGATGGTACAGGCTGAAGCCCGTACCTACTTGAATACTCCCCGCCTCACTGCTTCAAACAGTATGACGGTCGCCGCCTGTGCGACATTGATCGATTCTATTTTCCCCGGCATCGGGATCAGAAGCGGAACCGCCCCTTCCACATCCCCTGCCCCGTGCGCCTCGCTTCCAAAGACAATGGCGGACTTCGTAAAAAGATTCTTTTCCTCGAAGCAGCTGGATTTTCCAATAGGATCCGTCTTGTAAATCCTGTCATATCCAAATCTGCGAAGTTCGCAGACCATCTCGTCAAGTCCGGGGAAGAGACGCATTTTCAAGGCGAACTGTGATGCCAGGGCTGAACGGATGACCTTGTCGTTGAAAGGGTCGGCGGTTCCATCTGTCAGCCACAATTCCCTGAGTCCTACAGCCCGCACTGTCCTTATGATCGTCCCCAGATTGCCGGGATCCGAGACACGGTCCAGCGCGATTATGAATGGATCGGCAGGAGGGACATCGTCGGCAGTCATCGCCGGTCTTTTGGCGACGATGAGACATCCCTGCGGGATAACTGTGGCCGAAAGCGAATCAAATTCGCTCTTTGAAATTTTCTCGAAGGGGGCATTGCCCAGGGAAGAGGCATCAAAATCCTCAGAGCAGATGGAGAGGCTGACAAGATCCGGGCGCAGGGAGATGAGTTCGCGGCAGCATCTCAATCCCTCGCAGACGCAGAGATCGTGTTTTTTCCTGCCATGCCTCGTGTATAGGGACTTTATCAGAGCCCTGTTTTTATTAGCAAGCATCATTTATTAATCTTTATCATCAATCTCGATGGTTTCAAGAGCGGGAGCAGCTTCGCTCACTCCAAATTCATCGGAATCCTCGTAGGCCAGGCTCTTCATGCCGGTGACTTTGATAAGTGCGCCTGCACAGAGACCGCAAGTGAGTGCTATCACTACGGTAAAAATGATGCCGGCCAGCTGTGCGAATGCAATTCCTGGAACCACCGCTATGGCAATAAGTCCGCCCATGAGTCCGGGCATTCCGTGGAGATTATGGACACCGCATGTATCTACAATCTTTAGCTTGGATTCCAGGAAAGGCTGGACGAACACATATCCAAGAACAGAAAGTGTTCCGGCAACTACGCCTATTCCGAAAGCCATGGCCGGCGCAACGATGTTGCAGGTGGCTCCGATGGCGACGCCGCCGGCAAGAGCGGCGTTCGCCATGTCGGCGATCGACGTCTTACCCTTGCGGAGGAATGTGCTCAATATGTATGTGCTGAGCGTGGCGCCGCAGAGCGAAAGGATTGTATTGACTGCGGTCTGAGGCATCTGGCTGAGGGGGACAATCGCACAGCAGAAGCTGGGCCAGAATATCCAGAGCACCATTGAACCCAGCATGGCGAAACGGTCGGAAGTGGCATCTGATTCAATAGGCTTCTCCTTCTGCTGCTTCGTGGTCAGCATCAGCGCAAGGCCAAGGCCGAAATATGCGCCAAATGCGTGTATGATTATTGAACCTGCGGTATCGACGAATCCCTTAGTGATTCCAAGTCCGCCATCAAGCACCAGCCATTCGTTCAGGAGATATGCAGGCACCAGCAGGGCGGCAAGAAGGGCATACTGGTATACGCGGATGCGTCCGAGGACAGCACCCATCGCGATCAGAGCTGAAGCAGTTGCGAATTCCGCAAACAGCAGCGCTTTTACAGTGCTGGGTGCGATAGGTTCGCCGCAGAGGATTCCGGAGGCGCGCAGCATCAGGTACATGGGAAGTCCGACGGCGACCACGAGATAAGTGCTGGTCGTAGCGCTGTATCCGTATTTCCTGACAAACACCATGAGGAATCCGAATCCTACAAGCAGCATCGCCAGGATGTGGATCGCGAAGTTGTATTGCTCAACCTGCTGCGCATCACTGATTACTGGAGCCGCTACGGCTTCGGCGGACCATGAACTGTTACAAAAAAGGAACACGGATGCTGCACAAGGCAGCACGGACAGAAAGCGTTTCTTCATTCCAACCCCTTGTAATGATTTATCGCATATCCGATATATTAAAAAGCTCGTACTATAAGTTGCCTGGCATCGTTTACAAGATAATCCGTTCTGGAACTGGAAGTTTGAAACTTGCGTGTTAAATGATATTGTTACGCTTTGATTTCAATTCCATAATCATTAAACAGAAAACATCCAATGGATCCATTATACGATATTAAAATTGAAACCGGCGCGACATATGTTGCGAGCGCCCCTTCATCGATGAGCCTCAAGGCGAAGGACTTTGTGGTCGTACGCAAGGACAAGATCCTCGACTATGGACAGATCATCACCTGTCTTGGCGAGAAGGTCAAGCTGAACGACAAGGACAAGGAGGAGCTTCCCGTCATCGACCGCAAGGCAACGGTGAACGACCAGGGCAAGGCCAATGAAAACCTGATGCGCAGCAAGTCGGCGTTCAGGACAGCGATCCAGTACATACTGAACCTGAAGCTCCCGATGAAGCTCCTGAACGCCCATTACTCATTCGACATGAAGCTGGTGACCTTCCAGTTCACCGCCGACGGACGTGTTGATTTCCGCGAGCTTGTGAAACAGCTTTCCCAGGGTCTGAACACCAGGATCGAGCTGCGCCAGATCGGCGTAAGGGATGAAACTGCGCTCATAGGCGGATTCGGAGTATGCGGACTTGAACTCTGCTGCTGCAAATTCCTGAGGACGTTCGCGTCGATCAACGTGAGGATGGCCAAGGAGCAGGATCTTTCATTGAACCCCAACAACATATCCGGAATCTGCGGCAGGCTTAAATGCTGCCTGAAGTACGAACATGCCGGCTACCAGGAACTCGACCGGGACATGCCGCGAAGGGGCGCATGCTGCGAGTGCGCGGAAGGCAGAGGACGCGTCATAGACCGCAACCTCCTCACCCAGAAGGTGACTCTCCACATCGACGAAACCGGCAAGACAACCACCTATCCGAAAGAGGATGTCAGAATCGTCTATCTCGACAAATACAAGGTGGCGCCGGAACATGGCGACGTGTTTGACGGCCTCGACGACGATCAAAAGCGCATACTGAAACAGCTGAATGATGAGTAAGCCTGATTCCACCGAAAATCAAATTGCAGGAAGCGTCGACGGCATCTCCGCACTAAGGCACAGGATTGCCGGTGGCCTTTGCATCTTTTCAGCATTCATTGTCTTCCTCCTGCCGCTCAAATTCGGCGGAATCGTCGGAATTCCCGAAGTTCTCTTCTTCCCCGACAGCGCAATCACCTGGCTGATCTTCACCTGGCCGGTGATGATGTTTCCAGTCATATCCTCCCTTATGCTACTGCTGGTGATAGTTGTCACCTCCGGCTCCAAGATCAATTTCCGCCTTATGCTCTCCCTGATCTGGACCGCCCTGGCGTTCACATCCATGATAGGATATGCGAACGCCAGCACCGGGGATTTCCCGATCCTCGAGATCTCGCATTTCTTCGGCATCGCATCGTTCTGCTTCGCCGTCTATCTCCTTCTTGAATTCAGGCCGGACATGCGGAATCTCCTGATCAACGCCGTCGTTCTCGCCGCAGTCTTTTCCACGCTGATGGGGCTCCAGCAGCTCATATGGGGATTCAAGGAGACGCTTGACTATGTCTACCAGCAGGAAATAAAAACAGGGATAAAGACATCCAGCCAGCTGCAGCTGAGGGTGGTCCAGACCAGGGTGTATTCACCATTTACGCTCTGCAACAGCCTGGCCGCCCATCTCGTACTCACAATCCCGCTCTGCGTCGTGCTCATATGGAAGAATACCGCGACATTGAAATCCGTCATAGTGCTGTCGGCGACAATGGCGTTCGTGTTCGTGATGGAACGCTGCGGACATGGCGGATTCCTGGCTGTTTCCATTGCATGGTCGGCCATAGTCATGATCACTCTCTTCAAATTTTCTGCGAAATACGCAAGGATGATTTCAATCGCCGCATCCATCACATGCGCAGCCGTGATGTTCACGATCCTCTATTATACGGGAAGCAGAGGCGCAGTTCTGGCATTTGGACTGGCTGTTGCCGTGACAATCGCCATATTCCCGTTCAACATGAAGATCAGGATTGCGAGCGTCGTATCCGTCCTGGCCGCCACGTCGCTGGGTCTTTACCTGATAAACGCAGGACGCCATCTCGGTTCAATGGAGGTGAGGATGGATTACTTCATGGTCGCCATGAAACTGTTCAAGGATAATTTCCTTCTCGGCACAGGCTGGGGTGATTTCTTCCATAGCTACACAATATTGAAGAGCTTTACAGGAACCGAGGCTCCGCATTCAACGCACAATTTCATCCTTGACTTCGCTTCGCAGGCGGGCATAGCCGGACTCGTCGTTTCCATCATCGCAGTTTCCTTTCCGATATGCCTGATCATCAGCTCCTCCCGCAAAAAGCCAGTTCCTTTCGGCGATACAGTATCATTTGCAATAATACTAGGCTGGACTGCATGGGTGCTGCATTCTCTTTCGGACATCAACATCCAGGTTCCAGGAACAATAGCCACCGCCATACTCATGATAATGCTCTTGAAGCCGGACGAATCCCATGGCGGCATTCCTGAACCCCGCAGCAGCGGCAGGACAGCCAATCTCATGCTGCGTGCATCATTGTGCCTGATTGGATTTTTCACATTGTGGATAGGCGCCAAAAGACTGGAAGGTGAATATGCACTATGCCAGCTCATCCAACTCTGCGAACCCAGCATGTCGTCGCAGGGGAAATCCCGGACGGCGTCAAGGCAGCAGGTTGAAACTGCCCTGCAGGAGGCGGTCAGGAAAATGCCGTATTCGCCGTTTCCATGGGCCACTGCGGGCAACTTGGTGCAGGCGCACCGCAACTGGGTGATGACCGAGGTCTTCTACCGGAAGGCCATCGAGCTTTCTCCGGAACGCTCAAGCTTCTACCATCATCTCGCCGTCGCACAGTTGATGCAGGGGAAAAAACAGGAGGCTCTTGAGAACATCCGCAAGGCCAGTGAACTTTTCCCGAACAGCGAAGAGTACAAGGAACTCTACAAGAAGATTTCGGAAGAGCTCAAAAAGGGGGGATAGATTGCTGGATGCTGGAACAAACCAATTTTCAACCCTCTTGACGGCTCCAACTGGCAAGCACCTGCAGTACGAAGTATATTGCAAATTCCCTTATTTCGAACCTGGAATTGAAAGATGAATAAATCCAACAAGAATTTCTACATATTGCTGTCAGTGGTGCTGTCGCTGCTGGTGCATGTCATTCTTTTTCTGGTTTCCAGGAACCTCGCGGTACCAAACGCAATTTCCGACTTCGTGCAGAAACCTAGCAAATACATGAACCTCGGAACAATTTCCCTGGCGCCTGCGCCCGACCAGGACGAGATCCTCAAGGCAAAGATGAAACGTTCCAACGAACCTGTCAGCCTGCCTCCCAAGCTCGCTTCACAGAATTTTCCCGGAACCGGCCAGTCGGCGAGGGATAATTCCGACAAGGTCAAATCCGCAGCTCCACCAGAATCTTTCAAGCTGCCAAAATCCCCGTCACCGGACACGCTCCAGAAGATCCCCGGGATTGACGGCGACAAGCTTGCCGCAGGCAGACTGATCCATAACCGCCTGATCGTCCCCAAGCTTGCGAGTTCGGACCTCCCTAATGGAAATGCCGGTGACGATGGCAAGCCCATCGAGCTGAAGCTGAGAGTGCCAATGCCGCTCAAAAATTTCTCCGCAACACCAGGCTCACGCCTGCTTCCAGACGAAGATCTTGCGAACATAGACAGCCTCATGGACGTAAGGCTCCTCAAGCATACGGAAGCCGACGGCAGCGGTTTCTTCAGGGTGGACATCTCACCCAGGAAAAAAATCTCTTCACTGAAACCCTTTGAAAAGGATATTGTCTTCTGCATCGACACTTCCGGCAGCATTTCAAAGGACAAGCTCAATGAATTCAAGGATGGTGTAGGAAAATCGCTGGCGGCCCTCACCCCCGGGGACAGATTTGAAATTGTCTCATTCAAGCACAGGGCGTTCCCGCTCTTCGATTCCCTGCAGAACCCGACCCCTGAAAATGTCAGGAAGGCGGACGACTGCCTGAAAGGGCTCGAACGTTCCGGATCTACCAACATCTATTCCGCCCTTGAGCCTTTCACCGGGGCGAAATTCAAGACAGCCTCCAGGCCGCTGATCCTTTTTCTCGCTTCAGACGGCAATGTCAACACCGGAGAAGTTTTCGACAGCCGTTCGCTCATCAATGAAATTGCCAACAGGAACCAGAACAACGTGAGCATATTCACCTTCAGCTCAGGCAGGAACAAGAACCCGTTCCTGCTTGAACTGCTCGCATACAGGAACCGGGGAGAGTGTTTCTCGTCGGAAGATGAGAGCAGCAGCAATGCCGCCCTTGGAAAATTCATACAGGAAGTCTCCAGCATCATAATAATGGATCTGGACTACCAGGTTTCAAGCAGCCTCTCAGACAACACTTTTCCAAAAAAGCTTCCCCACCTCTATTCGCAGCATTCGCTGTCCGTCTACGGGAGATTCCAGCCTGATGTAAAGGAAGTAGGACTTAGGATAACCGGCATGGACAGCCTCGGCAAGCGCCAGGAACTTGTATTTGCAGGGAACCTCGACAATGCGATGATCGCAGACGAATCCCTACCGAAGAAATGGGCTGAACAATACATCTACCATCTCTACAGCAGGCTGACCTCTGAGAACGATCCAAACCTGAAGATGGAGATCTACAGGACAGCAAAGATCTACGGTCTCGACGTCCCCTACCTTGACAAATACCTGATCGAATTCCAGCCGCTTGAAAAAAAGCTGGATTTCAAAGACATGACATTCTGAGCAGAAATCATTAAACTTCCACAACCAATAACGGCTTGACTACCAACAAAACTGATGATTTTATTTTTCTAACTTCGCAATTCGAATGTTCGGTTGTTCGATATTCGATTGTTCATCCGGCCGGATGTCTTCCAGCTCTGCAGATTCAAGAACTCGGGCAAGAATGCCCGAGTTACTTTCCCTTCAGGATATTCTTGATTTCGAGTTTTATTTCGGGATCGGGATGGTTTACGAACTCCTCAAGTATGGGATAGGCTTCCGCCCCCATTTCGCGGAGTTTCTTCTTGGCGTCCTGTCTGACTTCGGGCTTGGAGTCTCCTATCTGGACTACGAGGCCGCGGATGAGCTTCTGCCTTTCCTCGGGAATATCCTTCTTCTCGACTTTGGAGACAACTGGGACCTTCCAGTTCTGCGCCTTTGCGGACTTCTGGAATTCCTCTTCGGTGATTACGGCCGCATGTCCATCAGTATACAATACCTCCCGTTTGCCTTTTGCCGGACGCGGGGCCGCGGCAAGCAAGAAGTCCACGGAGGAGCTTTCATTGAGCCCCGGACAATAAATGAACTTGTCCTTGCTGCCGTCCTCCGGGCTGATCCAGACATACATTTCAGTGTTCTCAAGGTATCCGCCCGTTATCAGCTCATCGAAACCAGCCGGAAAATTCTCCTTGTGCTCCTGCGAATACATCCTGACTCCCAGGCCGATCTGCTTGAGCTTGACAAGATTCTTCATGTTTTCGTTCTGCTGGGGGTGGGCGCGGGGTGCTCCGGCGGCATTCCTGAAATTTGCAGCTTCAGGCCTGAAGCTGCATATCAGCCAGCGGTTGGATTCCTTGTCAAGGACGAATCCCATCTTGAAACTGAAAGCTTTTTCAGGATTCCTGATCTCCAGGGTTGCCTGCTCTTCCTCGGGATTCTCCGGCATCGTCTCAGCCCCAACATCACCTTTTGTTATTTCCCTTGTGAACGATTCCATGGCTGCACCTTCGGCCCCAGCACCCCCCGCCCCGCCAAAACGCGACAGCAACGTCTTCCATTCTCCCGTAGTGAGCTCGAGGGCCTTCTTGAAATCACCATTGCCTGATAGTTCCTTGAATTTCGCCCATACTTTTGCCGGCGAGTCCTCAGGAAGGAGCTTTTCAGGCTTGCCTCCATATTCGACATAAAGCCTTTTCGCTTCGACGCGGAGTTCCTTTCCGCATTCACCTTTCAGGAGGGCCGCGAGATCCACAAGCGCCTTGTCCTTGTCACCCTTCCCCTGGTATGCCTGCGCCCTGTAGAACAGTGCCGTCTCATAAATCCGAGTCCCCGCGGAATTCTCCTTTGTTATCTTTGAAAGGCTCGAGATCGCGGCGTCATAATCCTTCTTCTCCAGCGCCTTGAGCCCTTCATTGAGCCAGCCTGAAACTGATATGAGCGCGGACATGGCAAGCGCAAGCATGAAATTCATGGACACCCCCCTTTTGTTTGTAGGTCTTTTAAAATATTACTGCGAAAACCATATGTCAATTCCAGTTAAAAATATAACTTTTAAGAAGCTTTACCTCTTTGGCAAAACATAATATCGGGTTATATTATTGAAATGACTATTCCTATAAAATAAGGGCTTTAACTATGACTTCTGAACTTCTTCCAAATGAGAACGACCTGAAAATGCTGCTTGAGGGAAGATACGGCAGCCCTCATTCAATCCTTGGCATGCATCTTGACCCGAAACTCAACTGCATCATTGTCAGATGCTATGACCCTGTTGCCCTTGAAGTCATGGTCATAGGCGAGACGGGCGAAAAAAACAAAATGGAGAAAATCCATGAGCAGGGTCTTTTCGCACTTTCATTCCCAGGCGTCCAGAAGCACTTCAAATATGACCTCGAAAAGCATTTCGACACCTCTGTATTCACATCGCCTGATCCATACTGCTTCCTTCCCGGGATCGGCGAGATGGACCAGTACCTCTTCAACCAGGGCGAACATCACAAGGTCTATGAATTCATGGGCGCCCATCCCCGCGATTTCGGCGGAGTAAAAGGCGTATTGTTCACCGTATGGGCGCCGAGCGCGGACAGGGTTTCTGTCGTCGGAAACTTCAACCTCTGGGACGGCAGAAGGCATCCCATGCGCGTGATCGGCTCATCCGGCATATGGGAGCTCTTCATCCCATCCCTCAAGGAAGGCGAGATTTACAAGTTCGAGATCCGCGCCAAGAACGGCGATATCTTCCTCAAGCTCGATCCGTATGCATACTGGACTGAAACGCGCCCCAATACAGCCGCGAGAGTCTCTGCGCAAACCCAGTTCGCATGGACAGATGAAAACTGGATGGACGCACGAAAGCACAAGAACTGGCTCGAAGGCCCGATGAACACATACGAAGTACACATGGGCTCATGGCGCGGTCCGGGACTCCGCGAGCTCAATCCGGCCGACGAAAATGACTTCCACAACTACCGTGACATCGCCCATGCCCTCGCCGACTATGTCGTTGAAATGGGCTACACCCACATACAGCTGCTCCCCATGGCCGAACATCCTTTCGACCAGTCGTGGGGCTATCAGGTGACCGGCTATTATGCTCCTACGGCCCGTTTCGGAACCCCGGAGGACTTCAGTTATTTTGTGAACTACATGCATTCCAAGAATATCGGCATCCTCGTCGACTGGGTTCCCGCACATTTCCCGAAGGATGCATTCTCCCTCGCCCGTTTTGACGGCACGGCGCTCTACGAACATCTCGATCCGCGCCAGGGCGAACACCGCGACTGGGGCACGTTCATATTCAACTACGGACGCTGCGAAGTCCGCAATTTCCTGATTGGAAACGCCCTCTACTGGCTCGAACGCTACCATATCGACGGCCTGCGCGTCGACGCAGTCGCCTCAATGCTCTACCTCGACTACTCGAAACAGGACGGCAACTGGCTCCCCAACAAATACGGCGGCAAGGAAAATCTCGATGCAATATCCTTCATGAAACGCCTGAACGAACTCACACATGAGCTTCATCCCGGCACAATGATGATCGCGGAGGAATCGACCGCATGGACCGGCGTGTCGCGTCCGGCATATCTCGGCGGACTCGGATTCACCCTGAAGTGGAACATGGGCTGGATGCACGACACGCTTGAATATTTCAGCAAGGATCCCGTATTCAGAAGCTACCACCACGACAAACTTACATTCTCCATATGGTATGCCTTCAGCGAAAATTTCGTCCTGCCCTTCAGCCACGACGAAGTCGTACACGGGAAGAAATCCCTTCTTGACAAGATGTCCGGAGACTACTGGCAGAAGTTCGCGAACCTCAGGCTCCTGATGTCCTACATGATGTCCCATCCCGGGAAGAAGCTTCTTTTCATGGGATGCGAATTCGGCCAGTGGAACGAATGGGACTGCAAGAACTCACTTGACTGGCCGCTGCTCAAATATCCGATACATACCGGAACGCGGACCGCATTCAAGGACCTCAACAAGGTATACAAGGACAGGCCGGCGCTCTGGGAAGTCGATTTCCATCCGAAGGGTTTCGAATGGGTGGACATCAACGACATCCTGCAGTCAGTCATCTCATACATCCGATGGGACAAGAATCATACCGAGCCAGTACTTGTCGTCATGAACAACACTCCGGTCGTAAGGAGCAATTACAGAGTCGGCGTCCCTTTCGGCGGCACATGGTATGAGATCTTCAACTCAGACGCTGAGAACTATGGCGGATCAGGCGTGG
Source organism: Lentisphaerae bacterium GWF2_50_93 (assembly GCA_001804815.1). Taxonomy (GTDB): domain Bacteria; phylum Verrucomicrobiota; class Lentisphaeria; order Victivallales; family GWF2-50-93; genus GWF2-50-93. Next base: position 41,581 of record MHBI01000008.1, read on the forward strand.
GCAACAAGGGAAGAGTCGACACTGAGAACAAGGAATGCCACGGAAGACCTTGCAGCCTTTCATTGACACTCCCCCCGCTCGGCGCCCTGTACCTGAGCCAGAGGAAGAACAGCTGATATTTTTTATTGGGGACAATAAAAAATATGAATAAGCAAAACCTGATGGCGGTTAAAAATCACCTTACTTCCTGAATGCAACGCGGAATTGCTTGTAGTAGCGCATGTTTGCGCGTTCTTAACGGAACTTCAAAGCACTGAAGAACGCGCAAACATGCGCTACTACGAACAAATTCAGCCATTTCCGAACTCATTTCCAAGTCCGATAGGCTCCTCAGGCAAGCCATAGGCGATCAGCGCCAACATACTTCTGCCGGCAATTGCCTCACCAATGCAACACAGGCAAGATGCCTGTGTTACATTTAGCCCCACGCAAAAGCGCAGATTCCAGCGTCATCTTGCACATTGTACTGTAACGGGAGAAGTGCTATTTTAGCAAAAAGCTAAAATTCGCATAAACTATAGTTGAGAAAATATGAAAACCGGTGCCAGTCCAATGCCGTTAACTTAAGCGCATCATCTTAATAATAGAGCTGTTATATTGTTTTATCTTTACGCATGGAATGCGTTAGGTAATAAAGCCTATGGTTTCAACCATAGGTATTGGATTCCAAAATTTGTTTTGCCCTAAAGGGGCAGAGTATACTCCGTCCCTACAGGACGAATCATCTTTTATACGAAACCTGTGGCTTAAGCCACAGGCTATATTACTCAATCCCTTCAGGATTCGTCAACAGAATATATAATATTAGACATCGACGAGTTATGTCTTAAGTTAACGGAACGGCATAACGGCATTGGTAACGGCATTGGTGCCAGTCTGGCGAAGTAATTGATGGAGAATGAGTAATAGCGGCATTGGTGCCAGTCCAATGCCGTTAATTTAAGCACAACATTATAATAATAATGGTGTTATGATTTATTTATCTTTACGCATGGAATGCGTTAGGTAATAAAGCCTATGGTTTCAACCATAGGTATT
>MHBI01000009.1:0-76719 GCA_001804815.1 Lentisphaerae bacterium GWF2_50_93
TAGAGTTTATCGCCAACTGGAGAGCCGGATGCGGGAAATCCGCCAGTCCGGTTCGGAGGGAGGGGAAGCGCAAATCAATGCGCTTTCCCTACCCCTATCCGGGATGTCTGCGGCATCGTAGTACGAACACGGTAGAGTTTTGACGGCTTAGCTTGCCATATGGCATTCAAAATCAGGGTTTTGGTTAAAATATGCGTATGGTAGCCGGTCCCGAATGTCGCTAATATTTCAGAGAAGACAAACTAAAGTTTGAACTCCAATATTTGTCGTGTGCTGAGGTTGGAGTTCAAGCCCTGGTCGCCGAAGGCGCTGCCAGAGGCAGGTAAACTTCAGCTTGTGTATTCATGATGGCAGAAGTGCTTAACTTAGCGCCATTCGGGACGAGCCCTGTGTCAGATGCTTCCGCTCCAGTAACTCCTGGACCCTAATGTTCTGCATGTGCGGATGATATCAAAATGGGAGGGAGGAATCCCTCCCATTTTTTTCTATACAGCCTTTTACAGGAGGACATTGCAGGACAGTTGTCTTTTGTAATGGAGCCCTTGATTTATGCGCCATCTCCTGCTATTCTCCCGGATTGATAAAAACTGAATTCCTGTCATCTGCCTAAAATGGGAAGAGGGGGTTATATGAGGAAAATTATAATATCTGGAGCTTTTCTACTGGCCCTCGCAGTTTTTTGTATCCTCAGGTTTCATTCCCGTACAGCTGAGACAGGTCACAGCTCCCACTCGGTCGTAGACAAGCAAACATATATCGCCGGCAGCAATGACAGGCAAGTGGATGGAGTTCCTGTTATTGCAGATGCTCATACGTTTGTCACTGGACGGTCTGCTGTCTCCTTTGGCATGCCGGAAGATAAAATCACCAGAAATCATTCTTCGAATACGGATATTCCCGTTGGTGATAATGGAGGTCAATCAATCGCAGGCGTAAGCAACCCGCCGGCGAGAATGATTGTGGCGCCTGCGCATGGCGGACGAAATCACCCAACAGACGGTGGCATGGCTCAAGCTTCCGATCAGGAAACGGTTGGCGCTGGAGCGTCCCAGCATGGTTCAAGCGAGCTCCCCATCATTCCATCTGCACCTGAACAGGGAGGCGATCTGCCGGTCGTTGGTTCTTATGAAAATCTTAAGAGTCTTCTGGAGGAAGCATCGTCAACTGAGGATTATGTAGGAGGGGTGTTTCTTTCAGGACTGCCTCAAGTTACGGTAGCGACAGCGCTTGGAGGCCAGATGCTTGAACAGAAGAGCGGAAATGACACGGCAGGATCAATGGACTATTCAGGGACCAATGTGCAGGTTGAAGGTGTTGACGAAGCAGATATCGTAAAAACCGACGGCACTTACATCTACCAGGTCAACAGGGAAAAGGTGGTTATTGTAAAAGCTCTCCATCCCAAGAAAATGGAAATCATCGCTGTTTTGAACAATTCAGACAAGAATTTCATTCCCAGGGAAGTATATGTTGACAGAAATCACCTTGTTGTGATTGGCAGCACCGGCAGATCCTGGGATTATCCATATAATAATAGACTTGCAGTTATGATTATGCCTTCCTGCTGGTACTACCCCAGGGAAATGGTAAAAGCGGTCGTCTACAACATTGAAGACAAGTCAAACATTGAACAGGTGCGCGAACTGGAACTGAACGGCAGCTATGTTTCCTCCCGCAAGGTAGGCCAGTCCCTCTACATGATCGCCAGAAAAAATTTGTATTTCTACCGCGGATTTGAAATAGATGAACCAAAACCTTTATACTACGACTCCGCCATTGGTGATGATTTTACTGAAATTGATTATCGGAATATCAGGTATTTCCCTGGTTTTGCAGACTCCAGTTATTTGATTGTCGCAGGCTTTTCTTTGGATCGTCCGGATGAACCTGCCAGCGTTTCCAGCTATCTTGGTTCCGGGCAGAACATCTATGCCTCAACTCAAAATCTCTATGTGGCCGTATCAAGCTACCGTCAAACTTTCATAAGATTAGGTTCTGCAATCAAAAAATCACCATCGTCGGACATGGGCAGGACAAGAATATATAAGTTCGGCATGGATGAAGGCCGTTTGACTTACATAGCTGTCGGCAAGGCGCCGGGAACCATGTTAAACCAGTTTTCGATGGACGAACACGGGGAATACTTCCGCATCGCCACCACTACTCATGGGAATGTCTGGCGCTCCAATGGAAGCACCTCCAAAAGCAATGTCTACATTTTTGACCGCGATATGAACATTGTCGGCAAGGTCGAGGGCATTGCACCGGGCGAGAATATGTATTCGGTGAGGTTCGTCGGAGATCGTGGCTACATGGTGACATTCAAAACCGTAGACCCGTTTTTTGTTTTGGATTTGAAGGATCCCCGCAACCCGGCTATCCTGGGTGAATTAAAGATCCCCGGATACAGCAATTACCTTCATCCTTACGACGAAAATCATATCATCGGCTTTGGCAAAGACACTGTGGAAGTGCGTGGTACAGCATATTATTTGGGTATGAAGATGGCCCTTTTTGATGTGAGCGACGTAGCCAACCCGGTTGAAATGTTCAGTGAAAAGATAGGTGACAGGGGGACTGACTCCGAGCTTCTACGCACCCACAAGGCTCTGTTGTTCTCCAAGGAGAAGAACCTGCTGGCGTTTCCGGTAAGAATAATGGAAGTCAATGAAAGCGTATCCCAGACGGAAAGGAATATCCTGGAATATGGCCGATTTGCTTTCCAGGGAGCATACGTGTATGACATCGACCTCCGCAGAGGTTTCAGCCGGAAGGGCAGTATCACCCACCTCGCCAGTGAAGATTACCCGGACGCGGACAATTACTGGTATGGCAGTGGGAAAGACATAGAACGGATAATTTATATCGGCGACACCCTCTACACCCTGTCAAAAGGAATGATCAAGGCTAATTCCTTGAAAGATCTCAGGGAAATGAACAGTCTTGAGATCAAATAATGAGATGACATGTTTGATTTATGTTCCGGCTCTTGCTATCTTTCCGCCAACATGAAAAATAAAACTTCCAGCAGTGTCTCATTCACTAACGATTCATACGTCATAAACGGCAGGCAGGAATGGCTTCTTTCCGGAGAAGTACACTACTTCAAGCTTACGAGGGGCGAATGGCGGAGACGACTGGTCCAGCTGAAATGCGCGGGATTCAATGCGGTTTCAGTCTACATGCCCTGGAACTACCATGAAATAGAAGAGGGTGTTTTTGATTTCTCCGGGCACAAGGATGTCGAATATTTCCTAAGTCTTGCCGCCGAGATCGGTCTTTATGTGGTTGCAAGACCCGGCCCATACATTTGCGACGAATGGCAGGCTGGCGGGCTTCCCCCGTGGTTGACACGGAAAAAGGGGATCAGACCCCGTACAGCCGACAGGAAATATCTCGCCTGCGTGGACAAATGGTTTGACAAGATCTGCCCTTTGATTGAAAAGTTCCAGATGGGAAAGAATGGAACCGTCATAATGTGCCAGATCGAGAATGAATACGGGCACTATGGCAAGTTCCAGGAAGAAAAATATATCCAGCATCTCCGCAGGAAAGTTCTGGAGCACGGCATATATGTGCCAATAATAAACTGCGACAGCTTCATTAACTTCGCCCGTCTCCAGCCCCGGAAATACAAGGGCGTAAACCTCTGCTGCAATTTTGGTGGAGACGGCATCCGCAACCTCGGGAGAGCAAGGAAAATCCAGCCCGACGCTCCGCTCTTCGTCACAGAATACTGGATTGCCGCATTTGACTGGTGGGGAAGAAACGGTTCTGCCGTATACAAGGATGATGCATCCCTCAATGGCGCACTCGAAATAGCCGCAGGCGGCGCAGGAGGCCTCACTGCTTTCGTTTTCTCAGGTGGCGCCCATTTCAGCTACTGGCATGGCTGCTCGATCTGTTCCGATGCAAATTTCATGACTACCCTCTACGGACCCGGCGCGCCAATTCTCGACGATGGCCTTTTCAGTCCCAAATACCAGCTTTTCAAAAACCACATGGTGCCGCTGGTTTCTGCGGAATTCGCAGGCGCTGGAATGCCTCACGTCCAGGAAATCAGCCCCGGAGTCCTGAAGGCTGTCAGAAAAGGAAAGACAGCTGAATTCGCGTTCATAATCAATCATTCGAAGGAAAAGATAGAGATTGCAGACAAGGAAAAGGACCAGGCCTGCGTCGACATGTCGATCCCGGCAGGCGCAGTCAGGTGGTCAGTCAGGAACCTTCCGCTGAAAGATAACATCGTCCTCAATGAGACCAACTGCAGCATCTTCTGCTCTGAACCTGCACTTGTTCTTTTTGGAGAGCCAGGGAAGGACGGATTTGCTGTCATCGACAATGAGAGAATTGAATTTAAAATTCCGGCCGATGAAAATCCTTGCCACCGCAAATTCAAAAATCTCGACGTAATCGTCCTCAATAATAATTCCGTCTGCAGATGCTGGAAGCTCGGATTGCCTGGAGCAGCAACTGCGATATTTGGCGGACCAGATCGAATTGAGGACGCAAAAGCAGCAGGTGGTTCGCTTGCCTTAAAGGTGTCTTCTTCTTCAAAAAACTCATTCTGGAGCCTTCAGGACGGGGAAATAAAATCCTTCACGCCAGAATTCAAGGATAAGTTCTCCGGATCCGAAATTTTCCTGGCCGACATCAAATCCTCAAGGGAGTTTCCTGAATCTGAAAAGAACTATGATGATTCTGACTGGTACTCGGCAAGACAGCCCGAACCAATGGCATTCTTCGGAAATGGACATGGCAGGGCCTGGTACAGGACGAAATTCAAGGTCAGCCACTCGGGACCGCAGATGATCTGTTTCAGCGGCGCGTGTGACAGGGCCCTTGTCTGGGTTGACGATAATTATGTCGGAATCAGAGGAGTTCATTCCCATCTCGGATGGAATGTCATGCCATCGCTGGAGAAAGGGGAACATGTCATTTCGATACTTGTTGAGAATCTTGGAATGTTTAACAGCGGTGCGGAATTCGACATTCCTTTATGCGAACCCAAAGGGATATTCGGACCAGTATGGCTCAACGGCTGCGAAATTCGCAATTGGCGCATGCGTCCTGGAACTGCCGCAAATGAAACATTCGATGTCTGGCAGAGACCAGGGCCCATCTCCCAGAAATGGGAAAATACTGGTTCATCCGATTTGAAAGGGCCAGTCTGGGTCAAAGGAGCTTTGAACTTTGACGAAGTTCCGGAAGCCGGGTTAAGACTCGAATTCGGAGTAAATGCGGGAAAGGGGACCGTATGGGTGAATGGCTTCAATGTCGGAAGATACTGGAATCTCGGTCCTCAGCAGTCCCTTTGGATTCCATGCGAAATCCTCAAGAGCATTAATGACATTGTGATTTTCGAGGAGGCAAGGATGTCCCCTTCAAAATTACGACTGGATATAAAGGCGTTCGGATACAGTTCGGAAATCAAACTGTCCTGCGTTTGAGAAGCTATCTCCTGGTTTCCAAGTTCAATCCTCCGGCGAGATGTCCGCTTGAGAAGGCCCACTGCAGATTGTAGCCGCCGCACGGACCGTCGAGATCAAGGATTTCACCGGCAAAATAAAGGCCTTTGGTGATCCTGCTTTCAAGGGTGTCTGGATTTACTTCCTTGAGTGATACCCCGCCTTTTGTCACCATCGCCCTGTCAAAACCGGCTGTCACTTTAATCGTCAAAGGACATTCCACCAGGAACTGGGCAAGTTTCTCCCTCTGTGATTTTGCGAAATTCGCGGATTCCAGGTCTTCAGGACATCCGGCAAGAGAGCAGAGTATTGCCGCAATCTTTTTTGGAAGATGTTCGGACAGCAGGTTGACGACCTGCTTTTTCCCTGAATGGCCATGCCATTTTTCAAATTCTACCATCCAGTAGTTTTTTTCCGTGCCCGGAAAAAAATTTAGATTGAGGATAACGGCTGAATGCATGGACAGCCGTTCTGAAACTCTGCCTGAGATGTCCATGGCGGCGGGGCCGGATATCCCGGAATGGGTGAATAGGAATTCTCCTGTGGATACATCCTTCCTGGACAATGACAGCGAGATGTTCTTGAATGTGATCCCGGCGCACTGTCCGGGCCATTTTTCCTCGCAGTAGAGTTCGACAAGCGCGGGAACAGGGGCGATGATTTTATGTCCTGCGGATTTCGCAAGAGCATATCCGCTGCCGTCGGATCCGAGGTTTGGATAGCTCCTGCCGCCTGTGGACAGAAGGACTTTGCCGCTGCGGAATTCGCAGGCGTCCGTAACTACACCCGCGATTTTAGAATCTTCGATGAGCAGATTCCTGACCTTGGCGCCGCTGCGGATTTCCACTCCGAGATACTTGGCTTTTTTCAGGAGCGCCTGAAGCACGTCGGAAGCCTTCTGGGATCTCGGGAAGATATGGAAACCATCCGTGCAGACCGTGGGGACTTCCAGATTCTCGAAAAACTTCCTGAGTCCTTCAGGATCCAGGGAGTTCAAGGCCGGTATTATGAAACGCCCATGCCGTCCGAAGGAATCGGCCAGTCTGTCTTTTGGAAGTAGATTTGTCATGTTGCAGCGGCCGCCTCCGGTTGCGAGGAGCTTCCTGCCCGGCGAATCCATCTTTTCAAGGACAAGGATTCTTGCAGATTTCCTTGACGCGCTTATAGCCGCCATGAGTCCGGCTGGTCCGCCGCCTACTATGATCAGGTCGTATTTTCGGTTGTCTGTCATTGCTGTAAACCTATGGATTATTGGATTGCCTCAAAGATACAAGTGGACGAATGTCCACGTTTAAATTATGAATTCATAAACACTTGGAAACTTGTTCGCTTGGGCACTGCGACACTTCTTTACATTCACACAATAATCCATCCATCCAATAATCCAAGCATCCGTGAGTCATTAGAAAGACAGGGTTTCGTTCCGGAGAGGGTTGGCCGACAGCAGGCAAAGATAGACTCCCGCGTAGGATGCCTCATAGATCTTATAGTAATCATGTTCTTTCTCAAGCATTATTGTGATGTTTGATAGGGGATAGTTGGTGTTTGGTGTATTGACCCCCATGACCCAGATGCGGTCATATTTCATGGCCTTGCCGAAAATCAGATCGTAATACGGATAAAAATCCTTTTCCCAGGTATATGTGAGGCTGTAGATGGTAGGATGTGCCGGAACTCCCTTTTTCTTTTTCCAGTAATAGCTCTTGAAGGGGCATTTGACATAATCCTGGACAATTTTGTTATCAGTTGAAGGTATCCAGTTCTCATTTACAAAGCCTGAACGGAGAAGGATTACGTCGCCTGCCTTATAGTTTTTATTTACGAAGGTGATAGCACCACGCCAGTTATGGGTGATCCTATATGAAAAATGCCCGTATGTCATATAATTCGGAATGGAAACCATGCCAAGATAGATTACAAGATAGGCTCCCGGGAAAGCGACGCGGAGTACGTCTGACTTGAAGATATGGGCGAGGAAGGACAGGAGGAAATAGAAGGGAATCATGCTCAATACCATGTAGCGCTTGTCAAAAAGGGATATGTGAAGGATCTTTGAAACAAGGAAGACAAATAGGAAAGGGACGACAAGCCATGTCAGGAGGAAAACCAGCTGGGATGTCTGCCCCTTGAAGTAGGATTTGAAATCGGCCTTTTCGATGAAGTAGAAGACAACGAAGCATCCAATGAAGATCAGCGTCACCCTGGGATCGAACATCGATATGAAAAGTGCCAGCGCGCCCAGGAAGTCAAGCTGCAGGAGCCAGTCCCAGCGCTCCCTGTTGCTGAACATTCCGGACAGCTGGAATAACAGGAGCGGGATTGAAAGCGCTATTACAAGCTGGCTGGAATACCATTTTATTAATGAAGGACGGCAGTCGGATTTAACGGCCAGGAGGACGTAGACATAGTATATGTTCTGTACAAGCAGGATTGAGGCGAATACATAATGGGAATAAAAAGTAAGCACTGAAAAAACAGTGTATAGCAGCAGGTTGACCACGGATCTGCTGCTGAAGAGCCTGATGAAGAAAATCATCGACAGCAGCGCGAACATGATTCCGAGCGAGTAGGGACGGGCTTCGAGGGCATAATATACCGAGGTGTCGTGGATCGCAAAAACCAGGCTGGCGAAAAGGGCCCTGTGCTCGTCCTTGAATATCTGTTTGCCGAGAAGGAACATGAGATAGACAGAAATAATTGAAGCTGCGAGCGAAAGGAACCTGACGGAAAATTCCCCCTCCGGAAGATTTTCCAGGCATGCACGTTCAAGAAGGTAATAGAGGGGAGACTGCCCCTGTGTTTCCGCAACCCGGTCTATTGTCTCATGGATTGTGGGCGCAGTTGACGCCCAGTATGTCGCAAGCTCGTCCGTCCAGAGGCTTGTGTGCGAGATGTTGAATACCCTGAAGAAGATTGACAGAAGCAGTATGATGACAAGGCAGTATTTGGGTTTTATCCCGAAATAGTCCTGTGATTCATCTATTATAGTGTTATTAGAAACCATAAAATTTATCCGGATTTCCCACAGAGGTTCGCAATTAAATGCCAGTTATTGTATATTTTATAGTTTAACTATGACTAATGAAACACGGCAACTGAAAAAAGACATAAATATCTTAGTTCGAAAACCGAATATCGAAATTCGAAACAATTTGAGAATTAAAAAAATTAAAATGACAAGAATACTACGGATAAGTAATATGGACTTTAAAGAATATAAATTGCCTGACAATACAGGTCATTTCGGACAATATGGCGGAATGTTCGTGCCTGAGACGCTCATCCCCGCGCTCAAGGAACTTGAAGAAGTGTATGAGGAAAGCAGAAGAGACCCTCAATTCATGGAAACGTTCAAAGGGCTGATGAAGGACTATGTCGGCAGGCCAACCCCTCTTTATTTCGCTGAAAGGCTGACTAAATATCTGGGAGGAGCTAAAATCTACCTGAAGAGGGAGGACCTCTGCCATACCGGCGCCCACAAGATCAATAATTCCCTCGGACAGGCCCTGCTTGCAGTAAGAATGGGAAAGAAGCGGGTCATAGCTGAAACGGGTGCAGGGCAGCATGGCGTGGCCACTGCGACAGCGGCCGCCAGATTCGGACTCGAATGCGTCGTATACATGGGCGATATGGATATGAAGAGACAGGCGCTCAACGTAATCAGGATGCGGCTTCTCGGAACTGAAGTGCGACCTGTCCATGCAGGCCAGAAAACACTGAAGGAGGCTGTCAGCGCCGCAATCCGTGACTGGGTGTCCACCAGCAGCTACAGCCATTACATTCTCGGTTCCGCCCTTGGCCCCCATCCTTTCCCGAGGATTGTCCGCGATTTCCAGAGCTGCATCGGACGTGAGGTCAGGGAACAGATCATCAGGAAGGAAAAAAGGTTCCCGGATCTTCTCATTGCATGTGTCGGCGGAGGCAGCAATTCGATTGGGTTGTTCCATCCTTTTCTGGCTGATGCAAAAGTGAAAATGCTAGGTGTCGAAGCCGGGGGCAGGGGCTCCAGGATAGGTGAACATGCTGCGAGATTCGCAGGAGGAAGGCTTGGAATCCTCCAGGGAACACGCAGTTATGTACTGCAGGACAAGGACGGGCAGATCGCCTTGACGCATTCAGTTTCAGCCGGGCTTGATTATGCGGCCGTCGGACCGGAGCATTCATACCTCAAGGATTCCGGACGCGTTCAATATACGAAGGTGAGCGACAAGGAAGCGCTTGCATCGTTCAAGTTGCTTTCGGAGTTGGAAGGTATAATTCCAGCCTTGGAAAGCGCACATGCCGTTGCCGGAGCAGTCAAGGCTGTCCCAAAAATGAAAAAGAACCAGATAGTTGTCGTCAATATAAGTGGCAGGGGTGACAAGGACGTCGAACAGGCCGCCAAATTCTTATTGAAGTAGCACAGGCCTCCGGCCTGTGTTTTCTTTATTATCTTTAACATGCTGTTGAAAAATGAATGAACTGCAAAGCATCCTTGGAAAAGCACCTGTCTTCCCGAAGATAGAATTGAAACCTTCATACTGGAAGAAAGGCCTCATTGTCCGGACTCCTAACTGGCTCGGAGATGCCGTAATGGGAATCCCCGCCCTTTTCCAGCTTAAAAAAGCTATGCCTGCAAAATCCAGTCTTGCCGTAGTCACACCCAAGGGCATATCGGATATTTTCAAGTCCCTTCCATTCATCGATGAAGTCATCGAGACCGACAACAAGTCCTTCTTGAAAAGCAAAAAAGATGTCTCCAGTATGAGGAGCAAGCATGCTGGAGTCGGCATTCTCTTCAACAATTCATTCAAGAATGCGCTGCTGATGAGACTCGCAGGTATTCCAAAAATATATGGGGCTTCAGCGCGCGGCAGGAAGATTCTCCTTAGCAAGGCGTTCAATTTCCCTAGAATAAGGAAATCGGAATTCAATGATTTCCACCAGACAGGGCTTTATCTCTCCATGGTCTACTCCCTGGGTGCAGAAGAATGGAAAGGCGATTTCCCAGAGTTCAGAGTTGCGAAGAAACCCGAACAGATGAAGAAAGAATTGTCTGCGCTTGCCGCGAAAACCAATATCCTTGTCCTGGCGCCTGGCGCCGCTTATGGAGAGGCGAAGAGATGGCCCTCGGAAAACTACAGGGAAGTCTGCGCCTACTGGGTGGATAAGGGCGGTCATGTAGTAATTGCAGGAGCAGGCAAGGAGGCCGACATAGCCCAGATCGTCGCAAAGGGCTTTCCCGAAGACAAGGTTTTCAACCTGGCCGGTAAGACGGATATCTCGGAACTGATTTTCCTTCTACAGAAGGCGGAATTCTGCGTCGCCAACGACAGCGGCATAATGCACCTTGCCGCAGCAGTGGGAACTGAAGGTGTCGCGATATTCGGTTCAACTGATCCTTTCCTGACAGGCCCTCTGTCAAAAAAATGGAAGGTCTTCCAGGAGAAACAGAGCTGCGCCCCGTGCTTCAAAAGAGAATGCGCCACCGGCCAGTACAAATGCCTGAGGGCCATACGTCCCGAAGACGTGATCGACTATATCAAAAGCATAAAATAATGAAATCAAAAATCCTATCAGCAATTAGTGCAATTTTCCTCATCGTCGGCGCATTTTCTGTGGTCGCAGCCGAGCCGCGCAGCGCGCTCTATCCTGTCGACTGGAAGCCGGGCTTCGCGCTCCCCACTGGTGAACGGCTGCAGGACTTCTCCTATGCCGGTTACCGAGGAGGGGGCGTGCCGCTTCCGGAAGGCGATTTCCTCCCCGTCATCGACGTTTCGCAGCAGCCCTACGGCGCGGTCGCGGATGGCAAGACCGACGCTCAGCCCGCGATCCAGGCCGCGCTCGATGCAGCGGCGAAGCAGGGCGGGGCCATCGTCTTCCTGCCTGCAGGTCTCTACCGGTTGGACAACGATTTGCGCGCCACAGCTTCGAAGATCGTGCTGCGCGGGGCAGGGGGCGACAAGACGAAGCTCTGGTTTTCCGCGGCGGGCGACAACAACCACAGCTTCCTCCGTTTCCGCAGCCCCGACTACAAGCAGGCGGTGCGGCATTACCTGACTGCCGATGCGAACGTGTCTGACCGCGTCCTGCATGTCAAAGACACGGATGGCATCACGGTCGGGGACGACGTCGTGATCGGCTTCTCCCTGACCGAGCGCTATAAGGCCGAGCACGGAATGGAGAAGCTCTGGACCATCCGGAAGACCGGAGCCTGGGTGGAGCGCTTCTGGCGTAGCGTCACGGCGGTGGCGGCAGACACGATCGAGGTGGACGTGCCGCTTCGGTATCCGGTCCGTCTCGCCGACAAGGCCGCGGTCAGCAAGGTTGAAGGAGTGCTCGCAGAGTGTGGCGTCGAATATCTCGGGATTGGGAACGTCGCGCCGATGGACGACGCCTGGACGCGCGTCAACTCGAACGTGATCCAGTTCTGGGGCGCGCGCGACAGCTGGGTGCGCGACGTCCGCAGCTTCGCCCCGCCGGGGAGTGAGCGCTACCACCTGCAAAGCAAGGGCATCCAGATCTGCGAGAGCAAGCGCATGACAGTCGCTGACTGCGTGCTCGAGAACCCGCAGAACCGCAACGGCGGTGGCAACGGCTACCTTTACGAAATCTCGCGCTGCGATGAAGTTCTCGTGACCGACTGCGTCGGACGGAACGGGCGCCACAACTTCACGGTGAACGGAGCGATGGGCGCGACCGGCTGCGTCTTCCGCAGGCTCGTCTCGGAAGGAGGCTTCGGGTTCATGAGCTACGACCAGTTCAAGGAGCACGAGGCCGGCAACGCGAAGGCGGGCTTCACGGCCTATCCGGACGTTCACATGGGGCTCACGATCGCGATCCTCATCGACAACTGCCGTCTCGAGGACGGCTGGGACGCCCGCAACCGCGGCGAGATGTCGAACAAAGCCGGCATCACCACGACCGACAGCGTCTTCTGGAACAACCGGGGCGCAGGCAGGATCACATCGTTCCAGTACAAGTTCGGATACGTGATAGGATCCGGCCCTCAGCTCAAGGTCATCACGGACGAAAAGCCGCTCCCCGCCGCCTTCGCAGGCACCGCGCCCGCGGACTATTGCGAGCATCTCGGCGAAATGGTGGAACCGCTGTCCCTGTACGACGACCAGCTCGCGCGGCGGCTCGGGGTGAAGGCGAAGCAGGACGCTCCGCCTCCCGTAGGTGCCAAGCCGTAACGAGGTGCATCCGCAACCTGCTCCCGCAGCCTATGATCCTGTCACTGAAAAGGCGAAGAAAGCACCAAGAGCATCACCCGCACCGGCAAACAAGTTAAACGGGTATGTGTGGAATCATAATTCCTATCAACAGGAATGGAAGATATGAAGGATTTAAAGCTTAGACAACCGCCCTGCGACCAGTGTCAGGCTTATTGCTGCAGACGGCACGCCAACAAGGAATTCTCAGTTGTTCTTGACCGGGATGAGCATGAAAGGTTCCGGGGAATTGCAGTTCCTGCCAGCATCTACTCCGCAGACCAGACTGACCGGGTCATCCCGTACGACAATGAAGGCAACTGCGTGCTGCTCAGCGGCAGAACCTGTTCAGTCCACGAACATAAGCCACGGCTCTGCCGGAAATTCTCATGTGTCAATCTCTACATCTGCCGTAGCAGGGAACATGACGACCTGCTCGATGAATGCCCAGACCTGCTGCAGCTTCTAGAAAAGGGTGTTTGAAGGATTTCCTCCAGAGTAGATGTTCATCATAAACCCCAGTATACTTCGCTGCCTGACGATATGAAAGTTTCTTATTGATAAAACTGACGGCGATATTTGGCGATGACATCTAGATTCTGTCTGGATATTTTCCGAAATGAGGACGAAACATCTGAAGAGCCAGAGAGGCTCGCCCAGAAATTCGATGCAAGAGCGCTGGCGCGCGTCCAGGAGTTCATTGATTCGGGAGGAGGAGGAGGGGGTGTAATTGGTTGATTTGGAAGACTGCCTTCGATGTTCGGACGGTAGAGCATGGGCAGCATGTCGTAGGATGGAGCCAACGAAAGAGGACGGTGCCTTCCAAGATAAAGGCTTACGTTTCCGTAGTGCTTGTCGGTATTCCCCATAAGCGTGCCAAACCACCAAAGTTCTGACAGTCTCTCCGCATCCTCGGAGCCGAGCCATCCTGTTCGTTGCAGTCTTTCTGCAGCCGCAGTCCAAGACGTATCTGGATTGCCAAAGAAAGCTGAGTCCAGTGCGGCAAGAGATACGAGACCTTTCCTGCCATAGGCGTCTACACGGTCGAATCTTGTGGATTCCAGGAAATGGCGCCCTCCACCCTTAATCAGTTGAGTTTTTGAGGCGGCGATTCCAGCCTCCGAAAGAATGCATGAGGCCAAATGCTCGGATACAAGCAGATCCGCCCATCGTATGTCCTCGGGACGGCCGCTGTTTCCGTTGAACTTGACGATGACGTGCCGGATGAAATCGCCATCTTTTATACAGGAGGTGAATTTAGGCTGTTCGCCGGCAGCAGGGGAACCCGACCATTCTCCGGCCATCATCGCGTCTGCCATCGAGGGATAAGCCTTGTTGCGGGAGGCAGGAGCCAGCATATCCTGTTTGCCAAGCATGCTTTCCTGGACTGCGGTCAGCATTTCCTGCCCTATGATGAAGGATCCCTGGAGGTTCTGGCCATATCGGAGAAGGGCTGACAGGACATCATCTGCCATCCAGTCGCGCGGATCTGCGGACAATCCCAGGAGCTTACTATGTTTTCGAGCGAAGGCCCTTCCAAGGAATCCCCTGGGACGGAGATCGTCCAGGAACCAGGGAAAGTCGGGGAAGAGTCCGTATGGAAACTCCCCTCCTCTCAAAGTACTCCATGGACTCTCCTGTTCGAGTAACCATTGCTTCGCCTCCAAAGCATGGAGATTTCCTATGAGGTGAGATTTTCCTTCCAGGTCTATTTCATAAATAGGCCAGACTGGGCCAAGTGCCGGAATATTGCGCGTAAGTGCGTAGCGAGTCGCTCTGGCACCACCTATGCGATGAATCCTAGGGCCTTTAAAACGGGCAAGAAGTCGCGATATCGTTGGCTGACTTGCATCCAATGCCGCAGCCAGCTCCTTTGCTGTAAGAGCTCCTTTTCGCCTGAATTCGAATTCAATTATAGCCTCTTGCCTGTCCATGATAGTCCGCAATTTTAAATGAATAGATATAAATATTTAGCAAAAGACTTTTGCTAAAGATTTATAATGGTTGGAATTATATCCTGTAAATCCTGTTATCCTGTCTAATTCCTGGATTTATTTTGAGGAAAGAATCTTGTCGAGAATATTCTCATGTTCTTCTGTCCATGGTGCAGGCCAGAGCTTCTCGAATCCCTTGCGGATTTCGCAGTTTTCAGAGCCAAAAAGCCTTCTTGTTGCGATTGCAGCGCCTCTGGAAAGTTCGGTAGGGTTGAATCCCTGTGAGACTACAACACGCATCGTCCCTATTATCCTGTCGTCCCAGCCCAGCTTGCGCTCGAGATCGCGGCAGACGCGGTCAACTGAATCCGTAAGGAAAGGATTGACCATCCTGACAAGAAGATCATCCGCATATTCCCTGAATCCCTTTTCAGTGAAGAGTTCATCCGCCCCCTTCCATTTTTTACACAGGGCAAGCCCAGATTCATCTATGAAAGCGAGTCTTCCCAATTCGATTAGCTTCGGGTGCTTTGCAAGTTCGTGCATGAACGAGATCTTGTTTTCCGAAGCGTGCAGTCCGAGAAGCATGTGGATGGCATTGTGCCCGTAAAGCTTGGCCTCTTCGAATGGAAGAAGATCCTTCTTGATGAAAAGCCCCTGTGTTTTCCTCTCATCAATTCCAAGGCATCTGCTTATGAGGATCCTATTGAACTCCTCCACGAGATGCCCGCGGTCTGCAGACGGCGTGAGGGATTTCAGATTCCTTCTGGCGCATTCCGAGGCGGGAATGACACCGCTCATTTTTCCGACAACGGTATTCAAGTAATGTGTGTTTGGAAAATTACCGCCGATGGCCTCGTGCAGGAGTTCGGCCGCATGATTGTGGTTCTCGGCGGTATATATGAACCTCCGGCGGGCGGGCTCCATTGCAAAACCATTTTTCAGCCACGGTGCGATGTTCGCAAAGAATTTGACTCCGGGAAGCGCAGTAGCTATTTCATCCGCCTCTGCAGCAATGGAGACCAGCTTTTTCAAATCCTCGCTTTCCATCGGATTATAAATTTCCACATCAGGAATATTTTCAGTTTTTATCTTGTCCCTTGCGGCAATATTTATAGTTATAAATCCTTTGTCGGCGCGAAGCGCCTTTACAAGGGATTTATCCACGTCGGCGACAACGATCCTGTCGAAGCCTCCTTTGGAAGCCCCCAGCAGGAATATTCCCGTCTGTATCGGTCCGAATCCAATTCCAAGAAATGTCGACATGTTTTCTTTCGTTTTTAGTTATAAATATTTTAAGCCACTTAAAATATTTATGGATATTCATTGCACAATAAATGCAATGGCTTCTCATCTTCCTCAATATCCGGGAAGCGTCCGATCTTGTCATGGAAACGGTTGTCGTTGGCGTCATCATTCACCATTGAAACCTCTCCTATGAGGCACATTGATTTTTCTGCCCAGAAACGATGGTAGATGTAGGGCTCGAGCGTAATGCTCTCTCCTGTTTTCAGTCTCAGAATGCTTCCGGATTTGAGTTTCCTGGTCACTCCATCGACCTGTACTGTGAAACTTCCCTTTGAGAGCTTTTCCTTCTTGTCGGCCTTCCAGAGCCTCATGACAAGGTCTCCGCCACCACGGTTGATGATGTCTTCCATCTTGTTCCAGTGGAAATGTGTCGGGGTGATCTGGTTGACCTTTGAAATCATGATCTTCTCAGCGTATGGCTTTCCGTTTTTCTCGCCATAGCATCCATTTCGGATTGTGAAAAGAAGGAGTCCAAGCTTCTTGAAATCGCCACCGCCGAAATCAGTGATATCCCATCCTAGCTTGTTTTTCCTTATCTCATCGCATTCCCTGCCCTTTTTCTTCCACTGCTCCGGAGACCAGAAGGCCCATGGTGGAAGCTCGAACTTGTGCTTCCTAAAGAAAGCCTTGGCTTCACGAAGATAATCGTTCAATTCAGATCTTCTCATAAATTTTCTCCGGTTATAAATTTTCATCTCATGAAAATTTATTTATCAGTTCCTTTACCTGGTCGATTGACTTGATTCCATGCGAGGCGCCAGGATGGCTCAGGGAGGCCGCTGCTACTCCGCTTCCAAATTCCAGGATGTTCCTGATGGGTTCGCCTTTATTGAGCATGTATAGGCAGCCCGCGCAGAAGGCATCTCCAGCGCCTACAGTGCCTTTTATGAATCCAGAAGGCAGCTTCAATGAATTCACAGATTCCCTGACAATTTTATTTTTTTCTTTCACAGTTGCCACTGCACCTTCAGGAAAATGGATGACAACCATCTTTCCTACACCCATTTTGAGAAGCGCGTCTGCCGCCGCTGCGGCATCTTTGAAATCGATGCTTCCATCTTTCCGGCGGATTGGTTTTTCGAGCACTTTGCCGGCTTCAATCTCATTGAATATCAGATAGTCGGTGAACTTGAGGGAAGGGGTGACGATCCTGTTGAAGCGTTCGCTGTTTTCGCTGACGACATCAATTGCCGTTTCAATTCCGGCGTCTTTGAGCATGGAGAGCAGCTTTGCCGCCCTCGTTCCAAATTTCCTGTCAGTCTCGTCGAGCTTGTCGAGAAGCAGCAGATAGCCGACAAGACAGACTCTGCCCTTGATCTTGTCGATATCGAAATCATCGATGTCCAATGTGGCATTTGCGCCCCGCGCATGGAAGAACGTGCGGTGTCCGTTGGATTTGACAGTGATGACATCGGTATATGAGGTGGTATGTCCTTTTCTTTTCCTGAGGAGTTCCGTATTGACATTATGCTTCTTGCAATCTTTCAGGATGAAGTCGCCATGCTCATCGTCGCCGATGGCTCCAACCGCCTGCAAGGGCATGTCGGTCCCAAGTTTTGCAAGATCGAGAAGGACGCTGTAAGGGCATCCGCCGTTTGCTGGAGGTTCTGTCTTCAGGATGCTGGACAGATTTCCTTCTTCCGGATAGCTGTCGACGAATTTTATCAGGTCGATTATCCAGTTTCCGCCTGCGGTTATTCCAGATCGCATAAAAAAACTCCCAAATTATTATCTGTAAAGTAGCACAGACATTCCTGTCTGTGATTCAGACTCGGGCAGGAATGCCCAAGCTACCATAAGATCATCCAGTTACACATGAATAACTGGCAACACTGTTTTCGAAGCGCTTATCCATCTCTTTGACAATCCTGTCAGCAGATTTTGCGGATTTCGCAACTGCTAAAAGTGATGAACCACTGCCGCTGACTTCAACTCCGAGCGCACCGGCCTTCAGCATTCCATCTTTTAAAATACTCAGTAGAGGAAACTTTTTCCACAGCGCCGGCGCAAGATCGTTTCTGAGAAGGGAGGCAAGCCTCCTGTTATCATTTTTATCCAATGCAGAAATGATATCTTTCAATTCAACATTGCTTGAGGATTTTATCCTGTTCCGATAAGCCCATTTTGCGCTCACCGGAAACCCTGGAAAGACAACCACGATAGGAATCCAGCATTTCAGGGCAAGAGGCTTAATCTTCTCCCCGATACCAGTCGCAATAGATGGTACTGGATTCAGGAAAAATGGGACATCCGCCCCGAGTTTTGATGCCATGTATAAAATATCCGCTTCGGAGATTTTATGGGGGTACTTTTGCTGTAAGAGGCGCAAGACTCCAGCGGCATCACTGCTGCCACCGCCGAGGCCGGCCGCCACAGGGATTCTTTTTATCACATGGATTTTCCAGGCGGGCCTGATCTTTGCGGATTTCGCAAAAGCTTCTGCGGCCTTGTGGCAGAGGTTGTCCGGTCCTGAAAGGGCAGGGATTGAACATGTGACCGAGAGCTTTCCGTCATTCGAATCGGTCAACTCGACGGTATCACTCAAGTTTTCAAGTGGGACGAAGATTGTTTCAATCTCATGGTATCCATCGTCGCGCTTACGGGCGACGCGGAGGAAAAGGTTTGTCTTTGCAGGTGCTTTTATTTTCATATTATAAATTTTCCGCAGAAAAATTTATTTCTCGAATACTTTATACTGCTTGTTATAGGCATGGAGGGTGTCGGTTATGAGAACGGCGAGTTTCAGGGCTTCGAGCCCATGTCTCCCTGAAACCTTCGGATCGGGGGATTTTCCTGTTTTAACGGCCAATTGGACGCATTTTACGAAGTCTTCCAGCTCCTTCTCAAGGGCGTTATGGTCATTGACCGGGACTGCTATCTTTTTAATTCCAATCAGTCCTCTTGTATACATGACACCTGAACGTTCGGCATAATCGAGGGAGATGTATGAGTCCGTCAGGAAAACCCTGAATTTCCGCATGGGCTCGGGGCTGACACGGCTTGCAGTCACATTCGCCACGCAGCCGTTCTTGAACTTGATCCTGGCGTTTGCGATGTCCTCTCCGTGGCTGAGCACGGGAATGCCGACGGCGTCAACGCGTTCGACTTCGCTGTCAACCATGTGCAGGATGATGTCGAGGTCATGGATCATCAAGTCAAGCACAACGCCGACTTCCGTGCCGCGCCTGTGCATGCCGGGGCGAGCTGGAGGGTAGGGGGCAAGCCTGTGCGCTTCGATGAAGCGGGTCTTTCCAGCCTGTTTCTCAAGGAAGCTCATCACCGGATTGAATCTTTCTACGTGCCCGACGCTCAGTACCACATTGTTCTTCTCGGCAAGCTGGACAAGCTCCTCTGCGTGTTCAACCTTGGCGGTTATGGGCTTTTCTATGAGCAGGTGCTTCTTGTCCCTGAGGAGTTCCAGCGCGATTTCATAATGCAAGTCCGCGGGGACGGCGATGCTGAGCCCGTCGCAGGCTGCAGAAAGCTCCTTTATGGTCGGATAGGCCTTGACGCCGAATTCCGCGGAAACAGCTTTTGCAGAGTCCTTATTGGCATCATAGATACCGACAAGTTCCGCATCCTTGTTCTGCTTATAAAGACGAGTATGGTGCTTCCCAAGTACACCGACCCCGATGACGCCTACCTTGATTTTGTCAGACATAGGATATTTCCAATTTAAGATTGTCGATTGTCATTTTTAAAACGATGAAAAGTTAATCTACCACAGAGATGCGGAGACACAAGCGTATTTTCTTTTATGGCGCGGAAGCGCCATAAAAGAAAATAAAAAGGAGCATCCCGAGGGATGCTCCTTTTGAGAATCAAAACACAACGCTGGAATTACGTGGTTGCGGCGGCTGTCTTGCCACTTATGACACCGTGCTGTCTGAATGTACGGGTCATTGCAAATTCACCGAGCCTGTGGCCAACCATGTTCTCAGTCACGAATACGTTGATGAAAGTCTTGCCGTTGTGGACATTGAAAGTATGTCCGACGAAATCGGGGGCGATCATCGAGCGGCGTGACCAGGTCTTAATCGGTCTCTTCATTCCGCTCTTGTTCATTTTCTCCACCTTTTCGAGGAGATGAGCGTCCGCGAATGGTCCTTTTTTAACTGATCTAGCCATTATTTCTTCCTCCGTTCAATGATGAATCTATCGGAAATATTCTTCTTTTTGCGTGTCCTCTTGCCTTTTGCAAGCTTGCCCCATGGCGACATCGGGTGCTGTCTTCCACCACCTGATTTCGAACGTCCTTCACCACCGCCGTTGGGATGGTCGATGGGATTCATCGCCATGCCGCGGACGTGCGGGCGTATGCCGAGATAGCGTTTGCGTCCGGCCTTTCCGTATTTCACGTTCATGTGGTCGAGATTTCCAATCTGTCCGATGGTCGCGAAACAGTCGATATGCAGCATTCTGATTTCACCGCTCGGAAGTTTGACATTTGCGTACTGTCCTTCCTTCGAACGGAGCTGCGCGAGCATTCCCGCTGATCTGACGAGTTTCGCGCCGCTGCCGGGATAGATTTCAATGTTGTGGATGTCGATGCCGTCTGGAATATTCTTGAGCTTGAGTGCGTTTCCGGACTTGATCTCGGCCTTGTCGCCGCTCATGACCTTGTCTCCTACCTTCATGCCGATAGGGGCGAGGATATAGCGTTTCTCTCCGTCCACGTAGAAGAGGAGTGCGATGTTGGCGCTGCGGTTCGGATCGTATTCAATAGTCGCGACAGTTGCAGGAACACCGTCCTTGTCGCGGTTGAAGTCGATGAGACGCAGGCGCCTTTTTACGCCGCCCCCGCGGTAACGGGTTGTCATGCGGCCGTTGTTGTTCCTTCCGCCGGTGCCTCTTTTGCCTGTTGTCAGGGACTTATGCGGTGTGTCGGTAGTGATTTCGGCGAAATCAAGCACCGATTTCCCTCTCAGCCCCGGTGTAAGCGGTCTAAATGTTTTCAAAGCCATAATATTACCTCGTTAAGTTGCGTCAAACGATTTCAATCGAACCTTTTGACAGTGTTACAATCGCCTTTTTAACGCTCGGACGGCGTCCGTACTTCATCAGTTTGCCCGCGCGTTTCATCTTGCCAGTCTTGTTGATGATGTTCACTGATTTCACCTTCACCTCATAGAGCTTCTCTATGGCGTGCTTGATGTCGATCTTGGTGGCATCGGTATGGACTTTAAAGATGTACTTGTTGGCACCCTTAAGGTCCATGCTTCGTTCCGTCACCAATATTGTCTCTATGATCTGATATGGATTGTTCATGGATTTGCTTCCTTTCTATTCAAGACGCTTCAAAAAGACATCCATCGCGTCTTTTGTGAAAAGTATTTTATTTGTGAGCAGGAGCTGGTATGTATTAACAGAATCCGCTTTGACCAGCATTACTCCAGGCATGTTCTGAGTCGCCCTGACAAGATCAGCATCGAGCTCCTTGAGCACGAGAAGTATTTTTCCGCCGAGCTGCATCTTGTTGAGGAGCGTCGCCACATTCTTTGTCTTCGGAGCATCAATCTTGAATGATTCGCTCATGACAAGGGCGCCTTCGGAGACTCTCTCGCTGAATGCGCGTTTGAGGGCGAGTGACAGCACTTTCTTGTTGACCTTCATCCCGTATTTGCGGGGCTTCGGCCCGAAAGTGATTCCACCATGCCGCCAGATCGGGCTTCTGTTGCTTCCGACGCGTGCACGGCCTGTACCCTTCTGGCGCCATGGTTTTGCACCGCCGCCGCTGACTTCGGCCTTGTTCTTGGTTGAAGCAGTACCCGCGCGCTTTTCGGCGAGATGTGCGACAACTGAATCATGTACGGCCTGGGAGCCCTTTTCCAGTTCGATATGTTTTGGCTTCAGGGCCAGGTCGCCAGCTGCTGAGCCGCTGTTGTCAATTATCTTGACAGATAATTCCTTCTTAATATCTTTCTTATCTTTTTTAGTTATCTTGGCCATAAGTCACCACCTATTTCGTTTTAATGCTTTTTTTAATGGCGCTTCTGACTGTCAGGATTCCGCCAGTAGGGCCCGGAACTGCGCCTTTGAGGAAAAGAAGATTCTCTTCAACGGAGACTTTGACAACGAGAAGATTCTGAATGGTTCTTGGAACGTTGCCCATATGTCCGGGCATCTTCTTGCCCTTGATGACGTTGGCGGGTTTCTCCTTCTGGCCAATGGAACCTGGCCTTCTGTCCCAGCCGCCACCGTGGCTTGCACGTCCACCGGCGAAATTAAAGCGTCTGACAACGCCCTGGAAACCTTTTCCCTTGACAACGCCGTTCACATCGACATATTCCTTCACGGCAAAGATGTCGGCCTTGATTACGTCGCCGGCCTTGAGTTCCGTGTCAGGATCGCGGATTTCATTGAACGAGGAAGGAGGATTGCCTTCGATGCCTACTTTTTTGGCGCGTCCAATCATGGCCTTGCCGGCGTTCTTGGCTTTTCTCTCCCCGAATCCGAGCTGGACAGCCGAGTAGCCGTTCTTTTCCTTGGTTTTTACTTCCATTACGGTGCATGGTCCGGCCTGGAGAACGGTGACTGGAACGAGTGCGCCGTTTTCGTCATAGACCTGGGTCATGCCGAGTTTTTTAGCAATAATACCTTTCATTTTCCTCCTTGTTTAGAGACACTTGCGTTTAATTAATGCAGAGGTGCCTTCAGGAACCAATCTTGATGGAGATGTCAACACCGGCAGGGAGGTTGAGCTTTTTGAGCTCATCCACCGTCTTTGCGGTCGGATTGATGATGTCCATCAGGCGTTTATGGGTCCTGATTTCAAACTGATCCATTGATTTCTTATCGCAGTGGGGCGAACGGTTTACGGTGAAGCGTTCGATTCTCGTAGGCAACGGAATCGGTCCTGCTATCAACGCACCTGTCCTGCGCACTGTATTCACGATCTCCGCCACAGACTGATCCAAGATACGATGATCGAAAGCCTGGAGTTTGATCCGAATTGTTTGTTTGCTTGTTGTCGCTGCGCTCATTTTTTTATTTCCTTTTCAACAATTTGTTTTTGTAACTCTGAAGGGACCTTTTCAAAATGAGAAGGTTCCATTGAATAAGAAGCTCTGCCCTTTGAGAGAGAGCGAATGGCTGTAGCGTAGCCGAAAAGTTCAGACAGAGGGGAATGTGCGAGGATCTTCGTCGTGTTGCCCTTCGTCTCAACCTCTATGATCTGACCCCTGCGGCTTGAAGTGTCGCCTATGACATCACCCATGTTTTCATCGGGAGTCGTTATTTCCACCTTCATGATCGGCTCAAGAATTATCATGTTCGCCTTTTTACAGGCGTCCTTGAATGCCATTGATGCGGCTATCTTGAATGCGAATTCGGATGAGTCGACCGGATGATATGAGCCATCAAGGATCTGGACGTGGACGTCGACCACCGGATATCCAGCAAGAATACCGGTAGTAGAGGCCTCGATTAGACCTTTCTCGATCGGCTTGATGTATTCCTTCGGGATTCTTCCGCCGACAACCTTGTTTTCAATTATGACGCCATAACCGCGGGGTCTCGGCTCCATGTTGATGATGACATGTCCGTACTGGCCGCGTCCGCCTGACTGGCGTACGAATTTGGTGTTTGATTCGGCGGCCTTGGTGATCGTCTCCCTGTATGCGACTTCGGGTTTTCCGGTGTTAGCTTCAACCTTGAATTCCCGGAGAAGCCTGTCGCGGATGATGTCAAGATGGAGTTCTCCCATTCCTGATATGATTGTCTGACCAGTTTCCTCGTCCGTCTTGATCCTGAACGTAGGATCCTCTTCGGAGAGTGCGCCGAGGGCGCCATAGAGCTTGTCGCGGTCTCCAGACGTCTTGGGCTCGACGGCCATCGAAATTACGGGTTCCGGGAAGTTCATTGATTCGAGGATTATCTGGTCGTTTTCCGAGCACAGGGTATCGCCGGTAGTTACGTTCCTGAGTCCTACGGCCGCAGCGATGTCCCCGCTGAACACCTCGTCAAGATCGCTCCTGTGGTTGGCGTGCATCTGGAGGATTCTGCCAAGCCTTTCACGTCTCCTCGTCCTAGGGCTGAAAACGGATTCGCCCTTCTTGATGGAGCCGGAATAAACTCTGAAGAATGTAAGCTTGCCGACATATGGGTCGTTCATGATCTTGAATGCCAGGGCTGAGAAGGGTTCGGTATCGCCGACATGCCGTTCCATAGGCTGTTCAGTTTTCGGATCCGTGCCCTTTATCTCCCATACGTCGACAGGGGAGGGGAGATACGCGACAACGCTGTCGAGCATGGGCTGTACGCCCTTGTATTTGAATGCGGAACCGCAGACAACCGGTACGATGTCACTGGAGATGACCATGCGCCGTATCGCCTGTTTTATTGTAGCGACATCAGGTTTCTTGTCCTCCAGGAACATTCCCATGATCTGGTCATCGACTTCGGCGAGGCATTCAACTATGAATTTGTAGGCCTGTTCTGCCTGCGCCTTGAGTTCCTCGGGGATTTCCTTCTCTATGATTGTCGCGCCCATGGATTCTTCATCGAAGATGAGTGCTTTTTTCTCAAGGACGTCGATGACTCCGACAAATGTCTCTTCTTTTCCAATAGGCAGCTGGAGGGGCACTGCGGTTGCACCGAGCTTGTCATGGATGTCCTCCACGACCTTCTGGAAGTCAGCGCCTGTCCTGTCCATCTTGTTTACAAATGCGATGATTGGAACCTTGTATTTCTTTGACTGGCGCCAGACAGTTTCGGACTGCGGCTGGACACCTCCGACGGCGCAGAAGACGGCTACTGCTCCATCGAGCACGCGCAGGGATCTTTCAACTTCAGCAGTGAAGTCGACGTGTCCGGGGGTGTCAATCAGGTTGATCTTATGGTCTTTCCAAGTGCATGTTGTAGCGGCTGAAGTGATTGTGATACCGCGTTCCTGCTCCTGTATCATCCAGTCCATCGTGGCTGTGCCTTCATGGACTTCACCCATCTTGTAGTTTTTGCCGGTGTAGTAGAGTATCCGTTCACTAACCGTGGTTTTTCCGGCGTCGATGTGGGCCATGATCCCGATGTTCCTAACTCTTGCGAGCGGAACCGTGCGGCCGGGGGCCTCCTTGTATTCCTTTTTTACATTTGTAAGCATAAGATGTCAAAGAACCTTAAATAAAAAAATTACCATTTATAATGGGCAAAGGCCTTGTTGGCCTGCGCCATTTTGTGTGTGTCTTCCTTTTTCTTAACTGCCGAACCGGTATTGTCAAAAGAATCGAGAAGTTCAGAGGCGAGGGCATTTTTCATGGACTGTCCTTTTCTTCCCTTTGCATAGGTGACAATCCAGCGGAGTCCGATGGCTACCTGGCGTTCCGGATTGATTTCCACGGGAACCTGGTATGTAGCACCGCCGACTCGGCGGCTTTTAACTTCGAGACGTGGTTTGACGTTTTCAAGGGCCTGGAGGAAAACCTCAAGGGGCTCCAGATCCTTCTTCTTCAGCTTAATCGCGTTGAACGCATCATACACGATCCTCTGGGCGGTCGATTTCTTCCCGCTTATCATGATCGTATTGATGAGACGCGCAACAAGCTCGCTGTTGTATTTCACGTCCGGCGTAAGGACTCGTTTTGCTGCTCTATGTCTTCTCATTTTCCTCTTCCTGATGTTATTGTTTAATCAAAAAAAACTATCGACACCGCTCATGGATGCCGACAGCTTTGAAGTCCATCAAAATATACGCTGCAAGCCTACTTGGCCTTCTTTGCACCGTACTGTGAACGCGCCTGCTTGCGCTTGTCAACTCCGAGACAGTCAAGAGTTCCGCGGACGATGTGATATCTCACGCCGGGAAGATCGCGGACACGTCCACCCTTTACAAGAACAACTGAATGCTCCTGCAGGTTGTGCCCTTCACCGCCGATATAGGCTGTGACTTCTTCTCCATTCGTAAGGCGGACCCTCGCGATCTTTCTCAAGGCTGAATTGGGCTTCTTGGGTGTTCTTGTCGTCACCTGAAGGCAAACTCCGCGCCTCTGAGGGCAACGATCAAGCGCACGGGCCTTGCTCTTCTTGACCTTCATGCATCGGCTTCTTTTAATCAACTGGTTAATAGTCGGCATTAATGTTTCCTGTTTTATTTTTTCCTACCCGCTCAGAAAAGCGGGCCATATTATATCTCGTTTTTATTAATATGCAACTCTTTAAATCAATCTTTGATTGAAAGCATCTCCCTGGCGGCATTGATCGCTGCCGTTTCCTCGAGCGTAGGCTTATCCTGCTGGGGCTTTGAAAGATCAGCTTCAGGAGGCAGTTCTTCCCCGATCTTCTTGATGAGGATCTTCTGAACTTCCTCGGTTCCAGTTCCTGCAGGTATGAGATGCCCTGTTATCACGTTCTCCTTGAATCCCCTGAGATAATCTATCTTGCCGAGGGTCGCGGCATCCGTCAGGATCCTGGTCGTATCCTGGAACGATGCTGCGGAAATGAAGCTGTCCGTTTCAAGGGACGCCTTTGTGATTCCGAGGAGGACGGGTTCGGCTTCCGCAGGTTTTCCACCCTTGGAGGCGACAGATGAGTTCTCATCGAGGAATACATGCTTGTCGATCTGTTCGCCGATGAGGAACTGGGTGTTGCCGGGATCCGTTATGCGGACTTTCTGCAGCATCTGGCGTACTACGATCTCAATATGCTTGTCATTGATTTCAACTCCCTGGGCCCTGTATACGAGCTGGACTTCATTGACAAGATACTCCTGAAGCTCCTGCGGTCCGCAGATTTCGAGGAGTTCCTGGGGAACTATCGAACCTTCAGTGAGTTTCTGCCCCTTATGTACGACATCGCCTTTTCCGACCGACAAATGCTTGTTTGCCGGAATAAGATGTTCCTCTGTCTGGTTATTCTCAACGTCGCGGATTATCAGCTGGCGGCGGCCACGGACCATTTTTCCGAGTTCGACCTTGCCGTCGATCCTTGCTATTTCAGCGATGTCCTTTGGCGTTCTCGCCTCGAACAGCTCGGCGACACGCGGCAGACCACCGGTGATGTCCTTGTTCTTCGCGGTCTGGCGAGGCATTCTTGCGAGAACCGTACCTGCCTTGATCTTCGTACCCTCATTTATCATGAGGTAGGCGCTTGCAGGGAGAGTGTAATGGGATATGATCTCGCCCTTGTCGTCCTTGATGACGATCTGCGGATGGAGATCCTCTCGATGTTCCATGACGGTCACTTCCTCGACCCCGTTCGCCTTTGTTTCACGGTTGAGGGTCACACCTTCAATGAGATCTCGGAATTCAATCGTTCCACTCTCTTCCGAGATGATTGGAATATTGTACGGATCCCAGCTGGCTATCTTGTCATTGGCCTTGGCTTTTTCACCTTCGTTCTTTGCGAGGATCGCTCCAATCGCAAGCTCGTAACGGTCTATTTCAACGCCGTGGTCATCCTCGATGATGACGAAACCGTTCTTGTTCACGACAACGGATTCATTCTTGTCGTTCGTGACTATTCTGGCGTTGGTGTATTTGACAGTACCGGTGGTCCTTGTCCTGATGACAGGCTGCTTGTATGATGATGATGCAGTACCACCGATATGGAATGTTCTCATTGTCAGCTGAGTGCCAGGTTCACCGATGGACTGGGCCGCGATGATTCCGAGGGCGTCGCCGATGTCGGCAAGCCTGTTGTTCGCGAGATTGCGTCCATAGCACATCATGCATACTCCGAATTTTGTCTCGCATGTGAGAACCGAGCGGATGTATATGCGGTTGATTCCGCTGTCCACAATGCGAGTTGCGACCTGTTCGGTCACCTCGTCGTTTGCGGCAACCAGCAGGGAACCGTCTCCCTTGACCGGGTCGCGGATGTCCTGTGCGCTGAATCTTCCTATGATCCTGTCCTTGAGAGGAATGATCTCCTCATCGCCTTCAACGACATTTCCGACCCAGATGCCCTTGACGGTTCCACAGTCGTGCTCGTGGCATATCACGTCCTGTGAGACGTCGACCAGCTTACGGGTCATGTAGCCCGAGTCAGCTGTCTTGAGGGCGGTATCAGCGAGACCCTTTCTGGCTCCATGTGTACTGATGAAGTACTCGAGGACCGAAAGACCTTCACGGAAATTCGATATGATGGGACGTTCGATGATGTCGCCCGAAGGTTTCGCCATCAGTCCACGCATTCCTGCGAGCTGCCGGATCTGGTCCTTGCTGCCTCGTGCGCCGGAGTCAAGCATCGCAAAGACGGGATTGATTTCGCCGCCCTTGGTCTTGTCGCCTGAAAGATCTAGCGAGGCGAAGAGCTCGTTTGCGACCCTGTTGCTGGCCTGTGTCCAGATGTCGATGATCTTGTTGTGGCGTTCACCGGCGGTGATGACACCGCGGTGGAACTGGGCCTCGACCTTGTCGATTTCCTTCCTGGCGTTTTCAATATGCTCCCCTTTCTTCTCGGGGATGATCATGTCTGTGATCGAGATTGAGAAAGCGGCCTGTGTCGCATACTCATATCCCAGCTTCTTAAGGGCGTCGAGCACTTCCACGGTCTTCTCGTGCCCTACGTTCGCATAG
Source organism: Lentisphaerae bacterium GWF2_50_93 (assembly GCA_001804815.1). Classification (GTDB taxonomy): domain Bacteria; phylum Verrucomicrobiota; class Lentisphaeria; order Victivallales; family GWF2-50-93; genus GWF2-50-93. The sequence continues at coordinate 28,410 of MHBI01000009.1, forward strand.
GTCTGGGTGATGAGTTTTCCAAGACGTTTCTTGTCGGCGACGTCGTTGTAGAAACCGAGGCTGTTGTCCCAGATTTCATTGAAAATGCAGCGTCCTGCCGTCGTAAGAATGAAACGGTTTTCCGAATTCCCGTGGATCGTCTTCCTGCCAATGTCCGGATTCTTGATCTTGATGGCGTCATGTATGTTGAGGAACCCGGCATCGAGTGCGGACATGACTTCAAAGTAATCCTTGAAGACCTTGGCCTTTTCGATGTTCTTGGGTTTGACTGTCAGATAGTATGATCCGAGAGTTATATCCTGCGTCGGGGTCGTTATCGGCTTTCCGTTTGCAAGCGAGAATATGTTGTTCGTGGCGAACATGAGGAGTCTCGCCTCGAGCTGCGCCGGGCTTGAAAGCGGAATGTGCACGGCCATCTGGTCACCGTCGAAGTCAGCGTTGAACGCCGTACAGACGAGCGGATGTATGCGGATGGCGGAACCTTCGATGAGGATGGGGTCGAACGCCTGTATGCTGAGACGATGCAGTGTTGGTGCACGGTTGAGCATGATAGGATGACCCTTCGTGACTTCCTCGAGTATGTCCCATACTACGGGTTCGCCGCGTTCTATCATCTTCTTCGCGCTGCGGACGGTATGGACATATCCCCTCTGCTTCAGATAGCGGATGATGAACGGCTCAAACAGCACAAGGGCCATTTTCTTTGGAAGTCCGCACTGGCCGAGCTTGAGTTCCGGACCGACGACGATGACTGAACGGCCTGAATAGTCGACACGTTTTCCAAGGAGGTTCTGGCGGAAGCGTCCCTGCTTTCCCTTCAGCATGTCGCTGAGGGATTTCAGAGGGCGGTTCCCGGCGCCTGTGACGGCGCGGCCATGGCGGCCGTTGTCGAGAAGTGCGTCGACGGCTTCCTGGAGCATGCGTTTTTCATTCCTGATGATGACTTCAGGAGTCCTGAGCTTGAGCAGGTTCTTCAGACGGTTGTTTCTGTTTATGATCCTCCTGTAGAGGTCATTGAGATCCGATGTCGCGAACCTTCCGCCTTCGAGAGGCACCAGGGGCCTGAGATCCGGAGGGATCACAGGAAGAACTTCGAGTATCATCCATTCAGGACGTGAATTGCTCTTGAGGAATCCTTCAACAAGCCTGGTTCTCTTCGCAAGCTTGACGCGGATGACTTTGCTTCTCGTAGAAGCCATCTGCTCTTCAAGTTCCTTCTTGAGGACTTCAAGGTTGATCTTTTCAAGGAGAACCCTTACGGCCGGGGCACCCATGTCGGACTTGAAGTTTTCACCATAGTCCTCGCGGGCTTCGCGGTATTCGAGTTCGGAAAGGGGCTGTCCGAGCTTCAGGGGAGTATCTCCGGGATCAGTTACAACCCAGTCCTCGTAATAGATGACCCTCTCAAGCGCCCTGGCAGTCATGTCGAGCATGAGCCCTATGCGGCTTGGCATGCACTTGAAGAACCAGATGTGTGAAACAGGAACTGCAAGGTCGATATGCCCCATGCGTTCGCGCCTGACCCTTGACTGTGTGACTTCAACGCCGCACCTGTCGCAGACAACGCCCTTGTGCTTCACCCGCTTATATTTTCCGCAATTACATTCCCAGTCGCGGGTAGGACCAAAGATCCTCTCGCAGAAGAGACCGCCTTTTTCAGGCTTGAAACTGCGGTAGTTTATAGTTTCAGGATTTTTAATCTCGCCATGGCTCCACGAGCGTATGACTTCAGGGGAGGCCACGTTGATCGTGACTCCGCCGAAGGAAGAACTTTCCTCACGCTGTCCGAGAAGCTCTTTATATGCATAACTGCTGTCTATCACTTTAAGTCCTCCTGAGGTTATTCAGTCAAGCTTTGTTTGTTTGTGATGCGGATGTCAATGCCGAGACTCTGCAATTCCTTCAGCAGAACGTTGAAGGATTCAGGCCTGTGGGGCTCGAGGACGTTGTGTCCTTTGACTATGGATTCATAGATCCTCGCGCGTCCGACAACGTCATCGCTCTTGACTGTGAGCATTTCCTGGAGGGTATAGGCCGCTCCGTATGCTTCGAGAGCCCAGACTTCCATTTCTCCGAATCGCTGGCCGCCGTGCTGGGCCTTGCCGCCGAGAGGCTGCTGGGTGACAAGGGAATATGGACCGACCGCCCGTGCATGTATCTTGTTCGACACGAGATGGTCAAGTTTCATCATATAGATCTGCCCGACGAGCACGCGCTGAGCGAATTTCTCGCCGGATCTTCCGTCATAAAGGTCGGTCTTGCCGTCGAACACGTACTTTGAACCTTCATGCTTGAAGCCAAGAGTGTATGATTCGCCCTTTTCCTTGGGAAGCTTTTCATTGGCCTTCTTCATGAGCTCGACGATCTTCTCCTCGCTCACACCGTCGAAGACGGGGCTTGCGACCTGGAGACCGAGTATCTTTGCCGCCCATCCGAGATGTGTCTCGAGAACCTGTCCTACGTTCATACGGCTAGGTACGCCGAGGGGATTCAGGACGATGTCAACAGGTGTTCCGTCAGCAAGGAACGGCATGTCTTCCTCCGGCACTATCTTTGCGACAATACCTTTGTTTCCGTGGCGTCCGGCCATCTTGTCGCCGACTTCAAGCTTGCGCTTGCTTGCCACGTAGACTTTCACCTTCTTGACGATTCCCGGATCAACGCCTTCACCCTTTTCAAGTGATTTCAGGATTTCATCCCTGCTGGCTTCGATCTCCTTGAATCTCGGAACGAAAGTATCGATTATTCCGTCGATGGTCTTCCTCAACGGGCAGGAATCCATCTTGTAATGCTGGTGCTTGTTCGCAAGCTTGAGCACCGAACTCCTGGTGACTTTCCTGTTTGCGGAAATGAGTATCGCGTTATGTTTAGACGACGATGAATCGTATATGGGGCAGGGGAGCTTCTGTCCAAGCATGATCTCTGCGAGCCTGTCGGCGAGCTCCTCTACGATTTCGTTGTATTCGTTCTTGAAATTGTCCTTCGCCAATTTCGTCTGGCGGCGGATTTCGGATTTTGTGAGGGACTGCCTGTTAGGATCCTTGCTTCTCTCGATCCTGACATCCATTACAATTCCGCCTTTTCCGCTGCTGACTATGAGGCTTGAATCCTTGACATCCGCGGCCTTCTCGCCGAAGATCGCCCTGAGGAGCCTTTCTTCAGGAGCGAGTTCAGTCTCGGACTTGGGTGTGATCTTTCCGACAAGTATGTCGCCGGACTTCACTTCTGCGCCGAGTCTGACAATGCCGTCCGGACCGAGGTTCCTGAGAGCCTCCTCGCTCACGTTGGGAATATCACGTGTGATTTCCTCCGGACCCAGCTTGGTGTCACGGGCGGTGAGTTCGAACTCATCGATATGTATGCTTGTGAATACGTCCTCTTTGACGATCCTCTCGTTGATCACGATGGCATCTTCGAAGTTGTACCCGCACCAGGGCATGAATGCCACGAAGACGTTTTTTCCGAGGGCGAGTTCACCGTTTGCGGTTGCTGCACCATCGGCGATCACGTCGCCCTTCTTGATCTTCTGTCCGGGCTTGACGCTCGGGCGCTGGTTGATGCATGTCCCTGCATTGCTGCGGAGATATTTCTTGAGGATGTAGAACTGCGCCTTCTCGTCCTTTTCCGATTTCGGCATTTTGCCGTCGGGAGAAACGATTACGAGGTTTCCGGTCACGCTTGCGACAATTCCTTCCTTCTCGGCAGACATCACCGCCCTTGAATCGGCGGCGACCCTGTGTTCGAGCCCTGTGCCTACAAGAGGTGCTTCAGTCGTCATGAGTGGAACGGCCTGGCGCTGCATGTTCGAACCCATCAGTGCGCGGTTCGCATCATCGTGCTCAAGGAACGGAATAAGTCCCGCCGCCGCGCTGACAAGCTGCTTGGGCGATACGTCCATGTACTGGATTGTGTCTCGGGCCCTTTCAGCTGAATCCCCCTGGTACCTGCACATGACCATTTCGTTCAGGAGCTTCCCTTTTTCATCGATCGTGGCATTTGCCTGCGCGATGACGAATCTCTCCTCCTGGTCAGCGGTGAGATAGTCGATTTCCTTTGTGGCGACTCCGTGCTTTACAATTCTGTACGGGGTCTCCAGGAAGCCATAGCGGTTGATTCTTGCGTAAAGAGACATGGATGAGATAAGACCGATGTTCGGACCTTCAGGGGTCTCGATCGGGCATACGCGTCCATAATGGCTTGAATGAACGTCGCGGACTTCGAATCCTGCGCGTTCGCGGCTGAGTCCGCCTGGTCCAAGTGCGCTTAGGCGCCTCTTGTTGGTTAGCTCCGACAACGGATTGGTCTGATCCATGAACTGTGAAAGCTGGTTTCTTGCGAAGAAGTCTCTTACGACTCCTGCGAAAGCCTTAGGATTTACAAGCTGTCCGGGCGTTATGCTCATCCCGTCTGTTCCAAGGAGTGTCATGCGTTCGCGTATCAGGCGTTCAGTCCTTACAAGGCCTACACGGCACTGGTTCTGGAGGAGTTCTCCCACAGTTCTCACGCGCCTGCTGCCGAGATGGTCGATATCATCGGCCTGGCCGCCTGTGTTGCGGAGCTTGATAAGGTATTTTGTCGCTTCCATCAGATCGTTCTTGTCAAGGATCCTGACGGTGATAGGTGTCTGGGTTCCGAGCTTCTGGTTGATCTTGAATCTTCCGACTTCGCCCAGGTCATAGCGGCGTACATCGAAGAAAAGACGCTTGAGAAGCTGCTTTGCATTGCTGATGCTCGGTGGATCCCCGGGCCTCATCCTCTTGTATACTTCCTTCAACGCCTCTTCGGTATTCCTGGAGGGATCGCGCTTGAGGCAGAGGATTATGTGGTTGACTCCATCGGGAATCTCAGCGAGATCGACCTTCTTGACGTCCGCGTCTGAAATGGTCTTCAGAAGTGCTTCCGTAAGAGGTTCGAGTTCATTGACTATGACCGCTCCGGAGGAATCCGTGACGTCCTTGACAGTATAATAGCATGCAAGCTCCTTGGCATCCTTCTTCAGGAGGGAGGCGGTTGAGAAGCTGTCGACTTTATATATTGCGGCAAGAATGTCCGCATTGGTTTCATATCCGATTGCGCGGAGGAGGGTGGTGATGAGGAATTTTCTCCTTCTGCGTCTTCTGTCGAGATAAATATATATGAGATCGTTTATGTCGTACTGGACTTCCATCCATGAGCCACGGTCCGGAATTATCCTGTATGAATAGAGAGTGCGGCCATTTGAGTGACGGCTCTTCTCAAAACATATTCCAGGCGATCTGTGGAGCTGGCTTATGATGACGCGTTCAGCGCCGTTGATGACAAATGTTCCGCGGTCGGTCATCATCGGGATATCGCCGAAATAGACGAGCTCCTCGATTTTCTTGCCCTTGTCGTCGATCTTGAACGCCACATGCAGGGGCGCACTGTATGTGTCGCCGTCCTTAATGCAGTCAAGAACGCTTCGCTTCGCGTCGCCGATTGTATAGTTAGTGAAATCAAGTGTAAGCTGCTTGTCGAAGCTTTCCAGAGGGAAAACTTCCTTGAATACTTCCTGCAGACCCTGATTTTTTCTTTTTTCCGGAGGAGCTTCTTTCTGCAAGAATGCTGCATAAGATTCAAGCTGGACCGCGATAAGGTCCGGAATATTAAGCACGTCCTGCAGTTTACCAAAATTTGAGCGTTCAGCCATAGTCCACCCTGCACAGATTGTTATAAATGGTTAATGAAAAAACGGAGATTGATCTCCGACACCAGAAAACATAAAAATAATGAAGTGACAGGGATTTCTCCCTGTCACATTCATCAGTTTTGTGCAAATTTACTTGAGTTCAACTTTTGCGCCTGCACCTTCAAGCTGTGCCTTCATCTTGGCGGCTTCATCCTTGGTAACGCCTTCCTTGACGGGCTTCGGTGCGCCTTCAACAAGATCCTTGGCTTCCTTCAGGCCGAGACCTGTGATGGCCCTGACTTCCTTGATGACCTTGATCTTGTCGGCGCCGAAATTGGCGAGAACGACTGTGAACTCTGTTTTCTCCTCAGCCGCCGGAGCTGCTGCCGCTGCAGGAGCCGCCGCCGCTGCAACCGGAGCCGCGGCTGAGACGCCGAGACGGTTTTCAAGGGCTTTTACAAGCTTTGAGAGTTCAAGCACTGAAAGATTTTCTACGTAGGAGATGAACTGATCCATTTCCTTCGATACTTCAACTTTTACTTCATCTGACATTTTCTGGACCTCCATATTTGATTTTTAATTGCTTTTTTCTTTTTTATCTTTAAACGCATTCAAAACATTCACTATCTCTGAAGCCTTGACGTTGAGAAGGGTGACAAGGTTCCTTGAAGGAGCGAGAAGCACGCCGAGCAGCTGGGCCCTGAGGACTTCACGCGACGGCAGGCTGGCAATGGCTGAAACATCGCCCTTGCTGACCATTGCGCCTTCAAGATACCCGGACTTGGTCGACACCTGGTCATGCGCCTTGGCAAAGAGCATCAGCGCCTTGGCTACCGGACCAGCATCGCCTTTTCCAGAAACAACGGCAGTATCTCCGACAAGCTTGAGTTCGGAAAGGCCCTTTATGCCTTTCTTCTCCGCAGCTTTCTTGATCATGCGGTTTTTCAGGACATGGCATTCCGCCTTGAGTTTTCCAAGGGAGTCGCGGAGTTCGGAGAAATGCGAAACCGTCAGCCCCTTGTATGTTATGAAGAATACATAGTCTGCTTTTTCCAGTGTATTCCCGATTTCATTCAACAACTGTATTTTTTCAATTCTCATGATACCACCGCCTTGGAAAATTCGTTGACATCGACCCTGATTCCAGGTCCCATCGTCGAGGAAAGAGTGCAGCTTTCGATGTAGACGCCCTTTGAGGCGGCCGGTTTTGCACGGACTATGGCGTGTATGATGGCCCTGCAGTTCTCCTCGATGTCTTCCTTCTTGAAGGACATCTTTCCTGCCGGTACATGCACGCATGCCCCCTTGTCAATCCTGAATTCAACTCTTCCAGCCTTGGATTCCTTGACTGCGACATCAACCTGTTCGGTCACTGTGCCAGTCTTGGGGTTGGGCATGAGCCCCTTCGGTCCGAGTACCTTGCCAAGGGTTCTTACCTGGTTCATCGCGGAAGGCGTTGAGATGAGGATGTCGAAATCAAGCCATCCACCCTTGATCTTGGCGATCATGTCCTCGAAACCGACAAAATCAGCTCCGGCGGCTTTCGCCTTGGCGGCGGCTTCGCCATCGGCGACAACTGCTACGCGGACGCTTTTGCCTGTTCCCTTGGGGAGGCCGACCGTGCCTCTTACGTTCTGGTCCGACTGCTTCGGATCTATGCCGAGTTTGAATGACAGGTCGACTGTCTCGTCAAATTTCGCCTTTGGAAGGGCGACAAGCAGATCGATGGCCTTCTTGATATTGAGCTTGGCGCTCCTGTCGACTTTTTCCGACTTGACCTTGTAGGCTTTGCTTCTTTTACGCATCTGTCACCTCTATTCCCATGCTGCGTGCCGTGCCTGCTATGATCCTGAATGCGGCCGCATCTGATCTGGCGTTGAGATCCTTCATCTTCATCTTGGCTATTTCCTTGATCTGCGTGCTTGTGATTTTTCCAACGCATTCCCTTCCCGGGGTCTTCGAGCCCGAAGCAAGGTTCGCAAGCTTCTTGATGAGAATCGACGCAGGAGGCGTCTTTGTTATGAATGTGAACGACTTGTCCTGGTACACTGTGATGATCACAGGAAGGATCATTCCGGCCTGGGACTGGGTCGCGGCATTGTACTTCTTGCAGAATTCCATGATGTTTATTCCGGCCTGTCCAAGAGCTGGACCGACTGGAGGCGCCGGGTTAGCGGCACCAGCAGGAATCTGCAGTTTTATCTGCCCTACTACTTTTTTCGCCATTTTCTTTTTCTCCTATTCGTGAGGTGGTCCGAAAAGACAGGCTTCCTCTTCCACACACCACAAATTTAGTATTTACTATGAAATTTGAACGGGATTACTCGCGTTCAACCTGCCAATATTCCAATTCAACAGGCGTCGAACGTCCGAAAATCGAGACAAGAAGCTTGAGCTTCCCGCGTTCATGGTCGATTTCCTCGATGACACCTTCAAAGTTCTCAAACGCACCGTCCTTGATCTTGACGGCTTCGCCGACATCATAATTGATCTTGGGCGTGATCTTGTCCTCGGTCTCGGTCACCTGCCTCATAAGATCGTCCACTTCAGGAGGAGTCAGCGGAATAGGCCTGTTGCCACTGCCTATGAATCCTATCACGCCCTGTATCTCGCGCACGAAATACCATGCATCCTCGTCGATTTTCTTCGTCTCGGCATTGTAGAGGTCCATTCTCACTAGGATGTACCCCGGGAAATACTTGCGTGACGTCGTCGTCTTCTTTCCCTGGCGGACTTCGGAAATTTTCTCCATCGGCACAAGAACCTCGTAGACCGCCTTGGCCTCGCCTTTGGCCATGTGCTTCTCTATCTTCTCCTTGACTTTGTTCTCATGACCAGAGAGCGTATGCACAACGAACCATTGTCCTGGTTTCTGTTCAGCCATATTTAAAATTCCCTAAATATGTTGTTTACATTGTGAGGAAACTTATAACCTTCATGCTTATGAAATCCACGACAGCCACGAAGCTGGCGAGCAAAAGCACTGTTACGATTACAAGGACTGTCGATTCGAAAAGCTGCGACCTATCGGGCCAGCTGCATTTTTTCAGCTCGTTTATGGTCTCGCCAATGAAAAGCCTAGCTTTTGTGATCCAGTTACCCATGACAGTTTAATTCCCTCAAAAAAATTATTATTTTGGCAGGTGAGACAGGGATCGAACCTGCGACCTGCGGTTTTGGAGACCGCCGCTCTACCAATTGAGCTACTCACCTAAAAATTAATGTTTACTTAATTTCTCGGTGGAGCGTGTGCTTGCGCTCGAACTTGCAGAACTTCTTCTTTTCCAGCCTTCCGGGAGTGTTCCTCTTTTCCTTCATGGTAGAGTAGTTGCGGTTCTTGCACTCCGTGCATGCCAGTGTTATTATCTCACGCGCCATTGATTCACCTGCTTCTTTACATAAGCGACCCGAGCAGCCCATAAGACTGTTCGGGATCGCGTTATCAACTAATTATATATTGTTAAGTTATTCGATGATTTCTGTCACACGTCCTGATGCAACAGTGCGTCCGCCTTCACGTATCGCGAAACGGAGAGTCTTCTCCATCGCGATAGGGCAGATCAGCTCCACTGTCACCTGGGTGTTGTCTCCGGGCATTATCATCTCGGTTCCAGGATTCAAGGTGATAGTGCCGGTCACGTCAGTGGTACGGAAATAGAACTGAGGACGGTAGTTTGCGAAGAACGGAGTGTGACGTCCGCCTTCTTCCTTGCTCAGAACATAGATCTCAGCCTTGAACTTCTTGTGGGGAGTGATTGAACCGGGCTTTGCAAGCACCTGTCCTCTCTGTACATCCTCTTTCTTCGTGCCACGGAGGAGGCAGCCTACGTTGTCGCCAGCCTGTCCACCTTCCTTGAGCTCCTTGCGGAACATCTCGGTGCCGGTGACGGTGGTCTTGACGGTAGGAACGATTCCGATGATTTCGATTTCATCGCCGGTCTTGACGCGGCCGCGCTCGATACGTCCGGTCACTACTGTTCCACGGCCTTCAATTGAGAACACGTCTTCAACTGAAAGAAGGAACGGAAGGTCGATTTCACGGACGGGTTCCGGAATGTATGAGTCGATGGCCTCCATGAGATCCTGGATGCATTTCGCATCGGCGTGATCCGGGCTCGGAGCATTGATGGCCTTGATGGCTGATCCGCGGATGATCGGGGTCGTGTCGCCGGCGAAGCCATATTTAGTAAGGAGATCCCTGACTTCCATTTCAACAAGGCCGAGGAGTTCGTCGTCGTCGACGAGATCAACCTTGTTGAGGAACACTACTATTGTAGGAACACCCACCTGGCGCGCCAGGAGGATATGTTCGCGTGTCTGGGGCATCGGGCCGTCGACAGCGCTTACAACGAGTATCGCACCGTCCATCTGGGCGGCACCGGTGATCATGTTCTTCACATAGTCGGCATGTCCGGGGCAGTCAACGTGTGCATAGTGGCGCTTTGCGCTCTGGTACTCGACATGGGATGTCGCAATAGTAAGGATCTTGGTAGGATCACGGCGACCCTGTTTCTCGGATGCTTTCGCAACCTGGTCATAAGGCACGAAAGTTGACAGACCCTTTGAGGACTGCACTTTTGTGATTGCCGCAGTAAGAGTGGTCTTGCCATGGTCGACATGCCCGATGGTTCCTACGTTCACATGCGGTTTCGTTCTTGCAAATACTTCTTTAGCCATCCTAAGCCTCCCGGTTTTTATTACCTTGAATAATTATTTTAAATTGATCAGAACTTCTTTCCACTTTTCCAGGCCGCTGCCTTTTTATGGAGCCAACAACCGGGATCGAACCGGTGACCTCGTCCTTACCAAGGACGTGCTCTACCAACTGAGCTATGTTGGCACCGGTCTGTAATTAGCGTATAACGCGAAAAACAAAGCGGACACAAAAAATACGTCAGTTTTCCCGTATTGCAACCCAGACTGGAAGAAATATTGAAAAAAAACGAAAAATTATTAATTTGAAATTTCCAGGACTGGCTTTTCCTGAGTGAACAGGAAGAGAACATGCATGCTCAAAAACTGAATATTGGTGCTCGGGGTGGGACTTGAACCCACACGGATTGCTCCACATGCCCCTCAAACATGCGTGTCTGCCATTTCACCACCCGAGCATTTATTATCATCCGGCAAAATCGGACGGGTAATTTAGTATCCTGCTGGAGCTTTGCAAATGGATTTTTGATTTTTTTTTCATGATTGCGTTTCTACTTCGGAGATTTGAGCCGCATGAAGTTAATATTCCATATTCAGGAATTCCAAATTATTGGAGTTCCGATAGATTGACTACCCGATTCTCCTTTCTTGACTGTTCGGCGGCAAAGACAATTGAATGCGTTTTCAATGCCTCCTGCGCATTCACGGCAATGATTCCCGTCGAGACATTGCATATTGCGGAAATCCAGCTTTCCACAATATCCCTGTCTTCGGGATGATAGGAGTTGGAACGTTGAACCTGAATCTTTTCCGGCTCGGTTTCGGCAAACTTTTTTATTGTGATGCTGTCCGTAGCTTCATCGAAGAGCAATTCACCTTTTGTTCCCTGCAATCTGGTTCTCCGTCCATGCGTCCCCGAATAGCCGCTCATTGTGCATGTCGCTGTTGTTCCATTTGCGAATTCCATGGATACAACCTGATGATCTACAACGTCGTTGTCGGCATGCCAGACACAGGCGCCGAAGGGGCCGAGTCTTATGGCTTCCAGACGGGACTCACGGGAATGAGTGTCCCCGAGATCCTGAATCCGGCCTGTCAGATCGTTGTCGACATAGAGGCGCATGGCTGAATAAAGGCATGTGTGGCGGAGCGGACAATCGAAACAACGCCTCGCGCTTCCGGCTGGCGCATTGACTGGAGTGAAGTAGCCAAGGGAACCGAAGGATGAAACACGAACGCATGCTTCATCGGCCAGCCACGCCACAAAATCCACGTCATGGCTGCACTTGTGCAGGAGGAGGAATGTGTTGTTTGCCTCCTTGGCCCAACGTCCCCGCACATAGTTGTGAGTGAACCTCAGATGGTCAATTGCCTCCATGTGCCCAATATGAATCAGACGGCCAAGCATGCCATCGGCCACTATCTGCTTGATTCTTCGGAAAGTGTCAATATATCTGAGAGTGTGACAGACGGAGACGACAAGCCCGGTTTCACTCTGCATCATCTCTATTTTGCGACAGCCTTCAAGGGTGTCAGACAGCGGTTTCTCGATCAAAAGATGGCATCCTCGTCTCAGGCATGCGAGAGCCGGGGCCGTATGCTGGTTGTCCATTGTCGCAATAATTGCCGCGTCACATTCGAGGGAGCTTTCGACAAAGGCCTGCCATGAATCAAACTGCGCGGAAGCCGCCAGTCCATATTCCTGCGCCAGAATCTTGCGTCGCTCATGATTCGGCTCCGCCACGCCGACGACTTCGCACGGTTGCGTACAGGATGCCAACTGCTGGGCGAGATGGCTTCCGCGCACACCTGCGGCTATTACGACAATTCTAACTGTCCCGCTGTGTGGTTTTCTTTTCATTGTCTTGGGCATGGCACCAGCTGAACGGGGTCAAACCCTACACTATCAACTATGATTTGCACAAGAAATCCTCCACGTCGTTCAAGGTACGTTTAAATAATTTATTCGATTCGAGGGACTTTTCAAACCTGTCTCTTGCTATCAGGAGACCGCTGCGTGAAACCGATGTTTTGGATGCAAGCTCTGCTATGCTTGCGGAAGACCTGCAGTAGTTGCAGAGGCAATACATCATCAGCTTTCTTCCGTCGGCATGCTTTGAGCGTTTCCTGAGAAGATCATCCCCTTTCACCTCCAAGACTTTCGAGACGGCATTGAGAACTTCCCCAAAGGCAAACCCCCTTTTCAGCCTGCTGAGGGCTCTCTGCTCCTTGGAATCTTCAGGCTTCAAGACGGCAGGCAGGAGAGACTTTCTGACCTTTGCAAGAAATGCATCATCGCCGAGGACATGCTGTTCCTTTACATCGCTCCATAATTCTTCGACGCCTTTTCTTAAGCCGGCCTCAACGTAATCCCTATATGCGAGCATGCGGCTGTCTGCATCCGTGCCCCATGTGGACAGCACAGGCTCAAGATCAAGCTGGTCGGCTGCTTCTCTCAAGCCTGCATAGGCTGGATAGCTTGACCATTTAAAGTTCTCCAGTATCTCCAGCCTCCTGTCAGCAGGAAGAGCGCTTAGGCTTTTTATTCTTACTGGGTTCAGGTGAATGTAGCGGCTGAGCTTTGAACGGTATAGCTCATCCTGCACAAGATGTGACTTGAACCTTCCCTGGAAGATGTGCCCTGACTTTCCGCGCATCCTGTTCATGATTACGCAAAATGAAGTGAGGAAAGACTGCATGAATCGGCTCATGTTTGCCTCGGATGTCTGCAGGTAGAGATGGACATGATTAGGCATGAGGCAGTAGCATCTGACCTTGATTCTGAATAGAGCTGAAAACTCTTCGAGCTTTTCAAGAAAAAGTCCGTAGTGGCTGTCGGAGAAGAAAACCTGATGTCCCATGTTCCCACGGCAGGTCACATGATAACAGGCTCCTGGATATTCAATTCTTAAAGGCCTCGCCATTCCCAACCCCCATTTTAAATTGCGAGATATTTTTAACAGGACTTACAATACATGCCTTTTTCTCTGGGTCAACGTAGTTGATAGTGTAGGGTTTGACCCCGTCTGGCCCCAAATCCCCTTGAATTTCAATTGAAAAAGAACCCCTGAAAACGTCCAAGGATTTGGGCTGTCTACTCTATTGTCTTGCTCTGTGCAATATATCCACTCATAATAAATATCTATTAGCCTCATCAAGTCACGTTTATATTAAATTAATGAGTAAGCGTTAGAAAGCGTTAAGCTGGATGCAGTGAGGCTGTTTTTCCTAAAAAGTATGTCGGGTTTTAACCCGACACTTGGTTCTGTCTAATATACGCATTATTTTGAATTCTTTATGATGAGTCCTCCAGTCGGAGGACGAATCTTTGGACTGCGCAGATCATTCTGCGCTTTGGATTCCGCTGGAAGCGTAAAGAAAACAACAGCTATCGCCTTTGCTAAATGCCATGGTATGACGAACAGCTGTAAAAACAAAGCGGTGAATAATCACCGCAGTCCAAAGTCAGGCCGAAGCGCCTGACGTAAAGATAAAAAGACAGAAGAAGTGGAGAGCGTGACGTGGACAGTACAGGAAAATGCGTATAGTAGACAGCACTTGTTTGGCGGTTTAAAAACCGCCCTGCTTATGAGGCTACGTCAACCGGCTTAACGCTTACATTAATGCCGCCAATAATAGATTCTAATCAATTCATCTAGCCTCATTCCGAAATTCATTATAGGCGTATTTATTGCACTGAGCACAATCACGGAGGAAAATTCCCCGTCCATCTTGAACTCGGCTTGTGTCAGCCTGTAATAATCCCATGGGGAACCTTTGCTTGCATTTTTCGGTATTTCATCTAATTTCCATAATCGTGCAATGTTTAAATTTCTAATGGCGCGGACAGGCGCCTTGTTTCATAATCAATGAGCGACGATAGTACAGGAACTGGACGACCGGAAAAGAAAATATTCTCACGGCTTCTGAGGCTGAGCTGGCATTACCGCGCCGGCTGCATGAAAGTCATAGCATTCCAGATACTGCTTCTAGCCTTCGAAATATCAGGACTCGCCCTCATCGGCGTAGGCGTCGACTATATAAAATTCGTGGCTGTCACCGTCTCGCCGCATGAAATAAGCCACGCTGTAATCGCCGGTGCTGCGGCGGCCAAGCCGCCTGCGTGGCCGTTTGGATTCAAGCCTCCCGTAGAATGGTCCGCCCTGGACATCCTCATCGCCATCGCCATTGCGAACATTGTTTTCGCGATGGTGCGTTATTTCCTTACCTACCAGTGCAGCATCGCGGTCGTCAAGCTCCTCCAGCAGGGGATTGTCGTGGATCTCAGGGCCAGGATATACGAGAAGCTGCAGAGGCTGAGCTTCAAGTTCTTCGACTCAAGGACCAGCGGAACCCTCATAAACCGCGTGACCGGCGACGTGCAGTCGGTGCGGCTGTTCATAGACGGGGTGATAATCCAGGGGGTCGTCATCCTGATTTCACTGGCGGTGTATATCTCCTACATGCTCATGATCCATGCGAAGCTCACGCTGGTCTGCATGTTTGCCGTACCTTTCATGTGGGTGCTCTCGGTCTATTTCTCGAAGAAACTAAAACCGGCCTACGTCAAGGACCGCGACAATGTCGACAAGCTGATCCTGGACATGGTCGAGCGTGTCCAGGGAATCCATGTCGTCAAGGGGTTCGCCCGTGAAGACGAGGAGCTTGTAAAACTTGGTAAGGACAACAAGGCCGTGCTGGATCAGAAATGGAAGATCTTCAGGTTTGTAAGCATGTTCGGGCCGCTGATCGACCTGCTCAGCCAGTTCAACGTCATAGTCCTCCTCGCGTACGGGGGCTATCTTGTAATCAACGACGAGCTGCCCCTTGGAACCGGGCTTATAGTCTTCCTCGGGCTCCTCCAGAGGTTTTCCGGACGGGTCAACACGCTTGCAGGCATAGTCGACAACATCCAGCAGAGCGTTGCGGCGGCAGGCCGCGTCTTTGAAGTGCTTGATGCGCCGATCGAGATACAGAGCCCCCGTAATGCAGTAAGGATAAAGAAGGCGAACGGATCCGTGGCCTTCAAGGGGGTTTCCTTCGAATACAATCCGGGTGAGCGGATCCTCGACAACATAGACTTTGAGATCAGGGCCGGACAGTTCGTGGGCATCCTCGGCACCACGGGTTCCGGGAAAAGCACGCTGCTCAGCCTGGTCCCGAGATTCTATGACGCCAACATGGGCTCCGTGCTGCTCGACGGGAAGGACGTGAGGAAATACGATGTGGACGATCTGCGCCGCCAGATAGGGATCGTCTTCCAGGAGAGCTTCCTCTTCAGCAATACGATAGCCTCGAACATTTCATTCGGCTATCCCGGCGCCACCCGGGACGAGATCATGAATGCCGCGAAGATCGCGTCCGTCCATGATTTCATAATGACGCTTCCGCAGGGGTACGATACCGTGATCGGAGAGGCGGGTTCCGATCTTTCAGGCGGGCAGAAGCAGAGGCTCGCCATAGCCAGATCGATCCTGCTCGAACCGCCCATCCTCCTCCTCGACGATCCGACCGCCTCGGTTGATCCCGAGACGGAAAAGGAGATTTTCGAGGGCATCGACAGCGCCATGAAGGGCAGGACCACGTTCATGGTCACGAACAGGATAAGCGTATTGAAGCGTTCGGATGTAGTCCTGGTAATGCACCGCGGACAGATAATCCAGCGCGGCACGCATGATGAACTGATAAAGGCGAAGGGGCATTACCGCAGGTCGGCGATCATCCAGTCTGAGTTTGAGAAGTCCCAGCCGGGCTTGCAGACGGCAAAATTTGAAAAATCCCAGACCGACGGGCAGACGGCAAAGGAAACGGCATGAGCACACTGAAACAATCACCCATAGCATATATAAGGAAGGAGCATGACAGCAAGCATGACAGGAAGCCTTTGGACTATGGGATGTTCGTGCGGATCTTCTCGTACACCAGGCCCTATGCTTTCAAGAGGAACATCCTTCTCGGGCTGGTCGTATCGCGTTCAATCCAGCTTCCGATCCTGCTCTGGGGGATCGGAGCCATCATAAACGGTCCGATTGCGGGGCATGATGTCAGGGGGATGCTCTGGGCTGTGGCGGCATTCCTGGGATTCACGCTTTTCACCCAGTTCACATTCCATTACCGGCAGAGGCTCGCGCTGGAGCTCGGTGAACTGGTGATCCATGATGTCCGCCGCGATCTCTTCAAGCACATGATGAACATGCCGATGGGCTTTTTCACCCGTACCAGGCTTGGAAGGCTGATCAGCCTCTTCACTTCCGATGCTGAAGCAGTACGGAATGGTATTCAGTCGGTTGTCTTTGTCACGATGGTCCAGGCCGGAAACATGATAATCGCGGCCATCCTGATGTTCTGGTACGACTGGAAGATGTTCCTGGTCGTGCTCGCGATGGCGCCTATAATCTGGGGGCTGAACAGGTATTTCCGGCAGAGGCTGATCAACGCCTACCGTGAAGTGCAGGAGAGCTTCAGCCGTGTCACCGCCACTGTCGTGGAGTCGATCAAGGGCATGAAGATAATCCAGGGTTATGCGAGGCAGGACCTCAATTCGGAGATGTTCCGGGATCTTGTCTACGACCATTCCACATACAATCTCAGGGTGACGCAGGCTGAAGCGACCTTCCTGCCGCTGCTTGAGGTGAACAGCCAGTTCTTCCTGTCCGCCCTCCTGATCTACGGAGGATCCCGCGTGCTCGGTCATGACATGACCCTTGCGAGCTTCATCCAGTTCTTTTTCCTTTCAGGCATGTTCTTCTCGCCCATACAGACGCTGGCCGGCCAGTACAACCAGGCGCTTACGGCCATGGCCGGAGCCGAAAGGCTGTTCAAGTTCCTGGACAGCAAGCCCGACTGGCAGGATCCCGAGACCGTCACCAATCTGGACAAGATCGATGGCAAGGTGGAATTCAAGGATGTCACATTCGCATATAAGCCCGATAGGAACGTCCTTGCAAATATAAATTTCACAGCCGAGCCCGGCCAGACCATTGCGCTTGTCGGCTCCACGGGCAGCGGCAAGACGACCATCACCAACCTGATAACGAAATTCTACCTTCCCGGCGAGGGGAAGGTCATGATAGACGGGAAGGACATCATTGACATAGAGACCAAATCGCTCAGGCGCCATCTTGGCATCGTGCTCCAGGTGAATTTCCTTTTCACCGGCACGGTGATGGAGAATATCCTTGTCGGAAGGCCGGGCGCGACCGAACAGGACGCGATGGATGCGGCCAGGAAGATCGACTGTTTCGATCTTATTGAAGCCCTTCCTGACGGGTTCCAGACGGTTGTAGGCGAAGGCGGGGCCGGTCTTTCGCTCGGACAGCGGCAGATCATCTGCTTCAGCCGTGCGATGCTCGCAAATCCGAGGATATTCATCCTTGACGAGGCGACAAGCTCGGTTGACGCCATCACCGAGGAGCGCCTTCAGAACGCCCTGGCGAAACTTCTTGCCGGAAGAACGAGCTTTGTCGTCGCCCACAGGCTGAGCACGATCAGGAATGCCGACATGGTCCTCGTCCTTGAAGCCGGGAAGATAGTCGAAAGGGGCAACCATCGCCAGCTCCTGAAGATCAATGGCGTCTATGCAAGGCTCTACCGCGAGTTCATGGTCGCACACGAGCTGTAGACGGTAATTTCCAATCATCAGGCCGGAGTTTTATATTCAATCCTCTTCCACTTCCGGCACCCCATGTCCCGGTTTATTGGCGTAGATCAGCCAGTAGGTTACGGGAATTACGAGCAATGTGAAAAGGGTGGATGCGAAAAGCCCGAAGATCAACGCCCAGGCAAGTCCTGAAAATATCGGATCTATTATTATAGGGACGGCTCCGAGCATGGCGGCGCTGGCTGTAAGCAGGATTGGACGCATGCGGACCACGCAGCTTTCCATTATCGCCTCGGACAGGGTCCTGCCTTTCGCCAGGGATGCGTGTATGAAGTCGACGAGTATTATGGAGTTCCTGGTGACAATTCCCGAGAGCGCGATCATTCCGATCATCCCGGTTGCGGTAAAATAAACCGGATCAAGATATCCAGCCGCGTAATTCGCGCCAATTAAATTCAGGAACCAGAATCCAGGCATCACTCCGAGCACGGTCAGGGGTATTGCCGCCATCATCACCGCCGGTATTGTGAACGAGGACGTCTGCGCCACAAGCAGGATGTAGATTCCGATCAGGGCGGCGCCGAAGGCAAGCCCGAGGTCACGGAACACGTCGAGAGTTATTTTCCATTCGCCTTCTCCGGAGAAGACGACCTTGAAATTGTTTGGTATCGCCCATTTTATGCCGCTGCCGTTCGAAAGGAATGTCCGGTGTGGCACAGGTCTTGGAGCAGCATCGGATATCCATCCGTTCCCTTCAGCGATCCTTTTGGTTTTTCCAGCCATATCTCCATATTCCGCCTTGTCGCTCTGGATGTCTACGACCACGTCCGCTGGAGGACGCCCTGCGGTTTCCGCGAAGACGTAGGCTACGCGCTGGAGATTTTTATGGTAGATCTGCTGGTCGACGCGCGCCGCCTCCCATTTTCCAAGTTCTGAAAGGGGCACGAGCTGTCCGGTGTCGCCTTTTACATGGATTCTTGCGAGATCCGAGGCGCTGGTGCGCTGTGGCACGGGGATCCTGAGCTCGATCCTGAGCGGATTCCTCTCCGTCTCCTTCTGGACGGTTCCGGCAGTGGTTCCGGAAAGGACCATCTTCATGGTGTCGGCTATCATCTCGCTGCTTATCCCGTGGAGCGCCGCCTTTTCCTTGTCTGTTGCGAATATGAACTTCTTCCTGGGCGCCTCGCGTATGTCGTCGACATCAACGACTCCGGGTTCAATTGCGATCCGGGCCTTGACGGCATCGGCGGCAAGCAGGAGGTCCTCATAGCTGTCATAAGGCCTTCCGTATACTTCCGCGACGACGCTGGCAATCACCGGAGGGCCTGGAGGAGTCTCAACGATCTTCATCCTTGCATTGTTCTTGTCGGAGATCTTCTGCAGTTCATTGCGGATGCGGAGTCCCAGTCCGTGGCTCTGCATCGAACGGTTCATCTTTCCTGCCAGATTGATCCTGATCTCCGCGATGTTGTCGCCTTTTCTCAGATAGTAGTGCCTGACCAGGCCGTTGAAGTCCATCGGTGACGATAGGCCGACATAGCTGGTGTAGTCAGCAATTTCAGGGACAGTAGAAAGAAATCTCTCGAATTCCCTGACGGCTGCATCTGTCCTCTCAAGGGTCGTACCTTCGTCTAAGTCGAGGACCAGAAGCAGTTCATTCTTGTTATCGAACGGAAGCATCTTCAGGGGTACGCTCCTGAACGCTGCAAGCCCCATGGCGCAGGCTGTGAGGGCGGCGATTGCCGCAAGGAAGAGGAAAGAGCGCTTCCGGGTGCGGATCAGAGGTTCCATGAGCGGAGCGAAGATCCTGTAGAGCTTCGTCTTCTTCACATCATCCATTCCGCCGGTCTCGTCATGTGCGGTGCCAACGCCTTTCCCGTACTTGCTCTTCAGCAGATGGAATGACAGCCACGGGGTTATCGTGAATGCCACCAGCATCGACATGAGCATGGTCACTGGTACGTTCAAGGCCATGGGGCGCATGTACGGACCCATCATCCCGGTAATGAAGAACATCGGAAGGAAGCTTACGATCACTGCGAGAGTCGCAATGATAAGAGGCGGACGTATTTCAGAGACGGCTTCAAGGACTATCCGCCTCGTCGCCTTCCTGCGGAGGGAGAAATGCCTTGCGATGTTCTCGACATCGACGATCGGATCGTCCACCAGAAGACCGAGCGCCAGTATCAGCGCAAAGAGAGTGACCCTGTTGATGGTGAATCCGAACAGTAGGTTGACCGCCAGCGTCAGCCCGAAGACCACCGGCACCGCCAGGGCAACTATCAGAGCTTCACGCCAGCCAAGCCCGAATGTCAGAAGCACGACAATGATGACGACCGCTATCACCAGTCCCCAGACGAGTTCGTTGACCTTCTCGTCGGCTGTAAGACCGTAGTTGCGGGTGACGGTCATTTCCATGTCGCCGGGCACGATGGATTTCTCCAGATGTTTCGCCTCATCCAGCACCGCATTGGCGACCCAGACGGCGTTCGAGCCTTTCTTCTTGGCGATTGCCACTGTCACAGCTGGGCATGGTTCCATGCCAACGCCTTGGTCGGCCGCCACGCCGCCTATGGAAGTTCCCGGGAAATATTCCTCCTTTGTGAAACCCTTCGCAGGCCCATGTCCGTATCTGACATAGCTGGCGACCTCGTCGGGACCATCGGATATTTCCGCGACATCCTTGAGGAATACCGGCCGGCCGTCAAAGACTCCGACCACTATTTCGCGGAGCTGCCTGGCATCGTTTACCGGCTGTCCGACCTCTATCTCGATGAGATTGTCCCTGCTCCGTAAATCACCGGCGGT
The DNA here is from genome assembly GCA_001804815.1 of Lentisphaerae bacterium GWF2_50_93. Lineage (GTDB taxonomy): Bacteria > Verrucomicrobiota > Lentisphaeria > Victivallales > GWF2-50-93 > GWF2-50-93. Next base: position 49,118 of record MHBI01000009.1, read on the forward strand.
CCTGCTGAGATTGGCGGCCTTCAACGCACGCTGGAGCTCGAGAGGCGAGACATTATATGCCGACATCCTGTCAGGATCCATCAGCACCTGGACCACGCGCGGGGTTCCACCTATCACGTACGCCCTTGAGACGTCCCTGACTGCGGCAAGATGCTGGGTGATCTCCTCTGCGACACGGCGGAGGGTCATGCCGTCGGAGGTTCTGGACGACAAGGTCAGCGTGACCATTGGGACATCGTCGATCTCGACTGGTTTTACGACCCAGTCAGCCACGCCTGGAGGCACGATGTCGAGGTTCTCGTCCATCTTCTTGAAAAGCTTTACAAGGCTGCGCTCCCTGTCCTCTCCGACATAATATCTCACAGTTATGACAGCCTGGTTCTCGCGGCTCATGGAATATACGTATTCGACTCCGTCTATCTGGTAGAGGATTTTTTCGAGAGGGGTAGTGACGAGTTGCTCAACCTCGGTGGCGGAATGTCCTGGGAAATTCACATAGACGTCGGCAAGCGGAACTATGATCTGGGGATCCTCCTCGCGGGGCGTCAGGTACAATGCGGCAAGGCCCATCAATGATGCGAGGAGTATCAAGACCAGCGACAGGTTGGACCTGAGGAATATCCCGATGATCCTGTCGGTGATATTGTGCTCCGTCAAATTGGGAATGTCCTTCTTGTCTGGCATCAGCATTGTCCTATCTTAATCCTTTTCCTCCGGTCTGCCAGGAACAGCGACATTCTCGCCTTCCTTCAGTCCTGAAAGCACTTCGACATCATCTCCGAAGGTACGGCCTGTCCTTATGGATCTCCGGACCGCGTTTCCGTTCTCAGCGACATCGACCATCTCCAGCTGTCCGGACTTCCTGACGGATTTTGAAGGAATCAACAGCACCTGCTCGTCGGCAAGCGGGATATAGATGCGCCCGAACATTCCAGAATATATTCCTGTCGGGCATGGGCCGGTGACCTTTACCTGGAAAGTCCTGCTTGTGGAACTTGATTCCGGGACTATCTCGCTCACAGTGCCGCTGCAGATCTTGTTCAGGGTATCTATTTTGACTTCTATCTCCTGTCCGACTTTCAGTTTGCTCGCATGTGATTCCCTGACGCTTGCCACCAGCTGCATGCGGGCAGGGTCGAAAAGCTTGACGAGGGGCTGTCCGGGGACGACGGTGTCTCCTACATCGACCTTCTTGTCGATCACTGTTCCGTCCATGGGTGAGAGTATTGTTGCATAGTCGAGGATGGACTGGACTTCATTCACAGCCTCCCTGGCCCTTTTGAGCTCGGCATCGGATGACTTGAGTTTTGTCACGGTCTTGTCGTATTCCTGCTGGCTTATGGCGCCGGACTTTGTCAGTGAGCCCAGTCTTTTCTCGTCGGCTGCCGCCTGGTTGTGGGCGGCCTCTGCCATCACGACACTTGATTTGACCTGCTGCAGTTTTGCGCGCAGGTCCGTATCGTCCAGCTTGATCAGGAGTTCGTCTTTTCTGACCATCTGTCCGGCCTTTACCTTCATTTCCATGACGCGGGAAAGGAGTTTTGAAGAAATCGTCGTCTCATGGACGGCCTGCACGGTTCCTGCGGCGGATTCCATCAACGGCATCCTGACGAGGCGGGCCGGTACGATGCGTCCATCAATCTTATGGAGTTGCTTCTGCCTGGCTTCTGAAGGGACTTTTGAATGGAACTTGCCTGACATCCAGAGGAGGAGGATTAAGACTAGTAAACCGGAGACAAGGAATGATATTGAATTTCTTTTTTTCATAATATATGCTCTTCTGTCAAGGGATTTGTTTCAAGTTGCTTAGCAATTGACTTATTTCCAGACGTTGTTCATGATGAACATGCTCTTGAGGATGCGCGTGGTGATGCTGCCGGCCTTCGCGTTGGAATTCGCCTCGTTGATATAGATGCTGATGGCTTTCATGACTTCGGACACGGCAACGAAACGCTTGTCGGGATTCTTGTCGAGCATCTTCCCCATCACATCCTGCAGCCAGCTGGGGATCAAAGGGTTGATTTTCCTTGGAGCTTCCGGCTTCTTATCCCTCACGGATTCGAGAAGCTGATAGAAGCTATCTCCCTGGAACGGCTTGACATCAGTGAAGAGTTCGTAGCAGATGACTCCAAGGGAGAATATGTCGGAACGCGGATCCATTCCCTTGGCCGAATCAAAGCTTTCCGGAGACATGTATGCCGGCGAACCCATGACATCTCCGGTCATGGTCAGACCCGAGTCCGATACCTTGCATATGCCGAAATCTGTAAGCTTGACCGTGAGATTTTCAGTTATAAGTATGTTTTCCGGTTTGATGTCCCTGTGAAGAATTCTGCACTGGTGGACATAATCCAGGGCATTGGCGATTTGTTTTATGATATTAAGTTTCTGTTCGAAGGAGAGTTCAGCCTTTTCTTTTATGTAGGCTGAGAGCGGCTTGCCGCTCACGAACTCCATTATGATGTATGGGGCCTTGGACTTATCGTCATGGTTGAATTCGAAGAGCTTCACGATGTTGGGATGATTTATCTGCTTGAGTATCTCCGACTCCTGCATGAATCTTTTCAGCCTCATCTCATTGTTTTCAGGATCCAGATCCTTCCTGAGGATCTTGACGGCGTAGGAATTTCCGTCTCTTTCCCCGAGCAGGACAGTGCCGGAGTTGCCGGTGCCCAGGGATTTGATTATCCTATAACCGTTGAAATCAGAATTTATCAGAGATTCCGGGGAATTGAAAATTTCATTCTTTTCCTCCAGGGCCTTGTTAATCACGGAAAGCAGAAGAGGGAAGTCGACCGGCTTGGTAAGATAATAGAATGCCCCGTCCTTAATGTAGTTTATCGCATCAGAGAATTTGGGTTCACCCGTCAGGAAAATAAATGGCACGTCCGGTATGATCTCCTGGCATTCCGCAAATAATTCCTTTCCAGAGATTTCCGGCATTACAATGTCGCAGATGATGACATCGAATGCCGATGCGTTCAACTTGTCGGCCGCCTCATGTGCGGAAGATGCCAGTTCCACATGGTATTTCACCGATAGCCCGTGCTGCAGAATCTTCCTTGTTATTTCGTCGTCGTCGACTGCGAGAATCCATGGCTTCCCGTCAATGGAATTCCGGACACCGGGAGTTTTATTTGTATTTTCAGGCATAATCTTTCCTGATAAGTATCGCCGTTTGCTAACCCGCTAGTTTCATTTTTCTTTCATGAAATATCCAGGCCAGGAGAATTTCAAGCAACTGTTTAATATATCCAGTTTTCCGGCAAGTTCAACCTTTTGTTCGTCTGGCATCACGGGACCGCGCAGTTCCAGGATTAGGAAAGGCTGAGCCAATTGTAGAAAATCGGGCACGGTTTTCCGCAGGAGGATGCCCCTTCGCCCGCGCATCCATTTTGGGCTTGGAGGATCATTCCTGACATGGGCATTTCCCGAGGTTTGCAATTGCTTCAGACTGTTTTTGAAAGTGAGGACAGTCTCATAAAAGACAAGTCATTTCCATACGTTGCTCATTATGAGCATGCTTTTCAGGATGCGGGTTGTGATGCTGCCGGCCGTGGCGTTCGAATTCGCCTCGTTGACATAGAAGTTGACTGCCTTCATGACTTCGGCCGCAGTGCCGAAACGCTTGTCTGGATTCTTGTCGAGCATCTTGGCCATGACGTCCTGCAGCCAGTTGGGGATCTGGGGATTCAGCTTCTTCGGGGCTTCAGGCTTCTTCTCCCTTATGGATTCAAGCAGCTGGTAGAAGCTGTCACCACGGAACGGTCTTATGCCGGTGAAAAGCTCGTAGCAGATCACTCCAAGGGAGAATAAGTCGGACCGCTGATCCTGGGTCTTTGCCGAATCAAAACTTTCCGGAGACATGTATGCCGGAGAACCCATGACGTCGCCTGTCATGGTTATCCCGGAATCAGAAACCTTGCATATGCCGAAATCGGAGAGCTTTACGGTGAGGTTGTCGGTTATGAGTACGTTTTCAGGTTTTATGTCCCTGTGCAGGACTCCGCACTGGTGGACATAGTCAAGGGCGTAGGCGATCTGGTTTATGATATATAGCCGCTGTTCGAAAGACAGCTCAATATTCTGTTTGATGTAGGCCGAAAGCGGTTTGCCGCTTATGAACTCCATTATGATGTATGGGGCGTTGGACTTGTCGTCATGGTTGAATTCGAAGAGCTTGACAATGTTGGGATGGTTTATCTGCTTGAGGATGTCGGACTCCTGCATGAACCTTTTGAGTCTGACCGCATAATTTTCAGGATCAAGATCCTTCCTGAGGATTTTTATTGCATAGAAGTTGCCATCCTTTTCGCCGAGCAGGACGGTGCCGGAGTTGCCGGCTCCCAGCGACTTCAATATCTTATAGCCCCTGAACTCGGATTTCTTGAACGTATCGGCTGGGTTGAAGGCGGCTTTCTGCTCTAAAAGGGCCTTTTCAATCAGTGAATGGAGGAGGGAGAAGTCTATGGGCTTGGTCAGGTAATAGAACGCCCCGTCCTTGACAAAGTTTATAGCATCCGTGAATTTCGGCTGGCCTGTAAGGACAATGAACGGTACTTCGGGGATGACTTTCCTGCATTCGACAAAAAATTCCTTTCCTGATATTTCAGGCATGTAGAGGTCGCAGATTATCACATTGAAGATCGACTGGTTGATCTTGTCGGCCGCCTCTTCCGCAGATGCGGCGGTTTCAACGTGGTATTTCTCAGAAAGTCCTGCCGCCAGTATCTTCCTTATGGGCTCCTCGTCGTCTACTACGAGGATCCTTGGAAGTTCCTTGGCGGTGAACTCCAGTGGCGGCACGCTGTCTGTCTCTCCGGGCATAGTTTCTTCCTAGTTTTTTTTCGGGGTGTTCAGCAATTCATGGACAACCTTCAGGAGTTCCCCCAGAGGATACGGCTTATAGATGAAGCGATATCCTTTCCTGTTTATGTCCTGCCATCTAGATTTCTCATCGGTATAACCGCTGGTCAGGAGGATTTTAAGTTCTGGGTTTATTATATTCAGGTTTCCGACAAGTTCAACTCCGTTCCCATCCGGCATCACCACATCGCATATGACTATCTTGAATTTCGAAGGGGCGGTGGAGAAAAGGGAGACCGCCTCCTTGTATCCGGAAGCCTCCCATACCTCATATCCATACTGCCTGAGTATGTTGCAGGCGATGTTCCTTACCGGGGCGTCATCCTCGACGACAAGGACGCATTCTCCTGAACCCCTCTGCCATACGTTGTCCATCTTGTTTCCAGCGCTGGGGTCAATATCGGATTCAACTGCCGGAAAGTAGAGCTTGAATTCAGTGCCTTTCCCCGGCTCGCTGTATACATGGATCCATCCCTGGTGCTGCTCAATTATCCCATGCACCACCGCCAGGCCCAGGCCCGTTCCCCTGCCAAGCCCCTTTGTCGTGAAGAAAGGTTCGAATATGTCTTTCATGACGTCCTTCGTCATTCCACCTCCGTTGTCAGAGACCGAAAGGCATACGAACCTGCCCTCCCTTACGTCATTTCCGGGCATGACGTCATTCTTCGAGAAAACCGCGTTTGAAGTCCTTAATGTAATCCTTCCACCCATGCCGCCGGACATTGCATCGCGGGAGTTTACGACAAGATTCATTATGACCTGCTGCATGTTGCCCGAATCCGCGAAGATATTGGAGAGATCCGGGGATGTGTTTATCTCCAGCCTGATATCTTCGCCGATGAGGCGCTTGAGTATCTTATGCTGGCTGCTGACGATCTCGTTCAGGTTGAGATTTTTCGGAGACAGTACCTGCTTCCTGCTGAAAGCGAGGAGCTGGTGCGTGATGTCCGTCGCATGTTTTGCCGACTGCCTGATTTCGGTCAACCATGGGAAGTCAGGGGAGTCCTTGCTGCTTTTCATGAGCATGAGCTCTGTGAAACCCTGGATGACCTGGAGGCAGTTGTTGAAATCATGCGCGACTCCGCCGGCGAGTCTTCCGATGCTTTCCATCCTCTGTACCTGCCTCAGCTGCTCCTCGAGGATCTTTCTTTCCTGATCCGCCTTGAAACGGTTGGTTATATCAATGTCTGAACCCCGGTATCCGGCCAGATTGCCTGAATTGTCGATAATAGGAACTCCGCTTGTTGAAAGCCATGCGATCTTCCCTGTTTTTGACAGCGCCGGATTCAGGAGGTCGTGGAAAGATTCCCTCTTCCTGAATAATTCAAATGCTGCGTCCTTGAAATCATCCCTGTTGGCCTCGGGGTGGAGGTCGTAGAAGTGCTTCTTGCCGATCAGCTCTTCCGGTTCGAACCCCAAAATGGGTTTTGAAAGACTGCTGACATAGGTGTAAAGACCATTTGCGTCGACCTCCCAGATTATCTCCCTTGCGGTTTCCGCAACCTGCTCGAAGCGACGTGTGCTCTGCAGCAGGGCGTCCTCAATCGTCCTTCGGCGTATTGCCGCGCCAAGTATGCTCGCCGCCGTGCGCAGGACATCAAGTTCCGGCAGGCTCCAGTCCCTTTCATTGCCGCAGGAATCGACCACCAGCATGCCCCAGAGTTTTTCACCCTCTAAAATAGGGAGTATCGCCATGGAGCTTATTCCTCTTTCCATGAGGTGCTTCTGCTCTTTTTCCGGGAAGTCTTTTACATGGCCGTAGACGATGTCCCCTTTTGAGAGGGTGTCGGCCCTTCTTTTGAAGTTTGTGCTTGCAGGATCAAGCCCCTGCAATATCGGATTGTCTATCTGGGGTTCTATCCCGGGGGAGCACCATTCGAAACATGCCTTGTAGAAGATCTTGTCGCCGCTTTTGAAATGCTTCATGATGTAGACCCGGTCGACATCGGAGGATTCTCCGAGTTTCTTGAGGGCCTTCATTATTGATTCAGCCAGATCGGTATCCGTAAGGAAGATCTCGGATGCGAAGGCGAGAGCCTGCATTATAAGGTTGCGCTTGCGTATTTCATGTTCGATTTCCTTGAGCTTCGTCATGTCGCGGATGACGCCGATGATCCTGTAGACTTCCCCTTCGGGATTCAGGAGAGGCAGGAGCTTTACCTCTAAGGCAACGTTCCCTTCAGGGGTTGCCATTATCTCCTCGTCAAATACCGGCCTGCCTGTTTCAATGACGCGCCTTATCCCCGACATGTGCTTTTCAGCGACGTCAGGGGGGAATACCTCATGCTGCTTCTTTCCTATAGGATTTTCTTTCATCCCCCTGCAGTCGCTTAGATAGATGATTCTTCCTTCTGTGTCGAGAAGCAGGATTATCAGTTCAGGAACAGCCGTGGCGAGCGTTTTCAATATCATGTCGCTATGGCTGGATTTGCCAATGAGATCCTTGAGGGCGTAGTGCGTTCCAGTTTCCGACGGCTCGATCTCCGCGCATATTTCACAGGTGATTCCAAGATCTGCAAGTTTTTTCTTCGCCAGGCCGGCGGTTCCGGAATCGCCTTCAAGGGCAAGGATTATGTTCTTTTTCTGAGGCATGGAACAGTGCTTTCAGATATTTGGGATGTACGATGTACTTGCGACACAATATGTTCTTAATGTAACATCCCTGAAGGCCAATTGCCAGTATTCAAGCAAATAAAGAAATCAAAAGACATGCCTTGCGGCATTGATCCGTCTTCGCTGAGAAGCTATACCCATTTTCGAGCGGTGTCTACTTAACCAGCAAGAGCTGCACCAGTAGTTTTGATGCTCTTGTCAGCCGGGAACCAATGCGTTGTACGATTGGCGAACTTCACCAGCGAAAGCATGACGGGCACTTCGACCAGTACGCCGACGATGGTGGCCAGCACGACCGGGGACGAAGCGCCGAAGAGCGAAATCGCCACAGCAACCGACAGTTCAAAGAAGTTGGACGCGCCGATCATGCCACCAGGTGCCGCAATGTCATGCGCCAGCTTCCATTTTCTCGCCCATAGATAGGCTATGAAGAATATCAGGTATGTCTGGATGATCAGCGGCACGGCGATCAGGACAATGTGCAGCGGATTGCCCAGGATCACGTCGCCTTGGAACGAGAAGATCAGCACCAGTGTCAACAGCAGTCCGCCGATAGTGACGTTGCTGAATTTTGGAATGAAGGTATTATTGAAGTAGTCCAAACCTTTGGACTTGATGACATGGACCCGGGTCAGCACGCCGCCTATCAGCGGAATGACCACAAACAGGCCAACGGAAAGGAACAGGGTATCCCACGGAACCTTGATGCCGCCGATGCCCAGCAATAGCGCGACAATTGGTACAAATGCAGGCAGGATGATCAGGTCGTTGGTGGCGACCTGCACCACGGTGTAGGCGGGGTTGCCACGTGTGAGGTGACTCCAGACAAAGACCATCGCGGTACAAGGCGCGGCGCCGAGCAGAACCGCCCCGGCCAGATAGTCCCTGGCCAGTTCCGACGGAATCAGGTTTTTGAAAACAACATAGAAGAAGAAAGAGGCAATGCCGAACATGGTGAACGGTTTGATCAGCCAGTTGACCGCCCAGGTGACATATAGGCCTTTCGGATTTCTGCCGACATTCTTGATGCTGGTGAAATCCACCTTCATCATCATCGGCCAGATCATCACCCAGATGAGCACAGCAATGGGGATTGAGACATTTGCGTATTCAAACCGTCCCAGAAACATGGGTATGTCCGGCAGAAACTTGCCGATAAGTACACCTGCAATCATGCACAGAACAACCCAAAGGGTCAAGAATTTGTCGAAAAAACCGATTTTCAGTGTTTCGTCTTGCTTCACTTTAAAAACCCTCCAGCTTTATAATTACTGTTGTCCCCGTAGCCATTCCGGCATATTTTCAGCGAACGCATGTCCATCACATAACGTTTCATTTTTATTCCCCTTTTTGATTGTTTCATTTATGGCCTCGTTCGGACAAATCGTCTTGCATTTCATACATCCCGAGCATTTATAGAAATCGATCCACATCTTCTGGTCAGGCGACTCCCTGAACGGGGCATGCATCGTGCATTTTGCTTCGACCTCGCACACCTTGCACGACTTGCACTTCTTTGAATCTATGATTGCTCTTTTCATAGGGAACCTTTTTAGCAAGCGTTAAACTGGTAACGTCTACCTCATAAGTAGGGCGGTTTTTAAACCGCCAACCATGTGTCGGGTTAAAACCCGACATACTTTTAAGGACAATCAGCTTCAAAAACACCCAGTTTAACGGTTGACTATTTTATCGCCGACACATAAAGGCTTGTCACATAGTCGCCCAGTTTCTTCCCCCTGGGGAGTTTCCTGGCTATTGCCTTGTACATCGGATCATTCCATTCCGACATGGAATCAATGTAGTCCGGCTTCAGGACGGACTTTATCTTCTTCAGCCCGGCCTTCTTCGCCATTCTCTCTGTTTCCTTGACGAGTACGGCGCCGGCGACGCAGCCGACAAGCGCATTCACGGATTCAAGCACGGATTTAGGCAGGGGCTTCAGCAATGCCAGATCCGAGACTGCCACTCTTCCGCCTTTTCGGAGTACCCGGCTCATCTCATTCCAGACCTGCTGCTTTTCCGGTGACAGGTTGATAACGCAGTTCGATATTATGACATCGACAGAATTGTCGGCGACTGGAAGATGCTCGATCTCGCCGAGACGGAATTCAACATTGGAGAGATGCGAGTTCTTTCTGAATATTTCAGCGTTCCTTCTGGCCTTGGACAGCATGTCCGGTGTCATGTCGACTCCGATCGATTTACCTTTCCTCCCGACTTTTTCCGCTGCTATGAATACATCGAATCCACCGCCACTGCCAAGGTCCAGCACAACCTCTCCCGGCTTGAGGGAGGCGACAGCCGTAGGATTTCCGCAGGACAAGCCCATGTTCGCGCCTTCCGGCAGATCCTTGAGCTCGTTTTTATCGTAGCCGATTACTTTTGCGAAGTTCGCAGGATTGAAATCCTTCTTTTTTCCGCTGGAACAGCAGCAGAGGTCTCCGCTTCTTGCGATCTTCGCATATGATTCGCGTACCTGCGTCCGCACGGCTTCCTTCTTGTCTCCACAACATTTGCTCATAAATTTTCTCTCCGATAAAATTTATTTATTGATCAAGTTATCAGGGATTTTGGCTACAAAATTCCTGATTTCGTCACGGACACGCCTGTAATGGCCCAAAGCTTCCTCTTCAGTCTTTGCGGATTTCGCAAGTTTAGGAGGATCGTCGAATCCGACATGCACCACCTTCGCCTTTCCAGGAAAGAAGGGGCAGTTCTCATTTGCATGCCCGCAGACCGTGACGACATAGTCGAACTTCACATCCTTCAACTCGTCAACATGCTTCGAGCGGTGACAGGAAATATCCACACCGGCCTCCGCCATGACTTTCACGGCATTCGGGTTGAGCCCATGCGTTTCAATCCCTGCGGAATACGCATCTATGATGTCGCCTTTCAGATGTCTGCACCAGCCTTCGGCCATCTGGCTGCGGCAGGAGTTCCCGGTGCACAGGAACAGTATTTTCAGCTTTTTTATCATGTGCATTCCTCCATTATTTGCAACAACCTGAGGACTTGGAACTGAAGCAGCAAGGTGTCATAACTATTTTTTCGACTTTTACATCACCGAGATATTTCCTCGCTAGCTTCTTGATTTCCCTGTCGGGCGCATTTTTGACCATTTCCGCAGTTGCCACAGCTTTTGCGATGTCTTCATTTGAAACGCCTAGTTTTCGGGCCTGGGTGAAATGGTATTTGAAACACGGCTCGCAGTTGGATGCGATTGATGCGCCTATTGCGACAAGCTCTATAACGTCAGATGTGGCAACACATGACTTCGCAGTTTTATTTTTCATTATCAGCCCTCCCTTTGGTTTTACAGCAGGCCCTGCCGTTTTGTTTCCTGCAAACTTCTATCAGTTCCATTTTTAGGATTCTTTTCAGGTTTAGCAAATCCCTCCTGGTTGTTTCACTGTTTTCAAGCGAAGAATTAACCCAGTCCAAGCATTTCCGGATTTCAGGGGCCGCCCTGTCAGGAAGCCTGTAATGCATCCAAAGGCCTTCCTTGCGGGATTCCACCAGCCTGGCGTTCTTCAGTATGGACATGTGTTTTGAGACCGTGGAAGGTGCGAGGCCGAGCAGTTCAATGATCTGGCAGACGCAGAGCTCCCTTCCCCTTAAGGCCATGAGTGCCCTTACCCTGTTCTGATCGGAGAGCGCCTTTGTGATGTTCATGAAACCATGCATTTGTATTACTCCTATAATTCGCCATTTAACGAAATACTATACGAGGCGAAAAGATGAAGTCAAGTAGAGGTTCCCTTGTGTTTGAATCTCACCGCATGCCAGACTATCTTAATGCGAATGATTTTTGATGGAAGGACGACATGCTTCAGAAGTATATCCGCGACGCCTTGATTCTGTGGACGACCATCGACCCTATCGGGACGATGGCCCTGTTTGTCGTGGTTACCGCCAGGATGACCCCGCAGGCCCGCAGGAAAACCGCATTGAAGGCCACTCTCTATTCAGGCGCCATACTCTTGTCCGCAGTCGTGATCGGACAGGTTCTACTCACGGCGATGGAGATACACCTGATATCGCTGCAGGTGGCCGGAGGAATCATACTTTTCATATTCGGGCTGAAAATGATATTTGGCGACATGGACGAACATAAGGACTGCGCCAAGGAGTCCGGACACGACGTTGCTGTCTTTCCCCTGGCTGTTCCGACTATTGCGACCCCTGGCGCTATCATGGCGGTTATACTTCTCACCGACAACAATGTCTATTCAGTTCCAGTCCAGTGCGGAACCGCTTTGATCCTGGTTGCAATGCTGATTATAACATATCTGCTCATGCTGGCATCCGGATTCGTCATTAAAATAATAGGCCATAATGGAGCCGCCATCCTGGTAAAGGTCATGGGGATGATTCTTGCAGCCCTGTCAATTGAACTCGTCATGAAGGCCTTGAAGATTGCACAGTGGATCAGTTCAAAGGCGGAATAAAATCCGGAGCCATCCTGGAACTTCCAGCTCGCCCGCATTCCCGCGCATTATTTCCGCGTTCCTGCGAAGCCCAGGCATGCCGGATTCGTCATGCACTGGCGAAATGCTCGCATCCGGTTGAAGCATATAGCTTGATTCTCAGATAATTTTATGTATTCCGTTTAAATGTAAATAATGTGGCCTATTATATGGTTTGTTATTTTAAAAAGGGACGGCATTGGCGAACATCGACAATCAAATATGAATGATCAGATAATAAAAGAATCTTCCCGGCGAAGAACATTTGCGATTATTTCGCACCCTGATGCCGGAAAGACAACACTGACCGAAAAACTCCTGCTATATGGTGGCGCGTTGGAGCTTGCAGGCTCTGTAAGTGCGAAAAAGAAGCAACGGGAAACCACTTCGGACTGGATGGAACTTGAAAAGAAACGCGGCATTTCAATTTCCTCGACGGTACTGCAATTTGATTATGGCGATTACAGATTGAATTTGCTTGACACCCCGGGGCATAAGGATTTCTCGGAAGATACATATCGCGTACTGATGGCGGTAGATGCTGTTGTCATGGTGATCGATGCCGTAAAGGGCATTGAAAGCCAAACCCGCAAGCTCTTTGAAATCTGCCGGAAACGCGGTATTCCGATATTCACTTTCATGAACAAGCTCGATCGGCCTTCCAAATCCCCGCTGGAACTTATAGACCAATTGGAAAAAGTGCTTGATCTGCATGCTTATCCTATCAACTGGCCATTAGGCAATGGTTCTGATTTTAAAGGTATTTATGACAGGTCGAAGAAGGAAGTTCATCTTTTCGAGCGAGTTCCAGGAGGTGCGTACCGGTCTCCTGTTTTTGTAAGTGATCTTTCCGATCCCCTTGTCAGGGATCTTCTAATGGAACAGACATATCGTGAAGTTACTGAAGAATTGGAAATGCTCGACGGCGCTCATGATGGATTTGATCTGACGGCAGTATCCCAGGGTAAAACCACTCCAGTATTTTTTGGAAGCGCCGCCAACAATTTCGGAGTTGAATTCCTGTTAAAACATTTCTTGGAATATTCTGCAGGTCCAAGTCCCAGAAAAACAAAAAAAGGCGTTGTCCCTCTGGCGCACCCCCACTTTTCCTCATTTGTCTTCAAAGTACAGACGAACATGAACCCCCTGCACCGGGATCGCGTGGTATTCGCCAGGGTCTGCTCCGGCAGGTTTTCCCGCGATTTAAAGGTTTATCACGCCAGGTCCGGACGCAACATCAGTTTATCCGATTCGTTTAATCTGTTCGGACGCGACCGTGAAGTTACGAGCGAGGCATATCCCGGTGATATTGTCGGCTTTGTTACAAAATTGGATTTTCGCATAGGTGATACGCTCAGCACGGAACCGGGACTTCTTTTTGAGGAAATCCCCCGGTTTGCTCCTGAATGTTTTGGCTTTTTAAAAAACACTTCCTTTTCAAGTCAAAAACCCTTTAGGAAAGGCCTGGAGCATCTTCTTGCCGAGGATATCGTACAGACTTTCTACCTGCATGATTCGCCGCAGTCGCCACCTCTTCTAGGTGCAGTCGGACCTTTGCAGTTTGAAGTCCTGCAGTATCGCCTTAAAGATGAATACAAGGCCGAGTCCAGATTGGAGATGATGTCCTGGAAAGTTTTAAGATGGGTGGAATCTTCACTTAAAAGCGGGGACTTGCAAGAACTCCTGCCGAGTGGAATAGCCTTGGCGCTCGACGATCAGAAACGAAGGGTTATGCTTTTTGACTCTGAATGGTCTTTAAAATCCTTTTCAGAAAGGAACCCTTCGATAATATTTTTAGATTCGCCTGAAATTAAATGAGATGCCAGGCAATGCGAAAATGCAGCAAGAAAACTAAAATGCAGAATGATGCGAATTCAGTGCCGACATGTAGGTTATGCCGGGGCAGATCGGAGCTGTTTTTTGAAATGCCGGATAAAAAGTATTATCGATGCGGGGGATGTTCGGCAATATTCCTGGATCCCCGCCGGCATCTCTCAAAAGAAGATGAAAAAAGAAGGTATGAGGAACATAATAATAATGTTGAAGACCCAGGATATCAGAAGTTTGTCGAACCCCTTGTATTGAAAATTCAAGAAAATTTTGGCAAAGAACATCAAGGGCTGGACTTTGGTGCGGGACCAGGGCCTGTAGTTGCCAAGCTTCTCCGGGGAAAAGGATATTCCATTGAATTGTATGATCCCTTTTTCTGGAACGAGCCCCAACTCCTTGAGAAGAAGTACGATTTTATTGTTTGCTGCGAAGTTATAGAGCATTTTTATTTTCCAGAAAAAGAATTCAGGTTGTTAAGGTCTCTTTTGAAATCCGGCGGCATGTTATTCTGCCAAACAGATTTGTATTCGGAAAAAACAGATTTCAAGAGCTGGTATTATAGAAATGACTCGACACACGTGTTTTTTTATCATCAGAATACTCTGGCGTGGATCAAGACATTGTTTGACTTTGAATTTATGGAAAACGACGGGAGATTGGTGGAATTTTCAGTTTGACCGTCCTGCTTATAACGGTGAAAATATTTTCATCCGACGTTTGTCATTGATATTGAAATGTCCGATGGAAGTGCGAGGCCTGCCGCGACCTGCATGGACTTGAACAAGGCGACAGGGACAACGCAGCCTGCGCAGCATCCCTTGAGAACTTCGCGTGTCCTGGACAGGATTATGCTTTCACCTGCAGGACTGATTTCCTGGAACGCGTCAATCGGCCCGGCTTCCTTGATGGCTTTGGCGAGAGCCTGGATTTTCTCGCAGGGGGAGTCTACCACGAAATCCACCAGCTGCCCATCCTCGCAGTTGGCTGTTGCCTTAGTTATAAAACCACATACCCCCGCATTGACAGTAACTTGAACGTTCATATATACATCTCCTTCTTTATTTTAACTGGCTTATCCTCAATTTGCCATCTTCCATTTCCATGGCATGGTCAAAAACATCCAACGCACGGTGATCGTGGGTAACGACAATTACGCCTGTGTTCTGTTCATGCGCGACATTCCGGAAGAGTTCCATGACCTGGCGACCGCGAACGCTGTCCAGTGCGGCAGTTGGTTCATCGGCGAGAATTAAAGATGGGCGGTTGGCCAACGCGCGGGCTACCGCCACGCGCTGCTGCTGTCCACCGGATAGTTTTGCAGGCAGATGGTCTGCGCGATCCATTATTCCAAGGTATTCCAACAGTTCCATTGTCCGTAAACGGGCTTCGCGTGGAGATGCATCGTTGATCTCCATGGCCAACTGCACATTTTCAGCAGCCGTGAGAAATGGGATCAGGTTGGCTTTCTGGAAAACGAAACCTAGGTGCTTGCGACGGAAAGTACGGGCATTCACTCTTAAATCGCCATCAAACACAACAGTATTCCCTATGACAATCCTCCCGGCATCCGGCGGTCTGATCAGACCTAGAATAGTCAGTAGAGTGGACTTGCCGGCCCCGCTGGGGCCAAGAAGGGCGACAATTTCACCCCGTGCGACGTTCAGAGACACATCGCTGACCGCCACTACTTCAGTGTTGCCGCTTCCATAAACCTTTGTTACCCCTGAAGCTTCCACTATCAGCTGTGACATGTCTTTCATGACAGCACCTCCCCTGGATCCACGCGAAGCGCTTTTACAATACCTAAAAGGCTGGCCAGTATGGAAATTACCAGCACTATCACAGCCAGCTGCATCAAGTCCCCCTGTACGATGACAACTCGCCGCGGGAAAAGCGGAAACAGCCAATTTCCGATCAGGTTGGCAATAAAAAATCCCAATATCCCCAGAAGCAACGCCTGCTGCATGATTAATGCGAGAATCACGGAGTTCCTTGCACCCATCAGTTTCAACATGGCTATGTCGTGCAGCTTATCCAATGTCAGCGTGTACAGGATGAGAGCCATTATGACAGCAGACACTATGATCAGCAGGACACGGAAAAGACCGAGCTGGCGACGTGCCTTGTCCACCATTCCTCTCAGAAGCAGTTCGCTCTGGCCGGCATGGGTGTAGACGGAGACATCAGGCCATGATGCAATTTTTGCCGCAACGGATGAAGGATTGCATCCGGGTTTCACGTGCACTATGACTGCACTTACCATCGATGTGCCAAGGGCGGGGATCCCGGAAGATTTGCCACCGGCAATATCAGACAGCTGGGGCTGGACATTTCCCAGATCAAGTGATTGCAGGCGGTTGACCCGCGCCTCCCGTTCGTTGCGGATCGCCTCGCTTGAGAGGTCAAATTGGACCTCCTGCGCATCCGTAAGGGTCAGGAAAGCCATTGAATCCCCAGATGTTGAACTCATCTTATAGGTAAGTCCTACTACAGTGTAGATGTTCTTGCCAAGCGGTATCCGATCTCCCACGTTCAAACCTGAAGATTTGTCGGCAACCATTTCGTAATGGGCCTGTCCGATAGTACGTCCTGAAAATATTGGCAGCCATTGTCCGCGGTCCGCCGGCCACGACAGTCCTTGTATTGTCAGTCTTAGAGGCCTGCCCCGATATTCACGCTGGATTGTATGCGAGATAAAGCTGCTTGCACTCTCAACACCGGGGACCGCGAGGACTCGGTCTTCAACACTTCTAGGAATACGGGAAATCTCTGCGAAGGGACCGCGGGTGTCTTTCTGAACCACCCATAGATCCGCGCCTATGCGATCAAGCAGAAGCGTCGCCTCCTCAACGAGGCCGCGGTAGATGCCTCCCATTCCAATAACAAGCATCAGCAATAGGCTGATGCCAAACGTGGTCAGCACAAAACGGCCTAGATTATGCCTGATGTCTTTGATTGCCAGATTCATAGTTTGTCGTGCTTGACAGTCCGTCCTTCGGCGGGCAGATCAGATCCTGGCAAAGCACCAATTACAATCTGCCCTTCAGACAGGCCATCGGTTATCTCCGCATTTTCACGTCCTTTGAGGCCTAAGGATACTTTCAGCCAGCGGGCTTTTCCAGCATCATCGATCATGACATGTGACTGTCCATCCCTCCAGGCTATGAACTTCTGAGGAATCAGGATCACACCGCTTTTCCTGGCGGCTTCAATATATACTTCAGCCCGCTGTCCGACCGCCCATATTTTCGGGAGCTGGTCCACTCCGACATCAACAAGGAACTCCCGTGTCTCGCTGTCTGTCCTGGGGGCAATACGCATAACACGGCCTTTCAGAGGGGTTTCCGGGCTTGATCGGAAAACTATCCGCGCAGGCTGTTCCAGCGCCAGCAGACCCATCGCTGTTTCATCCACCCAGGCTGAAATCCACAGTTGCTCCGTCGAGATAATGTCAAGAATCGAGGAGCCGGGAACAACGACATCTCCGGGTTCGCGATTGCGACGGACGACAAGCCCGTCAAAGGAAGCATACAGTTTTGTGTCCGCCAGACGCTCCTGGTAATAACGAAGGCTGGCCTCCGCCTTGGACTCAAGCAACTCGGAATGCGCCTTGGCCAGATTGGCCCGGTTGAGGTTGGATTCAGCAACATCCTTGCTCTCCAGCGCCTTATCCATTTCGGACTGCGACAAAGCCTGGCTTTTCCGCAGGCTTGACACCCTTTCAAAGCTGGAACGGGCTTGGACAACCGTCGCCTGAGTCCGTGTAATCTCCGCTTCAGCCAGAGCTATGCTCGCTTTGGCCGCGGCAAGTTCGGCTTTTGCCATTTCAACCTGCTGGAGAAAATCACCATCATCTAAATTGGCAAGCAACTGCCCCTTGGTAACCCGGTCATTCTGATCCACCAGCACTTTGACAAGCAGTCCGGAAATTACGGGGCTGATGGAAGAGCGCACCCTTGCTTCAAGCGTTCCCGTCCCCATTACTTCATTGACAACCATTCCCCTGGTAATCTTATATGCCTGCACCTTGACAGGCGAAAAACGGAACCAGTAAAAAACAGAACCGGCAATAATTAAAAAGATGAAAAGCTTTATCCCGAATATTGCTCTTTTCCTTGTAACTGGCGAAACCATGTTATTTACTCCCTACATAGTTAATCAACAATAATTTCCATACCCAAAATTTCATCCCCTCAGGTTTATCCCGTATATATGGATAAGACAGTAGTATACTCCCGCAAGTATGAATATGGTGCCTGCAATGCGCCTAACCCAGATCTCGACATGTGTCAGCTTGTCGAACGCCTTTCCCAGCATTTCCCCTCCGAAGGCGATGATGAACGCAAATACGATCACGGGAATGGCGGTTCCTGCCCCGTAGACCAGGGGAAGGATGATCTGCGAGGAGTTCTTGACGGACAGCGGAATCAAGGCCCCGAAGAAGAGTCCTGCGGATACTGGACAGAACGAAAGCGCGAAAATCACTCCGAGCGGGAACGCGAAATGGATTCCTCCCTTCTCCGCCTTCTCCTGGATCTTGTCAGTGGCGAAGCTCAAAGATTTTCCTGTGCCTATCATGCCGAGCAGTATCATGCCGAGCAGAATCAGAACAGGGCCCAGGATCTCATTAAGATATTTCTGGAGAAAGCGTGAGACTTCACCGGTTGCCATCAATCCAGCGGTTATGCCTGCGCCTAAGACAATATAGACAAAGGCCCGTCCTGCTGTATAGAGCAAGCCAGACAAAAGCACGCCTCTGCGGTTTCCGATCTGCCGGCTTATGAAGGATATTGCTGCAATATTGGTGGCCAGCGGGCACGGGCTTATTGCCGTCAGTATTCCAAGCCACAGCGCCGAAGTAATGGCGAGCCAGGTCATTGGATTCCCCCCGAAGCCATAAGTTTCCGGAAAGCCTTTTCGAGATATGCATTGAATGCAGGGGGTTCTCCCAGAAGTGTCCACACTTCGTCCAACCTTTCATAATCCACCACCTTGTCCCCGTCCATCAGGACAGCGACTACTCCGCTGGTGGCCACATCGAATTCCTTGGCGAAAGCTTCGTTCTCCTGGAAGTTGACGACCTGCCATTCAATACGGCCATCCGCAAGCTCGTTTTTAAACCTGGATTCCAGAAGCTCACGGGTCTTTTTTTCAATGCTGTTGCATGTCTCGCATCGGACAGCTGCGTGAGTATAATAGACACGGAGATATTTCCCGGATTTCGTATTGCTGTCAGTATTGCCTGACTGGACGCTCCTGTTTTTGCCTATGGCGTAGCCGATCGAGACCAGCACAAACGCCAGTAGCAGGTTCTTAATTATAGGTTTCCATTTGTCCATTTGTCAACTCCATATTGTAACGAGGTCTGTAATCCGTGAATTTGAGCGTATAGGAAACTGTATTTTCGGATCGCTGGCAACCTGCCGGCATCTTTATTCTTCTTCCTGCACTTCACTAAATATCATGCCACCAAGTTGGTGGCGTTCCATACCGACCACCTCTCTTATCGGACCGCCAGCACTCCCGACGCACTTACACCCCGTCGGATGACTGGGGTCGTGGCCGGGATCTACGACCTTCTGGCAGTCTTCATCCCTTTCCTTCCCCACCGATGCCGGCAGGGGTGCCGGCGTTCCATACCGACCACCGACTACGGCTTCTCCGCCTTTGGCTTGAAATCATACTTCAGTTCCTTCCACTTCGCAAGTATTTCCTCTTTTGAGAAGAAACCGACATGGCGCCAGAGCTCCTTGCCATTCGCGTCGAGGAACACCTGTGTCGGGATGGATTCGATCTTGTATTCCTCGGCCTTCTTGGCGTTCTCCTTCTGCCAGACATCTATGAATTCTACGTCAAAGATTCCAGCATATTCCTTCTTGAGCTCCTCCAAGATCGGCGCCATTTTCTTACAGGGTATGCATTGTGTCGCGCCGAGGTCTATAAGTTTGGGAAGAGGCGTCGGCCCCTTCTTCTCTTCGGCAATCATTCCAAAAGCAAGAAACATCAGTATGAGACATGATAATAGCTTGTTCATTGGTTCCTTCCTTATTTGCTGAGTACATCCGCGCATTTGGCCGCTACGATGGAAATGTTTTCTTCCGTGACAGGTGTTTTGCCTTTTTCCAATCCGAGATCCGCAAGCTGGACATGTGCGAAGTCAGCAAAACCCGCCTGTTCGAGGCAGTTCTTGACGCAGTTGAGAGGGCATCCGTCTATCGCCAGGATTTTTTCCGCGCTCTTGGTTGTCTCCATGATCCCACCTACTCTGCCGCCTATTCCTACGGTGCAGAACATCCTGCTTTTGCCTTCCCTTGTAAGTTTCCTTGCCGCCTGATCCGCGACTGCTCCCACGTCCGCCGCTCCCGAGCAGGCGAATATAAGTCTAGGGGCTGTTCCGCACGCACATGTGTTTTTCTCGTTCATTTTTCCAATCTCCTTTTTTTTTCTCGCAGCGACGCAGAGGCCGCAACGAATTTTAAGACAAGAGTTTCTTTATATCATCCGAACTCAGGACTTTTCCGCAGCTCTTCACCTGCCCGTCGATTGCAATTGCCGGAGTCATCATGACGCCCATCTTGACAATGTCCTGGATCTTGTCGACTTTTGAGATTTCCGCCTGAATTCCGAGTTCCTTGACGGCCTTTTCGGCATTCTCCATAAGCATCTTGCATTTCGGGCATCCTGTTCCCAGGATTTGAATCTTTTTCATAGAGCACCTTTCTCGCAACGACGCAAGGGCCGCTACGAATTAAACAATTATTATTCTAATCCATTAACAATCCTGACAATACCTTTCTCGCAACGACGCAAAGTCGCTACGAATGAAAATCTTATCCTTCAAGGCCGTTCACAATTCGAACAAGGCCATTTTTGAGCAGAGACTCGTTGAAATTGATCAGCAGTCCTAATTTCATTCCTGATACACGCAGATAGGTTAGCAGTTGCTTTTTGTGGACAGGATGAAGATCCTCAACAGACTTAAGCTCAATTATCACTTTTTCTTCTACAATAATATCTGCTTTGAAACCCTCATCGAAAATCAAATCGTCATATGACAATTTAATTGGGACTTGCCGTTGAACTTTCAATCCTTTTTTATTCAATTCATAACTTAAAATGCTTTCGTAAACAGATTCAAAAAGCCCAGGGCCAAGACGGCGATGGACTTCAAAAGCCGCATCAAGAATCAACTTCGCTATCTCATTTTCATTCATATATAATCCTTTGCGTTCGTTGCGTCGTTGCGAGAAACTACATCACTATCCCATATATAAGCCCGGTTATCGTCGACATGATCACGACCAGTCCGACATAGACTGCAGTCTTCTTCGGCCCGATTATCGAGTTGATCACGAGCATGCTCGGCAGTGACAATGCCGGTCCGGCAAGAAGAAGGGCCAGGGCTGGTCCCTGTCCCATGCCGCTGTCAATCAAACCCCGGAGGATTGGTACTTCGGTAAGCGTTGCGAAATACATGAAGGCTCCCACCAATGAAGAAAAGAAATTAGTCCACACAGGCCAAACGAATGTAAGCCAGTCCGGAGACAATCCTGAAGTCCCCGATACCCACTGGTAGAAGACATCCGGGGATTTTCCGACAAGCGCCTGAATCCATTTACCCGGGACTATTCCAGCATCAGGAGTCTCAGGGCTTCCGAGGAAGAATCCCGCCGCCAGTACACCGCCAAGAAGCAGGGGCGTTATCTGTTTCGCGAATCCCCAGGTCTGTTCGCGCCAGTTCTTCATTTCCTCGCTGCTTCCGAAAGTTATCATGACAAGGCAGGCTGCCCCTGCGGCAAAAGCCATTACTGGATTTTCCGGAAAAACCAAGGAGACGGCAGCCACAATGGCAACTGACGCGATGACATACGAGGCCTTGACTTTGAAGAATTTCCAGAGC
Source organism: Lentisphaerae bacterium GWF2_50_93 (assembly GCA_001804815.1). Lineage (GTDB taxonomy): Bacteria > Verrucomicrobiota > Lentisphaeria > Victivallales > GWF2-50-93 > GWF2-50-93. The sequence continues at coordinate 70,799 of MHBI01000009.1, forward strand.
ATTGCGGCAAAAACAATACCTGAGAGGGAGGTCAGCGTCCATTTGAATTTAAAGACAGTGAACCATATGCCTGAGCTGTCCAGAGGCTTTCCCCAGTTCGCAAATACGAGGATTGCGGACATCGCAAGAAAATAGGATGCTGTCTGCCAGAGTGGTCTGGCGTTCTTTTCCTCATCGCCCATATATATGTTGTCAACCTGTGCATCCTCTGTGCGTTTCCGTTCCTCCTTCAGGAATAACAGGTGCATGATCGCGCCAATCACGATGCTGAACACAATTGCGCCGAGTGCGCGCCAGAGCCCGAGTTCAAATCCGAGGATCCGGGCGGTGAGCACAATCGCAAGTACATTTATGGCGGGACCGGAATACAGGAAGGCGATTGCGGGTCCGAGTCCGGCGCCACGCAGGTATATTCCGCCGAAGAGCGGCAGTACGGTACATGAACACACGGCTAGAATTGTTCCGGATACGGATGCAACTCCATATGAAAGCGCCTTGTTCGCCTTCGGCCCGAAATATTTCATTACGGCATTCTGGCTTATGAAGACTCCGATAGCTCCTGCGATGAAGAAGGCGGGGACGAGGCAGAGGATGACATGTTCGCGTGCATACCACTTGACAAGCTTGAGCGACTCGAGGACGGCGCCGTCAAACCTCCCCGAACCGACGGGCAGGAAATAGAATATGGCAAATGCGGCGACGAGATACAGGAATATTTTCAGCTCCTTGTTCATATTTTAAGAGTTTTCCTCTTCCTGTTGAAATCGTCCTTGGCAACATTCATGACACATCCGAACACCTGCAGGATGCAAGGCGTGGCAAGATGATGGATTACTCTGACACCTTCCTTCTTTTCGGTTATGATCCCGGATTTTTTAAGCTGGGACATGTGGCGTGACAGGGTGGACTGGTCAAGTTTGAACATCGGGAGAAGCTCGCAGACGCATTTGTCGCCCCTGCTAAGTTCGTCGATAATCATCAGCCTGACGGGATGGGCCATCGCCTTTATGATACCGACTTTTATTTCAGCTTCATCATAGTTCATTGTGTGCACCTTAGGAGTTATGTTTACGCATAATATATGCAGATATGTGCATATATGCAAGTAAATATGTCCATTATTTAATATATTTGTTTAAATTTGCCGGGGTAGAAAATGCACTGCTGGACTATTGCCGTATGGGCGTTATTATTAGGATATGATCAAAAGCAGGAAAATAAAAGTTGCCATCCTTGGGATCTCCGTGCTGGTTGCAGCAGCTGTCGTTTTCGGGATTGCATGGAACAACGGATTGAGGGACAGGCTGGTTCCGAAGAGATTTGGAGTCGTGGAATCCGGTAGGATATGCAGGAGCGGAAAGATCCATCCGGCGATCATTGAAGAAACCTTGAAGCAGTATGGGATAAAGACGATCATCAACCTCACAGGGCCCGAGGGACTCCAGAAGGCTGAAGATGAGGCCGCTAAAAAGCTTGGCATAGAGATCTTCAACTATAAATTCCTCGAGGGAGGGCTTTCGCCCGCGCCGGACTACGCGGCCGTCATCAAGACAATCTCGGATTCGCGCAATGCCGGCAGGCCGGTGCTGGTACACTGCAACGCCGGGGAGAACAGGACTGGAGGCGTCATCGCCGTCTACAGGATCCTTGTCGAAGGGAAGCCGCCTGACGAGGCCTATGCGGAACTGCTGCGCTACGGATGGAAAAAGGACAACGCTATGATTTCACATCTGAACGGGAACATGAAATCCGTTTCGGAAATGCTTGTCGATGCAAAAGTGATTGACAGGATGCCCGCTCCCATTCCCCAGCTTCCGGTGAAATAATTCCAGTAATAATAAAAGAACAGCCCTTGCGGGCTTAACTACGAACAAATTCCAGAAGGATTTCAATTCGTTTGTAGTCAATGCCGCAAGGCATGTTCTTGGATTATTTTATGTTTCCTTTAGTGTCCTGTCAGGATGGAAATCCAGCTTTGAAATGATAGATTGCCTTGATAGCACATTCCAATTGGAACAGATTGGCTGAACATGAAGATTCTCATAGCTGAAGACGATGCAGTTTCGAAGAGGATGATTGAGTCGACCCTTGCCAGATGGGGTTTCGAGGTCATTTCCACCACGGATGGGATGCAGGCGTGGGAAATCATATCCTCGGCTTCGCCGCCGGAGATAGTCATCCTCGACTGGGTCATGCCCGGCATGGAAGGGGTTGAAATATGCCGGAGGATCAGGAAGCTGGAGGTAGGCAGCGAACGGTATACCTTCATAATCCTCCTGACGGCCAAGTCCGAATTGAAGGACATTGTCGCGGGAATGGAGTCTGGCGCCGACGACTACGTTTCGAAGCCTTTCGATCCCCAGGAACTCGGACTCCGCATCCGTGCGGGAAAACGCATAATCGAGCTTCATAACCAGCTCCGCAGGGCCAAGGAGGAACTTCTTGTCCTTTCCAGGACGGACAGCCTCACTGGCATGCTCAACAGAAGGGCCTTCTATGAAGTCCTGGAGAAAGAGATCGTCCGTTCATGCAGGCAGAAGATACCATTGAGCATGATTATGCTGGATATCGACCATTTCAAGAAGATAAACGACACCTACGGTCATCAGGAAGGTGATGCCGTCCTCAGGGAACTTTCAAGCCGCATAGGTTCAGCCATCAGGCATTACGATGTCATGTCAAGGTATGGCGGCGAGGAATTCATTGCCCTGCTGCCAGGGGTCGACGTGGATGCCGCTGCGAATACGGCCGAACGTTTCAGGGAGCTCATCGGGAAGACACCGTTCGAATCGGGGAAGAAGAGAATCAATGTCACCATCAGTCTTGGCGTAGCACAGCTCGTAAAAGATGAGAAGTCCGATGTTCTGATAGGCAGGGCGGATGAGGCTCTCTACAAGGCCAAGCAGAATGGCAGGAACGGGGTGGAGATTTGCAGTTCGTAGGATATATTGAATACAATAGCAGTTCTAGAGTTCTGGAGTTCTGGAGTGCTAGAAATCGGAAGTTCTAGAGTTCGGGAGTTTTTAATAAGGGTGGATTTCTATGGAGCAGGAACAGAACATCAGGGATTTGCCGACACAGTACGAGGATCGCACTCAGGATCTTATCCCGAGGATCCTCGTTTTAGGCGAGGAGAAATTCCTTTCCGAATACCTGAAAAAAGAACTCACGCCGAAGGGATATGTCATCGATCAGGTTTATGAGAACGGCGAGGCCGAACTCAAGCTCCAGCAGTTCTTCTACAGGCTCATCTTCTGCAACCTCCTGATCGATGGCAGGCCATGCCTGGACTTCATAAAACTATGCAAGGACTGCTGCCCTTTCACGAGGGTGATTGTAATTGCCGACAGGGATGACATCAACGCATCCGTCACGGCCATGAAAAGCGGAGCCTTCGACGTGCTCAGCAAGCCGATCGCCCTTGGAAAGATAAGCGGATTCATCGCAGATGCGATAATCAATGACAAGGACAACGTAAAGGCCATTTCGGTCGAGCCTCCACCGGGATACAAGATCATCCGGCAGCTTTCCTCCGGCAGCTTCTGCGCAGTCATGCTCGCCGAGAAGGACAAGAAATTCTACGCGATCAAGATTCTTTCCCGGAACCTTTATTCGATGGAGAAGCTCAAGCGTTTCTTCCGTGAGGCTGGAATCCTGGCAAACATGAAGTCGCCGAATATCGTCTCAATATGTGAATACGGATTTGCAGAAAAGAGCGACATACCTTATATCGTCATGGAATATCTCCAGGGCAAGCTGCTGTCGGAGCTGATAGTCGACAACACCCCGCTGCCGCTCGACAAGGCCGTCAGGATCTTAAAGCAGCTTGCCGAGGCGCTTGTGGCGCTCCACGGCCATGAGATCCTCCACCGCGACATCAAGCCCCACAACGTCATAATCGACAACGAATTCAACGCCAAACTCACCGACTTTGGGGCCGCGCACGTCCTGGAATCAAATCTGACTATGACCAATACCATGCTGGGGTCTCCATCATACATGGCTCCTGAGAGCTTCGACAACGTCAAGGAGGCGGACGCAAGGACTGACATATTCTCCCTGGGCACAGTTGCTTATGAAATGTTTACAGGGCGCCTCCCTTTCAAGGGCAAGTCGATTGCCAGCGTGAGCGAGGCCATAAAACGCAAACGCCCTCTTCAGCCGCACCGCCTGAACAATAAGATACCTTATCCCATACAGGACATCCTTGCGAAAATGATGAGGAAGAATCCCGAGAAGAGGTATCAGAAGGCTTCGGAACTGTTGAGGGATATTGAGGTTTACGACAAGAACAAGTATTTCATCAATAGAGGTGCGGATTTCAAGAATTTCATCGTCAATATTCTGCATCTGTCCAAGGACTGGTCGTGACTGGTCGCACCCCAATATCAAAATTCGAATGTCGAAATCCGAAACAATGGGACATAAAATTCAAATGTTTGAAATTTTAAAACTTAGGAATTCGAATTTATTTCGTATTTCGTGCTTCGAGTTTCGAGTTTTGCAAACTCATAGGTCTGACTCATGGGCGATTTCATAATAGAAGGCGGATATCCCATCTCGGGTGAGCTGTCGCTCTCGGGAAGCAAGAACGCGATACTCCCCATGATCGCCGCATCGCTTCTCACGGAAGATGAGATAATCCTCCACAATGTCCCGGACATCATCGATGTCGCGGCCATGCTGAAGATCGCAGAATCCCTAGGAGTGAAATGGGAGCGTTCGGGGACATCGTTGAAACTTCGGGCGCAGGCCATCAGTTCCGGAAATGTACCGCAGGCGCTGTGCAACCAGGTCAGGACATCGCTCCTGTTCGCAGGACCGCTGCTTTACAGGTGCAAGGAAGTCTCATTCTGGCCTCCGGGCGGAGACGACATCGGCAGAAGAAGGATAGACGCACATCTCTACGGGCTGAAGTGTCTTGGCGCCAAGCTGGTCTCAGGCGAGCCTCCATTCGCGCTTTCCGCATCCCAGCTCAAGGGAAGGGATCTCTTCTTCGACGAAGCGAGCGTTACGGCGACTGAACACATCATGATGACGGCGGTGGCGGCCAAAGGCAGGACCGTGATCAGGAATGCCGCATCGGAACCGCATGTGCAGGATCTCGCCGAACTCCTAATGAAGATGGGCGCGAAGATTTCAGGCACTGATTCCAATACCATAAAAATAGAAGGAGTCGAGAAGCTCCATGGAGCCGAACACACGGTCATAGGCGATCATGTCGAGGCCGGCAGTTTCCTTGCGATGTCCGCGGCCACCGGCGGCGATCTGACCATCCACGGCACGATACCCCGCCACTACTGGATGATGAGGCGCGTGTTCGAGAGGTTCGGTGCGAAGTTCGCGCTTTTCAGCGACAGGATACACCTGCCAGGCGGACAGCGCCTTTCGGTCAGGCCCGATTTCGGCAACGCCATACCTGTCATATCCGATGGGCCATGGCCGCAGTATCCGACCGACATGATGAGCTGCACGATCGTGATGGCCACGCAGGCCCGCGGGACCGTCCTCTTCTTTGAAAAGATGTTCGAGAGCAGGATGTATTTTGTCGACAGGCTGATCATGATGGGGGCGAACGCGATCGTCTGCGACCCCCACCGCGTAGTCATAACAGGTCCCGCGAAACTGCGCGGAATGGAGATGTCGAGTCCGGACATCCGGGCCGGCATGGCGATGCTGATAGCCGCGCTCTGCGCGAAAGGCTCAAGCACGATCCACAGGGCGGAAGTCATATCGCGGGGCTATGAGAACATAGATGCGAAGATCGCAGCGCTTGGCGGAAAAATCAGGAAGGCGTAGGGGAAAAGATGTCAGAGACCGGTAATTCATGGAACGCCGGCACCCTTGCCGGCATCGGTGGGAAAGATGAAGACTGCCAGCAGGGGTTCTGGCGGTCCGATAAGAGGGTAGATCGGTAATCC
>MHBI01000009.1:76728-77031 GCA_001804815.1 Lentisphaerae bacterium GWF2_50_93
CCTTGCCGGCATCGGTGTGAAAGATGAAGACTGCCAGCAGGGGTGCTGGCGGTCCGATAAGAGGAAGAGGTCGGTAATCCGTGGTCGGTGGAACGGCATGGAACGCCGGCACCCCTGCCGGCATCGGTGGGAAAGATGAAGACTGCCAGCAGGGGTTCTGGCGGTCCGATAAGAGGGTAGATCGGTAATCCGTGGCCGGTGGAACGGCATGGAACGCCGGCACCCTTGCCGGCATCGGTGGGAAAGATGAAGACTGCCAGCAGGGGTTCTGGCGGTCCGATAAGAGGGTAGATCGGTAATCCG
>MHBI01000009.1:77042-89401 GCA_001804815.1 Lentisphaerae bacterium GWF2_50_93
CGGTGGGAAAGATGAAGACTGCCAGCAGGGGTGCTGGCGGCCTGAAAAGAGGCAGAGGTCGGTAATAAGGAAAAACGTGAAAAAAAACGACATACAGGTATGTGACCCCGACCTGGTGGATGGAAAATACTCCATCAAGGATCTCGTGGACATAGATCATCTCCGCATGGTCTTCGAGAAATTCTCCCAGCTTACCGGATATACGACAGGATTCCTGGCATATCCGTCAATGGAAATCCTCATCGCCACAGGATGGAGGGATGTATGCACGAAATTCCATCGGGCCTGTCCAGCTTCATCCTGTCATTGCAAGGGCAGCAACGTCGAGCTTTTCAAGAATCTCAGGGAATCCCGCCAGCTGAGCATCCAGAGATGCGAGAACGGCATGGTTGACGGCGCCACGCCAATCATCATCAGGGGCAAATGCCTCGCATTCCTCTCCACCGGACAGGCGCTGTTTTCAGAACCTGATCTTGAGCGCTTCAAGAAACAGGCCAGTATCTACGGGATTGACGAGAAGGAATACATAGAGGCCTTGAAGAAAGTTCCGGTAGTTTCAGAAAGCCATTTCCGGAGAACATTGGATTTCCTGTCCGAGATAGCCGTGATACTTGCCGAGCGCGGACTTAAGAACCTGGAGCTGATTGAGAGTCGGACACACTATCACAACCTTGTGGAAGGGACTCCGGATCTCGTGACCAGAGTCGATGTAAATGGATATTTTCTGTTTGTGAACCATGCTGCCCAGGAGATTTATGGGTTGTCGCCGGAATCATGTATTGGCCGTCGGGTATTTGATTTCATACATCCTGAAGACAGGAAGTCGACCGAGGCCGCTTTCAAGGACTGGTTAAAAGGCGGCATGGATGTCTTTACGCATGAAAATCGCATGCTGGGAGCTGATGGCTGCGTGCATTACCTGGCGTGGTCTATCTGTCCCGAGTATGACGAAAAGGGCAAAGTCAGCGGATTTGCCAGCACGGCGAAGGACATCACTGAGCGCAGGTGGATGGAAGAGGCTCTCAGGGCTTCCGAGTTCCGTTATCGCGAGCTCGTAAATCTTGCCGTGGACGGAATACTTGTCGGCTCCCATGAAGGAGTCATCACCGAAGCCAATGAATGCATGTGCATGCTGGCCGGAAAATCCAGGGATGAACTGGTCGGGAAACATATAAGCACGCTTTTCAGTCCAGACGTCTTGAACAAAGCCCCTTTGCGTTTCGACCTCCTGCAAAAGGGGGAAGTCGTAGTGAGCGAGCGCACGATCATCCGTCCGGATTCATCGGCAGTCGTTGTTGAAATGCGCACCAGGATGATGCCTGACGGCAGCTACCAGTCGATATACCGCGACATCACCGGGCGCAATAAGGCGGAAGACGAGATCCGGAGATCAAGGCAGTTCTCCGATTCGGTCATCAACAGCCTGCCCGGCATATTCTATGTTATTGACAGCAATGGAAAATTAATCCGGGTCAATGAGAATTTCTTGAAGGTCTCGCTGTATTCAATGGAAGAGGCGCTGTCCATGCAGGTGCTGGACTTCTTTTCAGCGGATGAGAAAGAGGAAGTGGCTTGCAGGATAAAAGAAGCTTTTGAAAAAGGCGAGGCTTCCGTCGAAGCGGGTTTTTTAAGCAAAGACGGGAAGAAGACGGCATATTATTTCACGGGGTACGGCGCCAGGATCGACAACACCAACCTTATAGTTGGACTGGGCATCGACATCACCGACCGCAAAAAGGCCGAGGCGGACCGCGACAAAATAGAGGAACAGCTACGCCAGTCCCAGAAGATGCAGGCCATAGGGCAGCTTGCAGGCGGAATAGCGCATGACTTCAACAACCAGCTCATGGGCATCATGGGATATGCCGAACTGCTTTACAACCGCCTGGATGATCCCACCCTCAGGAATGATGCTGAAAGCATCCTGCGGTCGGCCCGGAGGGCTTCGGACCTGACAAGGGATCTTCTGGCTTTTTCACGTAAAGGCAAATATCTGAATGTACCGGTAAACATCAACAAGATCATCGAAGAGGTGATTTCGCTTCTTGAGCACAGTATCGACAAGAGGATTGAGATCAGGCGGGTTCTCAATGCGAGCCCGGTGATGATATCCGGAGATCCGAGCCAGATTCAGAATGCGCTCCTCAATCTCGCCATCAACGCAAAGGACGCACTGCCTAGCGGCGGCGAAATCATGTTCACTACTGAAAAAGTGAGTATGGAAGATGCTTTCTTAAGTGCCGAAGAAAGACGCAAGGCCGTAAGGGGCGACTACATGAAAATATGCGTCATCGATGACGGTATCGGAATGGATGATGAAACGAAAGAACATCTTTTTGAACCTTTCTTCACCACCAAGCAGCCGGGCAAAGGGACTGGAATGGGCCTTGCTTCCGTCTACGGGACAATAAAAGTCCATAAGGGAGCAATCCGGGTTGACAGCAACCTTGGAGAAGGTACGGTTTTCTCATTGTTCTTCCCTCTTGTCGGAGACAAGTCTGAACCGGCAGGCAGTGAAACTGTGCAGGCACGGACCATCAGGAAGTCTAAAATTCTCCTGGTGGACGATGATGACGAGGTCCGTACTCTTGTCTCCAATTTCCTTTCTTCTTTCGGCCATGAAGTAGTAACCTGCAGGGACGGCCAGGAAGCCGTCGACCTTTACCGCAGCTCCTGGAAGGATATAGACCTTGTCATCCTCGACATGATGATGCCGCGGATGAACGGCAGGGACGCTTTTTTTGAAATGAAGGCGCTCAACAAGAATGTCAAAGCGCTGCTGATTTCAGGATTCAGCATCGACGGCGAGGCCCAGGGCCTCCTCGACGCCGGAATGAAGGGGTTCATCCAGAAGCCGTTCGGCAGGAAGATTCTCTCGCAGACACTTGGGAATGTACTTTAGCAATTGAGGAAAATGAACGTCGGAAAGCTGCATGGAACGCCGGCACCCCTGCCGGCATCGGTGGGAAAAGGGAAAAGATGAATACTGCCAGCAGGTTGCTGGCGGTCCGGTAAGAGAGCTGCATGGAACGCCGGCACCCCTGCCGGCAACGGTGTGGAAAGGGAAAAGATGAAGACTGCCAGCAGGTTGCTGGCGGTCCGGTAAGAGAGCTGCATGGAACGCCGGCACCCCTGCCGGCAACGGTGTGGAAAGGGAAAAGATGAATACTGCCAGCAGGTTGCTGGCGGTCCGGTAAGAGAGCTGCATGGAACGCCGGCACCCCTGCCGGCATCGGTGTGGAAAGGGAAAAGATGAATACTGCCAGCAGGTCGTAGATCCCGGCCGCGGAGTGCGTCGGGAGGTGCTGGCGGTCCGATAATCGGGGGGAAGTCGAGTTGGAGTTTGGAATTGCTTGTAGTTAACGCATTATTGCGTGTCTCTTCGTTGAAAAGAACACAGCCAATAATGGCTTAACTACGAACGAAGGCGAAGAAGTTTGCAATTTGAAACTTGGATTTTGTGATTTAATAAACAAGGGGGGGGTATGTCGGACACGGTCAAGAAGGTTTCCAGAATCATCAATGCAGTCGTCTTCCTCGTCATCTGCGTAGCTGCGGTCATCCTGTATTACAAAGTCAAGGGCAGCAATTCCAAGACGGAGGATATCAGCAGGATGCAAGGTTATTGTTCAAGCGGGCAGTGGCAGGCGTTCCTCGACGAATACGAGAAGATGTCCGTGAAGTATCCCGAAATAAAAGGCCAGTGCCAGGAGCAGATCTCGACATGCTACCAGGGGTTTGCACAGGAAAAATATACAAAGGCGATCTCCCTGCCTGCCGCCGAAAGGGTAAAGGGCGCAGGTGAACTTTGCGCGCTTTTTGAAAAGGCCGCAGGAATCGACAAGCTGAGCCAGGTTTCCGTCGAGGAATACTGCGACGCGCTCATGGACGCGGGGAATTTCGACAAGGCCGGACAGGTCCTCAAGGATGCCGAGGCAAGACCGGACATCGACGCATCCAAGCTGCTTGTCTACAAGACGCGGCTCCAGAGGAAGAAGTAAGTTTAGAGTTCTAGAGTTCGAAAGTTCTAGAGTTCGAAAGTTGTTAAAAACAAAGAATATATTCTCGCACAGAGGCACAGAGGCACAGAGGCACAGAGGCACAGAGGCACAGAGGCACAGAGGCACAGAGCAAACCCTTCGACAAGCTCAGGGCAGGTCACTCGGTGCTAGACCAAGAGGCGATAGTCAACCCGTTATTGGCTTTTTACTGAGTATTGATGTACAATTATGCAACATTACGGGGATATAAATGATGAGCCTGCGAATTAGGGCAGCCAAAGGATGGCAGCGAAGCGTCAAACCCGCGCTCCTTTAAATTCGAGTTTTGAAATCGGCTCAATATAGTAATCAGGGAACACCGAATGCCACTAAGTTAAGGCGTTAAATTTTAAGACAGCCTAAAGGCTGGACTCCAAACTTTGGAGTTCAAACTTTAGTTTGCAACCTTGACTTAGCGCCATCCAGGGAACTCCTATGTACATCGAATTGATTTTAAATCTGAGCCTTCTGGTGGCCATCAGCGTCATCTCCGGGTTTATTGCCCAGCGGTGGAACAGGGACAATCGGACAGGCGCAATAATCCAGGGAGCCCTTTTTGGCGGTGCAGCGGTCATTGGGATGTTGCACCCTCTTGTCCTAGGGCCCGGGCTGATCTTTGATGGCCGCTCCGTCATGCTGAGCATATGCGCTCTCTTCTTTGGCCCATGGGCCGCAATCATATCCGTCCTGATGACAATAGTATGCCGCATATGGATTGGGGGAGGCGGAATGCCCATGGGCGTTCTGGTAATACTATCCTCGTCCGGGCTTGGACTGCTGGCACATTATCGTTGGAGACCGCAGGAGAATCCGCCGTCGACATGGATGCTCTACATGCTGGGGCTTGCAGTTCACCTTGTAATGCTCGCGTTGACTTTCACGTTGCCGGATGAAACCGCAATGTCTGTCCTGAAAAATATCGGCCTGCCAGTGATTATCCTGTATCCGCTGGCGATGATCCTTGTCGGGAAGATACTTTCTGATCAGGTGTCATCAATACGCTCAATGCAGAAGCTCCAGGCAAGCGAGAGGAAATACAAGGAACTCGTTGAGAATGCCAACAGCATCATTCTCCGTTGGAATTCTTCCGGTAAGATAACCTTCATGAACGAATATGCATTGAACTTCTTCGGTTACTCGCTTGACGAGATCATCGGGCAGGACGTGGTCGGGACGATAGTGCCCCTATCCGACAGCACTGGAAAAGACCTTTCGCAGATCATCCTTGATATTGTCGCCCATCCGGAACGCTACAAGAACAACGAGAACGAGAACATGAGGAAGGATGGTTCCCGGGCATGGGTCACATGGACGAACAAGCCCCTGTTCGATGAAGAGGGGCTCTGCAGCGAAGTGCTCTGCGTGGGCAACGACATGACTGAGCGCAGGCGTGCAGAGGAGGCGGCTAGACAAGGAGATAAGTTCAGCAAGACGCTTATTGACAGTATCCCTGGAACATTCTACATGCTGGACGAGAAGGGGCTATATGTCGGCTGGAATGCTTACCAGCGTGATGAGATCGTCGGCAAGCCTGAGGAATTGATTGCAGGCACCGCTGCGATAGATACAATCCATCCTGATGACAGGGAACTCATCCATAGAAGAATCGGGAACGTGTTGGCAAATGGTGCAATCGAGACTGTTGAAGGCCGGGTTCTCCTGCGGGGCGGCCCGGAATTCAGATGGCTCCTGATGACAGGGCGGCGGCTGATGATCGACGGACATCCGTTCCTGGTGGGCATCGGCATCGACATCACTGAAAGCAAGCTGGCAGAGGAGGCGCTGCACAGGAGCCACGACATGATAGTCAAACTCACCGCACAGGTGCCGGGAGTCGTCTACCAGTATCGTCTGTATGCCGACGGGCGCTCATGCTTCCCTTTCGCAAGCCGGGGCATGGACGACATCTACGAAGTGACGCCTGAAGAGGTTCGGGAGGATGCCACCCCGGTCTTCGGGCGTCTGCATCCTGGCGACCGTGACGGCATTGTTTCTGCAATCCAGGAATCCGCACGTACCCTGCAGCCGTTCCATTATGAGTTCCGCGTAGTCCTGCCGAGGCAAGGCCTGAGATGGAGATTGTCTTCTGCGATGCCGGAGCGGATGGAGGACGGCGGCACGCTATGGTATGGGATCATCTCTGATATCACTGAACGCAAGCTCATAGAGGAGGAAAAAGCCAGGCTCGAATCCCAGCTGCGGCAGGCGCAGAAGATGGAAGCCGTAGGCCAGCTGGCGGGCGGAGTCGCCCACGATTTCAACAACATGCTTTCCGTGATCAACGGTTATTCGGACATGCTGCTCATGGAAATGTCCCAGACAGATCCAAAATATGATCGCGTCAGGGAAATTCACAAGGCCGGACTCCGCTCCGCGGAACTCACCCAGCAGCTCCTTGCATTCGCCCGCAAGCAGACCATAGCTCCAAGGATCCTTGACTTGAACGACACCATTGCAGGCATGCTCAAGATGCTGCAGCGGCTCATCGGTGAAAACATTGAACTGCTGTGGAAACCCCATGCCAATATCTGGAAAGTGAAAATGGATCCATCCCAGATCAACCAGATCCTGGCAAACCTGCTCGTCAACGCACGCGATGCCATCTCCGGTGCCGGCATGATAGAAATTGAGACCGGCAAGGCGGATCTGGACAAGGCTTTCTGCGAGTCGCATCCTGATTTCGTTCCAGGAAAATATGCCGTGCTTGAAGTCAGTGACAACGGCTGCGGGATGGGCAAGGAGACGATCGATCACATTTTTGAACCTTTCTTCACGACCAAGAAAATTGGAGAGGGTACCGGTCTCGGGCTCGCAACCATCTTCGGCATAGTGAAGCAGAACAACGGATTCATCAATGTCTACAGCGAACCCGGAAAGGGCACGGCATTCAAAATCTATCTGCCACGGCATGAACAGGAGAATGGGAATGCAGGGAATGACAAGGAACTTGAACCAGTGAAAATGTTTACCGGGATTGAAACTGTCCTGCTTGTCGAGGACGAAAAAGCCCTGCTTCAATTCGCAGGAAGACTGCTCGAAAGGCTGGGATATACCGTGCTGCCTGCCGAGAGTCCGCTGCAGGCCATGAGGATTGCCGCGGAACACAAGGGGGATATCCATCTTCTGATGACCGATGTGGTAATGCCTGGAATGAGCGGACGCGATCTCAAAGAGAAAATCAGCCTGATCCGCCCCGGCATCAGATGCCTGTTCATGTCGGGATATACTGCTGATATCATCGCGCATGATGGCATTCTGGAAGAAGGCGTCCATTTCCTTGAGAAGCCGTTCACTGCCGAGGAACTGTCTGCAAAACTCCGGGAGGCGCTGTCGTAGGGGTAGCTCGGGCATTCCTGCCCGAGGCAGGTGAACGGTAATCTGTAATCAGTGGCCGGAAAGCAGCATGGTACGCCGCCACCCTTGGCGGCATCTGCGGAGAAGTGGAAAAGATAAAGACTGCCAGCAGGTCGTAGATCCCGGCCGCGGAGTGCGTCGGGAGGTGCTGGCGTTCCGGAATTCATGGACCGCCGCCACCCTTGGCGGCATCTGCGGAGAAGTGGAAAAGATAAAGACTGCCAGCAGAGGTGCTGGCGGTCCGGCAAGACGGTACGCCGCCAACTTGGCGGCATCTGCGGAGAAGTGGAAAAGATAAAGACATGCCAGCAGGGGTTCTGGCGTTCCGGAATTCATGGACCGCCGCCAACTTGGCGGCAGTATTGAAAGACATGCCAGCAGGGGTGCTGGCGTTCCGGAATTCATGGACCGCCGCCAACTTGGCGGCAGTATTGAAATACATGCCAGCAGAGGTGCTGGCGTTCCGGAATTCATGGACCGCCACCAACTTGGCGGCAGTATTGAAATACATGCCAGCAGGGGTTCTGGCGTTCCGGAATTCATGGACCGCCGCCACCCTTGGCGGCAGTATTGAAATACATGCCAGCAGGGGTGCTGGCGTTCCGGAATTCATGGACCGCCGCCAACTTGGCGGCAGTATTGAAATACATGCCAGCAGGGGGTGCCGGCACCGGTGGCGATTCAACGCAAATTGCAGGCGGGATGCCTTACGGAATAAAAAGCTGATTCAGCCTCAACGCGGTTGATAATTCATAGCCAGGAGGTTAGATTGCCCGTGCCATGAAGGTAGGAGCAAACTCAACCGAAGGATCAGGAAAATGTCTTCCGGAAAAAAAACAAAATCTAAAAAAAAATCTGTTTCCAATTCCAGAACAGCGGGTGTCCGCAAACCAGCTGAAAAATCCACTGAAAACTTTCCCATCGTAGGTATCGGCGCATCTGCGGGCGGACTGGCGGCATTCGAGGCCTTCTTCTCAGGCATGCCTTCCGACATACCTTCGAGCATGGCTTTCGTGCTGGTGCAGCACCTGGCCCCGGACCACAAGAGCATACTCGCCGACATCATCCAGCGCTATACACGCATGCAGGTCTTCGAAGTCGAGGACGGCATTAAGGTAAAGCCCAACTGCGCATACATCATTCCCCCGAACCGCGACATGGCCTTCCTGAACGGAACGCTACAGCTGATGGAGCCTTCCGCTCCCCGGGGACTGCGCATGCCAATCGATTTCTTCTTCCGCTCGCTTGCCCAGGACCAGCACGAGCATGCCATCTGCATCGTGCTTTCCGGCACTGGCAGCGACGGCACCTTGGGCTTAAGGGCCATCAAGGGAGAGGGAGGCATGGCCATGGTTCAGTCCCCGGCCACCACCGAGTATGACGGCATGCCGCAGAGCGCAATCGCCACCGGGCTGGTGGATTATGAGCTTCCTCCGGCAAAGATGGCAGCCCAGCTCACAGCCTATGTTTCCCATGTCTTCGCCAAGCCTCAAAAGTTAGCTGCTGATCCGGCACTCAAGTCAGAGAACGCCCTGAAGAAGATTTCAATCCTTCTGCGCGCACAGACCGGACATGATTTTTCCCAGTACAAGAAGAACACGCTCTACCGGCGCATCGAACGGCGCATGGCGGTCCAGCAGATCGAAAAGATCGACTCGTACGTCAAATACCTTCAGGAGAATCAGGCAGAGGTGGATGCGCTTTTCCGCGACCTTCTGATCGGCGTGACAAACTTTTTCCGCGATCCCGAGGCGTTCAGGGTGATAGAAGAACAGATCATCCCAAAGCTCTTTGCCGGCAGGAATAAGGACGATGTGATCCGCGTCTGGTCGCCGGGATGCTCCACCGGCGAGGAACCCTATTCCCTGGCCATCCTGCTCGCAGAACAACAGGAGTCTATGAAACAAAGTTTCAAGGTCCAGGTCTTCGCCACCGACATTGACAGCCAGGCAATTGCCACAGCCCGCACCGGCCTCTATCCTGCGAGTATCGCAAACGACATCTCGCCTGAGAGACTGGCGCGCTTTTTCACGGCTGAATCAGATGGCACCGCCTACCGCATCCATAAGGGCATACGCGACATGCTGGTCTTTTCCGAGCAGGACGTGATCAAGGATCCGCCATTCTCCAAACTCGATCTGATCAGCTGCCGCAATCTCCTTATCTATATGGGAATGGAATTGCAGGAAAAGCTTATACCCCTTTTCCACTACGTGCTTAACCCGGGCAGATTCCTTTTCCTCGGCACTTCCGAGACCATCGGCGAGTTCGGCGATCTCTTCGACCCTCTCGACCGCAGGTTGAAGATTTATAGGCGCAAGGAGGATATCCACAGCGTACACAGGGCAGTTGCTGGCCGTTTCCTGCCGCCCATGTCGGCGATAGACATTGCACTGCCTATGGCAACCGCCAAGACGGCCAACCCCGCGAAGCTTCTTCTGCGCGAACTGACCGAGCAGGCCCTCCTGCAGCAGGCCGCTCCGTCAGCCGCGCTTGTCAACAGCCATGGCGACATCCTTTATCTCCACGGCCGGACTGGCATGTATCTCGAACCAGCTCCGGGCGAGGTCGGAATCAGCAACATCCTGAAGATGGCGCGCGAAGGCCTGCGCCTCGAACTGACCACGGCCCTGCACAAGGCAGTTGCATTGAAGGAAATTGTCCGCCATGCTGGCCTGCGTGTGAAAACCAACGGCCACTTTACATTTGTCAACCTGAGCGTCCGCCCGGTAACTGCAATACCCGCTGCCATGAAAAAGGAGGTAAATGAAGCGGTCCCGGAAACACCCCTGTATCTGGTCATCCTGGAGGATGCGCCTTCTGAGCAGATGGGCATGTCGGAGCCGTCATCGAACGGAGATCATCTCTCCGGCTCCGATGAACGCGTTACCGCGCTCATGCAGGACCTCCGCGCCAAGGAGGAATACCTCCAGACCGCCAATGAGGAACTGGAGACTTCAAACGAGGAGCTCAAATCCTCGAACGAGGAGATGCAGTCGGTCAACGAGGAATTGCAGTCCACCAATGAGGAGCTGGAGACTTCCAAGGAGGAACTCCAGTCGCTCAACGAGGAGCTGTCCACGGTCAACAACGAGCTGCAGACCAAGATGACGGACCTGTCAAGGGTCAACAACGACATGAACAACCTGCTGGCAGGCACCGGCATCGCCACCGTCTTTGTGGATATCCATCTGCGTATCCTGCGCTTCACTCCCGCCGCCACCCAGATCATCAACCTGATCCACGGCGATATCGGACGGCCCGTAGGGCACATCCTCTCCAATCTGGTCGGATACAACAACCTGGTACCGGACACCAAGGCAGTGCTGGACAGGCTGATCCCAAAAGAGATGGAGGTGCAGACTACGGCGGGCTCATGGTACACGATGCGCATACTTCCCTACCGCACGATGGACAATGTCATCGAGGGTGCGGTGATCAACTTCGTGGATATCACCGAGATGAAGAAGGTTCAGGAACGTCTTAATAAATCCGAGTCCCTCCTGCGTCTTGCCGTAGTGGTGCGCGATGCATACGATGCAATTACGGTCCAGGATCTGGACGGCCGGATACTGGCCTGGAATCCCAGCGCCGAGAAGTTATATGGATGGACCGAAGCCGAAGCCTTGAAGATGAACATCCGCGACATGGTTCCCGAGAAACTGCGCAAAGAATCTTTAGCCGTTGTGAAGCAACTGGTGAAGTCTGAGATTACGGAGCCATATCGCACACAGCGGATCACCAGGGACGGCCGGACAGTTGATGTGCTGCTGACAGCGAGCGCCCTGCTGGATAATGCCGGAAATACATATGCGATCGCCACGACGGAGCGGGAAGATGGGGAAAGTGCGAAAGTGCGAAAGTTCTAGAGTGCGAAAGTGCTATGGATCGCCGGCACCCTTGCCGGCAGAATTGAATACATGGACCGCCGGCACCCTTGCCGGCAGAATCGAATACATGGACCGCCGGCACCCTTGCCGGCAGAATTGAATACATGGACCGCCGGCACCCTTGCCGGCAGAATCGAAATACATGCCAGCAAGTTGCTGGCGTTCCGAGGGGGGGCATAGAATATGAATGAATGGTCAAGCAGAGGATACTTGCCACACCGTGACAAGCCGGGGCTGGTTCAACATATCACTTTTCACCTTGCTGATTCCATTCCTCAAAAATCCCGGGACCGACTTGAGTTGGACATGCAAATTCTTGAGAGTGAACTCTTGAAGGAGAATGCCGATGATCAAACACGCAGACATCGCCTCGCGGTTGAAAAGCTGAAACATATACATGAATTGCTGGATGCCGGACATGGAGAGTGCCATCTGCGAAATCCGCATTGCGCGGAAATAGTCCAGGATACCTTGCTTAAATTCAATGGTGACCGTTATAACTTGAAGACTTGGTGTATAATGCCCAACCATGTGCATGTCCTGATAGGATGCGATGGTGTTTCAGAATCCAAGATAGTCCATAGCTGGAAGTCCTACACCGCTCTGAAGATCAACCGTGAACTTAAACGTGATGGACGGTTCTGGCATCGTGAGTATTTTGATCGGTTTGTGCGGGATAAAAAACATCTTGAACGTGTGATAGAATATATAGAGATGAATCCCGTCAAGGGTAGGCTTGTCCATAAAAAGGAAGATTGGATATTTGGTGGCACGCTCGGAATGCCGCATGTAACGCCGGCGCCCTTGCCTGCAACGAATTGAAATACATGCCAGCAGGTGGGACCGCCGCCAACCTGGCGGCAGAATTGAATACATGCCAGCAGGGGTGCTGGCGATCCGGAATTCATGGACCGCCGCCAACCTGGCGGCAGAATTGAATGCATGCCAGCAGGGGTGCTGGCGTTCCGGAATTCATGGGCCGCCGCCAACCTGGCGGCAGAATTGAATGCATGCCAGCAGGGGTGCTGGCGATCCGGAATTCATGGACCGCCGCCAACCTGGCGGCAGAATTGAA